>CP070701.1:277168-346895 GCA_020349885.1 Acidobacteriota bacterium
CATACATTGGTAGCGGGGGCGGGATTTGAACCCGCGACCTCAAGGTTATGAGCCTTGCGAGCTACCTGACTGCTCCACCCCGCAACAAGTGGTGCAAAGACGAGGCTTCAGTCTAGGGAAATTCCCGCGCCTTGTCAAGGTCGGCTCGCTTGCACCTTGCCTGTACAAGCAGGAAGCAAGTTGCCGGGGTTGGAGCAGAACAGATGAAGAAGGAAGAGAAGATTCAGCGCTTCTCAGATGGCCGGCGCCTTCGGCATGCGCGCTTTCTTTTCGAGCGCCTCGAGCTTCTCCTCGAGCGCCTTGAGCTTCTCCTCGAGCATCCTCTGGCGTTGGGCGCGCTCGGACATCATCCTCTGGAACCGCTCCGTCTGCATCATGTCCTCCAGGCGCTTCAGACTCGTCTCGAAATCCTCCTCGCTCCAGTGCCACAGGAACCGGCACTGGCCGCCCTTTTCGGCGGGGCAATCCCCGTGGCCGGAGAGGAGCATGCCGAGGTCGAACCGCGTTTTTTCACGCGCCTCGAGCCGGAAGGAGAGCTCGAGCGGCCGGCCGCGGCGCTGCGCCCGGAGCGACACGCTCTCGCCCGCCTCGCGCTCGCGCACGGCCGAGATCAGGTCGCTTCCGCAGCGGACGGGAATTTTTTCGATTTCCAGGATCACGTCCCCGACCTCGAGGCCGCGGGCGGCGGGGCTGTCCTCGTCGACGCCGGCGACGAGGACGCCGCGGTCGGAGGGCGCGCCGAAGTATTCGCGCAGCTCGGGCGTCATCTCCTGGACGGTGGCGCCGAGATAGGCGGCGCGCACCTTGTGCGGGTGGATGTGCCGCATGAGGTCCGGAACGTTCAGGTTCGGCCACCCCACGGCGCAGCCGGCGTTTTCCGGCGTCTCCGGGCGCTCTTCCAGAACGAGCGAGAAAGGCTGCGGCGGAGACCCCTCCCGCCGCATCCGAAGCTCGATGCGCTCTCCCGGCTGCGCGGCGTCGATGTGCGCCGCCAGGGTGTGCACCGAATCCACGCTTTGGCCCTCCACGGACTCGAGGATATCGCCGATCCGGACCCCGACGTCTTCGGCCGGCCCGTCGGGGCAGACGCACGTTACGCGCACGCCCCGCGGCGTGTCCTTGACGCACATGCCGGCCCAGCCGCCGGCGAACGCCGGCAGCGCCGCCGTCCACGCCGCAAACAAAGCGAAAGGCAAGGCTCTCATGTTCGGCACCTTCCTGTGTTACGGGGAGTACGCCGCGGCGGCCGCCTCCACCGGCTCGGCGGGGCGGTGGTAGATGGCGTAGGGGTCGAAGACGAGCTCGTGCGCGTCGTCGCCGCCGAGGAAGATCGGCTCCGAGCGGATCTGGGAGGCGAGGGCGTTGATGTCCTCGATGAGCGCCTCCACCTCCTCCACCTCCTTGTCGGATTCCATGGCGGCCCGGTCCGCCGGAAGAGAAACATGCGCGGCGGGCGGGGGCGCCTCGGCGCGGGCGGTCGCGACGCGGGGGGAATCGGGCGGCGGGGACGGCGCGCCCCGCTCCCACGGGGTATAACGGGTCATCATAAAGGCGGAAGCGGCGACCACGAGGGCCACCGCTCCGAGGGAAGGTAGGAGGTAGGTGAGGGAAGGGGTTTGAAATGAAGGCAGGAAAATTCTTTTCGCCGGCTCCGGCTCCGCGCGCAGGGCGAAGCGCACGCGGCTCGCGAAGCCGAACGGGGCCTCGACGGGCGGCAGGCCGTGCAGGAGGTCGCAGGTGCTCACGTACGCCTGGTAGTCCTCGTAGCACTCGGCGCAGGAGCGCAGGTGGCGCTCGACGTGCAGGCGCTCCCCGTCCGAGAGCCCGCCCTCGTAGTACCGGGCGTAATAATGGCGGAGCGCGGCGCACTTTTGCGGCATATCAGCTCTCCACGAACTCCCGCAGCACGTCCTTGAGCATGAGCCGCCCGCGGTTGACGCGCGACTTGACGGTGCCCAGGGGGCAGCCCACCACGTTCTCGATCTCCTCGTACGAGAGCCCCTGCAGGTCCCGCAGGGCCACCACGACGCGGTATTTCTCGGGAAGACTCCTCACGGCCCCGCGCACCCGCTCCACGACCTCCTGCCGCGTCAGATTCGCCTCGGGCGACGGCGTCTTCGAGGGGGCGTTCGTCATGACGCCCTCGTGCGCCTCGCTGTCCCTCGCGCTGAAGAGCAGCTTGCCCCAGCGCTTCTCGCGCCGGATCTCGCTGATGGCGAGGCGCGTGGCGATGGTATGGAGCCACGTCTTGACCGGCGCCACGGGCTCGTACCGCGGCGCGGCGCGGTAGGCTCGAAGGAACGTTTCCTGGGCGACGTCCGTCGCCTTCGCGCGGTCCCGGAGAATGCCTGTCACGTAGTTCACGATGGCGCTCTGGTGCCGCTCGACGATGACTCCGAAAGCGTCCGTCGATCCTTGCTTGACGCTTTCGATAATCTCTTCATCGCTCGGCTTGTCTCGTCGTTCCGTATCCGTCCCGGCCATACGTGCTCCTTATGGAATCAAACGAGGGGTTCCGGGAAAAGTTCCCGCCCGTAGCGGGCTCGCTTCCCCCGGCCCGGGGCCAAAAAAGGGGTCTTCGCGGCGATATTTCATGCTCTCCTCTCGGCACATCGGGTCTAGTGTAGTGCATACGAAGCCTCTTTACAATTAATTGTAGGGCGGATGGCCGACCTCGCTCCGCCGAAGCGGCTACGCGAAGGCGAGTGACCAATGACCGAACGGCGGAAAAACCTTTTATTCATAAGACTTAGCGGCCCCGCCCCCTGGGCGGGGTAAACCTTGCCCAGACTATCGTCTGGGTTTGTTCCTAGGGGCAATTTAAAAATCCTTTATTCATGCGCACTTGGTAGGTTCGTTCCTAGGGCCGATTTAAAAATCCTTTGTTTATGCGCAGTTGGTAGGTTCGTTTTGTAAATTGAGGGGGGCGGGGGGTGCATCCTCCCCATGACCGATGACCGGATGACCGAATCCTTGCATACTCCATACGCTATATTCCATACGCGATACTCCATACTTCTCCATGTATGCCGTCCGTGCGATTTGTCAAGGATTTTGCCGGATTTGCCGGAGCTTGCCCAGACTCTTAGTCTGGGTTGCCGGCCCGCCCTAACAAATCTTGGCGGGTAAAACTTGTCCCGTGCGAAGCGGCGGGATTGCCGGCCCGCTCCCCTCGTGTCATTCCGAGGCCCTGTCGAGGAATCGTCTTTTCACGCCACTTAGCGGGTTTGTTTCGTGATTTGGGAGTGGCGTAGATGAGTTGGAAAAGTAGCCACACGGGCTGCTCCAGCCGCTTCACGACGCACTATGCCGCTGAAGCGCGGCATGGTAGCATGCGCTATGCTACCAGACACGCTTTCCTCTTTTCCCTCCCCAACACCACGGACGTTGACTGAAATGCGCGACGATAGCGACTGGGTGAGCATCGCGGCATTGGGAGTGATTTACAGCGTGATTTTTTACTTTGGAATGCTGCGCTTGGGATTTGACAAGCCCGTGGTTGTTTCTCTTCTCTTTTGTGCGATTCTTTTATTCATCCACTTGTCAAATAGGCTTATAAATAAAAGGGCAGAGATATGGACAAAGGAATTTTTTGATTATTGCCGAGAAAAGAGGGTCAATCAAGACAAATTAGAGCTATCACAAAATGATGTGCGCGACTGGATGCTTGTAAAGTATCTCAACCTACACGGCGCAATTGCAACAAGGACACATAGGGCCTTTGACATAAAAATATTGTGCAATCTGGATTTTTGGTGGAAGCATAATATCGTTCCGCTTTGCGACAATCCTCTTGTAGTGGAGTGGAGGAAAAAAATAGACGCGAAGGGCGACCCCCAAAAGGAGGCGGAAGAACTTTACAAAAAACATTTTAAATGGTTTATGTTTTGGCGGGGCTATTATATCTTAAGGGGCGACGACCAATAAGGTTATTGCGCTTTAGGCATGAATAGAAAGCAGCTCCTCAACCGTCCACTTGTGGTCGGTTAGCTTGCCCGTTTCAAACCACTACGATAAAAATTAAACGGCTTGCCCCGCCGCTTGCCCGCCTCCGGCGTGGGGACTTGCCCCGCCGAAGCAGGTGATTTCCTCAGCGAAGGGGGGTAGAATGAAAAGGCGATACCCGAGAACAAGCATGTGCACCGAGGCGTGACGATGAAACGATGTGTCGTCCTTTTTGTATTAGCGATTGGATTTAGCGGACTATCTTACGCCCAAGACCTCGAACTCAAGGCCGCGATGTGCAAGAATCCCATTTTGATAGGGGAACCTGGTCTTCTTCGAGTGACGTTGACACATACAGGGTCAAAGCCGCTCTTTGTCGAAGCCTACGGTAATGAGGGCGTAGAGCCCGTAGCCGTAAAAGTGCTGGACCCGGATGGCAAGACTGTGAGTCCGGGCCAGTTGTTCACTGAATCCTCAGTGGGTATGCAAATTCACAAGGGACAGACGCTTCTACTGGAGGAGGCGGAACTGGGAGCGTTCGAAAAGACCGGGGTCTATACGGTGAAGGTAATCTACAAGTCGCAGGAGGAGTACTACGGGCGAAAGTGGCCAGAGCCCAAGGGGGCGAAGCCGCAGGTGCATTCCTGCGTAGCAGCGGAGCTTGAAACGGAGATGCAATTCACGGTAGTGCCGCCGTCGAAAGCTGTGGATCAGGCGGCACTGGAGCTAATGGACGGAAAATGCTTTGGGAGCTTTGATCCTGTCTGCGAACAAGTATTTACTCAATTTCCTGACAGCACCTATGCGCCGTATGCGAAATTCCATTTCGCACTGGGCGCAACAGGGATTGTAACCAAGCTGAAGGCCCAAAATGCTATTTCCCTGCTCTCAGATTTACTCGACCCGGAAAGTTTTTGCCTAGCAGGGCGGGCAGAGCTTTACTTAATCGGTGCGTACTCAAAAGTAAAGGATCAGGACAATGCACGTCATCATCACGGCCAACTTATCAAGAAATATCCCAATTCCTATTTAGAGTTCGAGGGCCATTACGGGTTGATCAACATGGGGCCTCCGCCTGATCCGGATGCTTTTGAGGATCTGGAATAAGAAATTGGGGATAGTCGCCCGCTGGTCGCTGGTTTTTGTCGTTCTTGCGGGCGCAGCTTTTTTGAGAAAGGGGAAAGAAGTAAGGAGAGATATCTCCTAACCCCTAATCTCTAATCCCTATCCCCTGCCCCCCGTCACCAGTGCCGGATCTTCTCCGTCGCGGCGGCGCGGTTGAAGTCGGGGTCCTGGAATTTGTTGTGGCAGCCCTCGCAGCCGCCGGAGGCCGATTTCCCCGACGCGGGAGGGGGATTCCCTGGATCGGCGGCGTGCTCCGAGGCGGCGCCGTGGCACGTCTCGCACCCGACGCCCGCGAACTCCGGCGTCGAGCGCACATTTCGGAACCCGCCCTTCTTGTAGCCCGTCGCGTGGCAGGCGACGCACTGGGGGTTGAAATCCTGCGCCACCTTGACGAGCGTCTCGAAGGCGCGGGCGTGCGGAGAGTCCTCCCACTGCGCGAACTGCTTCGCGTGGCACGGCTTGCAGACTTCCGAGCCCGCGAAAGTCTCGTAGCTCTTCGGGCGGGGAACGTCGGACGCGAGCCGCCGCAGGAGCTCGGAGGATGAAACGCCCTCCTCGGCTTCCTTCCGCGCGATTTTGTCGAGGGTGTCGAGAACGAGAAGCTCGATGTCATGCTCGGGCAGGTAGCGCTCGGAAAGGGGATGAAGCTTGAGCTCGACGCGCTCCTTGCGCCCCCTGTCGTTCAGGAAAAACCGCACCTCCACCATCGTGCGTCCCTCGTAGCCCGTGTAGGCGATGGGCACGTCCGCCTCGAAAAGAGGCTCCTGTTCGACCCGCGCCCCCAGGGACGCGATAACCAGGTCCGCCTTGGGAACGGCCCGCGCGAGCTCGCGCGCGTCCGGCTCGTCCATGCGAACGAGCGCCACGACGAGGTCGTGCTCCTTGCGGAGGCGGGGAAAAACGTTGCGCGCGGCCTTGATCGGGTCGGCCACCTCCGCCGTGCGCCCGTCGGGAAGCGTCACCGTGACGCCTGCGCGGTGCTGGAGGCCCAGGAAGGCGATGCTCCTTCCCTCTCCGAACGAGGCCGAGGCGTGGGGCATGTCCCCGATCGTCTTCCGGGTCGAGGCGTTTATCCAGGAGGCCGTGATGAAGGGAAAAGACGCCTTCTCGCGCATCCGCTCGAAGAAGGCGAAGTCCTGGCTCACGTCGAGGTAGGCGACGTTCACGGCGGCGTAGTTCAGACGGTTGTAAGCCTCGACGAGGGTCTCCGTGCGCATGCGCCCCTCCTCGGCGTCGAGGGCCCCGAAGAGCGCGCCGGTGTCCACCCAGAGGAAGGGCGCGTCGGGAAATTTTTTCCGGAACTCCCGGGCGTAGCCCGCCCGCCGGTCCAGCCCCCCGATGGGATTGACGGGGCAGCCGCACGGCTCGAGATGGCCGGCCACGTCCCCCGTGGCGAAAAGCACCAGATCCGGGGATTCCCCCTCGGGCACGAGCGGCCCCACGGCTTTCTCCCCGGCCGCCGCTTCCTCGCCGGAGTCCGCCGCGGCGGGCGGGTCGGCGTCCTGCGGGAAAAGCACCGAGACGGCCAGACCGGCGCACGCCAGCCCGGCGGCGAGGACGAACCATCGCCTCCGATGTGTTCCGGAAGCGCGCTCCAGGACAGTATGCTTCATACGCGGTTTCCCATTATATCGAACGCTCCGATTTCCGTAAAGTTTTGGCCGCACCCGCGCCGTGCCCGCCCCGCGCTTCGCCGCGCGCTTTGTTCTTGCCCCTGCAAGGGGGTATCATGACGCCTGCCATGAAGAAGAACACGCGGCGGCTCGCGGGGGCGATCTTGTTATGCGTCGGATGCAGCCGGATTCCCGCGCCCGACCTCGGCGAGTTTGAAAAGGCCGTCGTCAGGCAGTGCGGCGTCGCCCCGCAGACGGTCGAGCTCGGCGAGATCGAGATCGATCGCGAGCGAAAGGAAGCCGTCGTCCCGTTCACCGTTCCGGAGCTCCAGGAAGAGATTCGCTTCAAGGCGCGCTTCGTCTATCACGACTTCCGCGGCTGGGAGCTTGACGCCTGTTACGACCGCTTCGGCGGATGGCTGCTGCCGGAGGTCTTCGCGGAGGAGATGGAATCGTTCCGCCTTTCCGATACGCGCACGCTTTTGTTCGTCGCGGGCCTGGCCGTGTCGGCGCATGCGATGGAACAGGGAGACCTCAAGGCGCGCCTTTCGGGAGCGGAATTGGCTGCCGCCCTTGAACCCCACTACCAGCGGTATCTGCCGGAATACGAAAAGGAATTCTTCTTCCGGCCGCCGCGGAGCGCGCCGCAGCGCGACTTCTGGGGGCACCGCCTCACCTACGCGCTGGACATCCTCAACCCTTCGATGCTACCTTTTAATTTCGAGGTGCGCTCGGTCGGCGCCGACGGAAACGCCGGCGGACGCGACGACCTTAGTTTCAGCCAGGCGCAGGACGGCGTTGTGGGCCCCTTGCGGAACATCTGGTATCACCGCTGAGCGGGGTTTCGGGAGCCGGGATTGAGTTGGGAGAGAGGATGCGGAGAGGTACCGAAGTGGTTATAACGGGTCCGCCTCGAAAGCGGATGAACCCTTTACCGGGTTCCGTGGGTTCGAATCCCACCCTCTCCGCCATAACGGAGGTGCCGTGGCCCGCCTGCGGCGGGTAAAGCAAGCCCTGGGTGGGCTTGTCCGCCTGCGGCGGATTCGAATCCCACCCTCTCCGCCATAACGGAGGTGCCGTGGCCCGCCTGCGGCGGGTAAAGCAAGCCCTGGGTGGGCTTGTCCGCCTGCGGCGGATTCGAATCCCACCCTCTCCGCCATAACGGAGGTGCCGTGGATGCCCAGCGCGGCTATTGCGCGTACGTTCTAGAGAGCAAACGGAACGGGCGGTACTACATTGGAAGCACCTCCCGCGGGTAACCGGAAGGAATTACCCCTTACCGGCTGGACTTGCCGGCCGCCGGGGGAGGTTGGCCAGGGAGCGGAGCCTTATGCTATACTAGTAAGATAAGGAAATTTTCTATGCAAAGGCTGAAGACGCTTACCATCTGGCTCGTGCTGTTAATCGCGGTGCTCCTGGTGTGGCAGTATTTCGCCGATACGAAGCCCGCGCCGCTGTCTCTTACCTTCAGCGAGTTCCTCGCGGCGGTCGAGCGCAAAGAGGTCAAGGAGATAACCATCGCGGGGGAATCGGACATCACGGGCACCTTTCGCGAAAACGAGAAAGCCTTCGCCACGATCGCGCCCCGCTACGACGGCCTGGTGGACCTCCTGCGCAAACACAAGGTCGCCATCACGGTCAAGGAAGAGAACACCGGGGTGTATTGGGGGCTCCTCTACACGTGGCTTCCCATCATCGTGCTCGTGGGGCTTTTCGTCTTTCTGCTGCGGCAGATGCAGGCCGGCTCCATGAAAGCGCTCTCGTTCGGAAAAAGCCGCGCGCGGCTCGCCTCGAGCGACCGCGAGCGCGTCACCTTCGCCGACGTCGCCGGATGCGAGGAGGCGAAGGATGACCTTTCGGAAATTGTCCAGTACCTGAAAGACCCGCAGAAGTTCCAGCGCCTCGGGGGAAAGATTCCCAAGGGCGTGCTCCTCGTCGGCCCGCCGGGCACGGGGAAGACGCTTCTCGCCAAGGCCGTCGCGGGGGAGGCGAACGTCCCGTTTTTCTCCATCAGTGGCTCGGACTTCGTCGAGATGTTCGTGGGCGTGGGCGCCTCGCGGGTGCGCGATCTTTTTGAAAAGAGCAAGAAAAACGCCCCCTGCCTCATCTTCATCGACGAGCTGGACGCCGTGGGGCGCCTGCGCGGCGCGGGCCTGGGCGGCGGGCACGACGAGCGCGAGCAGACGCTCAACCAGCTCCTCGTCGAAATGGACGGATTCGAGACGAACCTCGGCGTCATCCTTCTTTCCGCGACGAACCGCCCCGACGTCCTCGACCCGGCGCTCCTTCGCCCCGGCCGCTTCGACCGCAAGGTCATCGTGGATATTCCCGACCTCCGGGGACGCACCGAGATCCTGAAGGTGCACACGAGAAAAGTGCCGCTCGCCCCCGACGTGAACCTGGAGACGATCGCCCGGGGAACGCCCGGCTTCACGGGAGCCGACCTGGCGAACCTCGCGAACGAAGCGGCGCTTCTTGCGGCCCGCCGCAACAAGGAAAAGGTCTTCATGACCGAGTTCGAAGACTCGAAGGACAAGGTCCTGATGGGAAGCGAGCGCCGCAGCCGCGTCATCAGCGACGAGGAGAAGCGCACCACCGCCTACCACGAGTCGGGGCACACGCTGGTCGCCATGTCCGTCAAGCATGCCGACCCCGTGCACAAGGTGACCATCATTCCGCGGGGGATGGCGCTGGGCGTCACGCAGCAGCTTCCCGTCGACGACCGCCACACGTACAGCAAGGAGTATCTCGTGGACCGGCTCGCCGTCCTCATGGGCGGGCGGGCCGCCGAGGAGCTTTTTCTCGACCACCTGACCACGGGCGCCCGCGACGACCTGGAGAAGGCGACGAGCATCGCGCGCGCCATGGTGTGCGAGATGGGGATGAGCGGACTCGGCCCCGCGACCTTCGGCCGAAAAGACGATAACGTATTCCTGGGGCGCGAGATCACCCGCATGGTGGACTACAGCGAGGAAACCGCGCGGCGCATCGACGCGGAAGTGCAAAAATTTTTAGGCGAAAGCTACGACCGCGCGAAGGACGTTCTGAACGAAAACCGCGAGACGATGGAGCGCATGGTGAAACATCTGCTGGAGCGCGAGACGCTCACGGCCGAGGAGGCCGCCGCCGTGGTGCGCGGTGAGGAGCTTCCTCCGCTCGAGGTCGCGGAGCCCGCTCCCGAGCCCGCACCGCAAGAGGCCGAAAAGCAGAAAGCCCCCGCGCCCGTCCTTACGCCTGCTCCCGCGCAAAAGTAGCCGCGGCGCTGTTTCCTCTCCGTCGTGCACTGGAAACGAGTTCTCACCGCCCTTGTATTCATCCCGCTCTTTTTCGGACTGGTCCGATACCTCCCCGTCTATGCGTTTGCCGTCTTCATCGGCGCGGGAGCGCTGGCGGCGCTTTGGGAATACGCGCAGCTTTTGCACGCACGCGGCTGGGTGGCTTCAAGGTTCGTTTTCGTCGCGGCGGGGCTCGCCTCGGCCGCGACGCTTGCCTTCAAGCCGTCCGCGCACCGGATGCTGGCCGCGTCGGCGTCGCTCGCCGTCGTTTTTCTCGTGGCCTCGCTCGCGCGTCCGCAGCGCTCCATGGAGCAGCGCTTCCTCTCGATCGGCGCGTCGCTTTTCGGGGCATGCTGCGTCGGGATGGGCTTGGGCATCCAGGTTCCGCTCCGGGCGCACGGCGCCGAGTGGATTTTCCTGCTCTACCTTGCGGTCTGGCTTGGTGACACGTTCGCTTTTTACGTCGGTCGGACACTTGGCCGTCATCCCATGGCTCCGGAAGTCAGCCCCCGCAAAACATGGGAGGGGGCCGTGGGTCATGTGCTCGGAGGTCTTATAGGCGCCATCGCGGCGAAGATGCTGTTTTTCCACACCCCTGGATGGGACATCGCGGTGATCGCGGGAATCCTTCTTAGCCTTGCGGCCCAACTGGGCGACCTTTCCATCTCGCTCCTCAAGCGCGCCGCCGGCGCGAAAGATTCTGGAGCGCTGCTTCCGGGGCACGGCGGCGTCCTCGACCGCGCCGACTCGCTTCTCTTTGCGGCCCCCCTGCTCTTTATCTACAGCAGGATTGTGTCCTAGCCCCGATATCGCCGGGGCAAGGGGAAAGGTGCGGCAACCCCGCCTATGGCGGACAAGCCTGACGCTTAGCGTTGGGATCGGGACAAAACGCTTGACGGGCGGCGGCGCGCGATTTTTTTCGCCCTTGACTGCCCGCGGCGCGTGTGCGATTATTTTTTGCCGCGCTGCGGACGTAGCCCCGCGCGCGGACTCTTGGTCATGCGAATCCTTGTCATCGGCTCCGGCGGACGCGAGCACGCCCTGGTCTGGAAAATTTCTCAGAGCCCACTCGCGGACGAAATTTACTGCGCGCCCGGCAACCCGGGCATCGCCGAGCATGCCGAGTGCGTGGCCCTCGACCCGACGAGCTCGATCGAGCTCGCCGACTTCGCCCAGGAGCTCCGCGTCGGCCTCACGGTCGTGGGGCCGGAGCTTCCGCTCACGATGGGCATCGTGGACGAATTTCTCAAGCGAGGCCTGCGCATTTTCGGCCCCCGCAAGCTCGCGGCGGAGCTCGAGGGAAGCAAGGTCTACGCCAAGGAGTTCCTGCAGAAATACGACATTCCCACCGCGTCCTTCGAGGTCGCCCACTCCCCGGATGAAGCGCGGCAGATTCTCGACCGGACGGGGTTGCCCGCCGTGATCAAGGTCGACGGCCTTGCGGCGGGCAAGGGCGTCTTCGTCTGCCTGACGCCCGACGACGCGGACAAGGCCGTTGAGGCGATTATGGTGAAGAAGAAATTCGGCGGCGCCGGCGAGCGTGCCGTTATCGAACAATTTCTCGAAGGCACCGAGGCCTCCTTCATCGTAATCTCCGACGGCCGCCGTGCCCTCCCCCTGGTGACCTCGCAGGACCACAAAACCCTTCTCGAGGAGGACAAGGGGCCGAACACGGGAGGCATGGGCGCGTTTTCTCCGGCGACCAATCTCTCGCAGGACATGTTCCGCTCCGTGATGCAGGACGTCGTCCAGCCCACGCTCGTGGGACTCGAAAAGGAAGGGCGGCGCTACGCGGGATTCCTCTACGTCGGCCTCATGCTTACGCCCGACGGCCCCCGGGTGCTCGAATACAACTGCCGCCTCGGCGATCCCGAGGCGCAGGTCATCCTGCCGCGCCTTCAGAGCGACCTCGTCGTCCTCCTTCATTCCGTGGCGAGCAAGGAGCTCGGCCGCGCCAAGGTCGAGTGGGACACGAGAGCGGCCACGTGCGTCGTGCTCGCCGCCGAGGGCTATCCCGAGGCGCCCAAGAAGGGCATGCCCATCGAGGGTCTCGAAGAGGTGGAGGACATGGAAGACGTTTTCGTCTTCCATGCCGGCACCAAGCGGGAGGACGACCAGACGGTCGTCGCCGGAGGGCGCGTTCTCGGCGTCACCGGCATGGGAGAAAAACTGAGCCAGTCCATCCGCCGCGCCTACGAAGCCGTGGGCCGGGTGCGTTTCGAGGGCATGCACTTCCGGCGCGACATCGGCCTTGCGGCTTTGAAGGGGCGCGCCTCGCAAGACAAGGAGGGAAAGGAGTAATTATGGCCGCGCCGAAATCGTCCGCTCGCCGAACCGGGAAGACGCGAACGCCGCGCGTGGGAATCATGATGGGCAGCGCCTCGGACCGCCCCGTGATGGCGGAGTGCGAAAAGACTCTCGAGTCGCTGGGCGTCGCCTGCGAATCGGTGACGCTCTCGGCGCACCGGACGCCGCGCGAGGTGCAGCGCTACGTCCGTGCGGCGCCCGCCCGGGGCGTCCGAGTACTCGTCGCGGGAGCCGGCATGGCGGCACACCTTGCGGGCGCCGTCGCGGCGCACACGACGCTCCCCGTAGTCGGCGTCCCTCTCGACAGCTCGGCCCTGAACGGCCTCGACGCGCTCCTTTCGACCGCGCAGATGCCCCCCGGCATTCCCGTTGCGACCATGGCCGTCGGGAAGGCCGGGGCGCGCAACGCGGCGCTCTTCGCCGCGTCCATCCTCGCGCTCGACGACGCCGCTCTTGCCCGCCGCCTCCGCGCCCTGCGCAGCCGCAACCGCAAGAAGGTTCTCTCCTCCGACCCGGCGACGAAGCGGATTCTGAAAATGCTGAAGCGTCGGAAAAAATAAACGGCTGGCGCGGCCTTCCGCGCCCCTACTCCACCAGGAGGCACGCCGCGACGTGCTCGCCCTCTCGGGCGGAAGTCTTTTCGACGAGCGGCGGCTCCTCCTCGGCGCAGCGCGCCTCGGCGATGGGGCAGCGCGTGCGGAAGCGGCAGCCCGACGGGGGATTCACGGGCGTCGGCACGTCGCCCGGAAGGACGACGCGCTCCTTCTTGACGGCCGGGTCGGGAACGGGCACGGCCGAAAGAAGCGCCTTCGTGTAGGGGTGGAGCGGGTTCTCGTAGAGCTCTTCGCTCGTCGCCACCTCGACCAGCTTTCCCAGGTACATCACGCCCACGCGGTGCGAGATGTGCTCGACGACGCTCAGGTCATGCGCGATGAAGAGATAGGTGAGGCGAAGCTTTTCCTGCAGGTCCTGAAGGAGGTTCACGACCTGCGCCTGGATGGAGACGTCGAGCGCGGAGACGGGCTCGTCGGCGATGATGAGCTTGGGCTGGAGCGCAAGCGCCCGCGCGATGCCGATGCGCTGGCGCTGGCCGCCCGAGAACTCGTGCGGATAGCGCTTCATGTGCTGGGGGTCGAGCCCCACCGTGCGCAGGAGGTGCGCCACGCGGTCCCGCTTTTCGCTTCCCCTGGCGATAGCGTGGATGACGAACGGCTCGCCCACGATGTCGCCGATGGTCATGCGCGGGTTGAGGGAGGCGTAAGGGTCCTGAAAAATTACCTGCATGTCCTGCCGCGCGAGGCGCATGCGCTCGCGGTCGAAGTCGAGAATGTTTTCCTCCTCGAACCGAACCTCGCCCTCGGTCGGCTCGGTGAGCCGCAGTATGCAGCGCCCGACGGTGGTCTTGCCGCAGCCCGACTCGCCCACGAGGCCGAAGGTCTCGCCCCGGCGGATGGAAAAGCTCACGCCGTCCACGGCCCTCACGTGCGCGTAGACGTGCTGGAAGACGCCGCGGTAGAGCGGAAAATATTTCTTCAGGTTGCGCACCTCGAGGAGCGCGTCCTCCGCGGGCCGCGCGCGCGCCTCGGGGGGCGGCGGGGCTTGAAGAATTTGTTCCTGGGGCCGGGCGGTCATGGGCTCGAAGGTTTAGGAGAGGGAAAGTTGGGCGACTCCAATCCTAGCTTGTTAGGTGATTTGTCGTCTTTGCGAATCAATACGAGACGAAATTCGCGAAAATCCTTGCCGAGAATCATCTTCATTACAACAAGCGAAAACGCCAGACTAATTATGATACCCACCAGTTGAATCGGCAAGTCGGAGTTGAAAGCCCCCTGGGCCTGGAGAAGCCCCATAACAAAACCAATAATAAAAGTGATGAGCATAGAGCGCCAAAGATACGCCCACCATACGCGAACTGTTCTTCCCCATGTCACTTCGAGTTCCGTGTTGACCTCCTTGCGAATCAATACGAGGCGAAATTCACCGAAATCCTTGCCGAGAATCCTCTGCATCACAGCAAACGAAATTGCTATGCTTATGATACCTGTAAGGTTTAGGATTATGTTAGCCAGTTGAGGTGGTGAGCCGAGAACCCCCATAAAAAGACCAAGACCAAAACCAATAATGGAAGTGATGAGCATTAAGCGCCAAACATACGCCCACCATACGCGAACGGTTCTTCCCCATGTCACTTCGAGTTCCATGTTGACCTCCTTTTGGAAGTTAGCTTGGTAACTTTCCGAAATGCTAAGCTCCACAACTCCAAAACTCCTATTCAATACAGCACGCATCTTGCGGTGTGCTCGCTCGCGACGGCGCGGAAGTCCGGCATGCCCTCGCGGCAAACCTCTTTCACCAAGGGGCAGCGCGGCGCGAAATGGCAGCCGTCCGGGAGCCGCGCCAGGTCGGGCACGGCGCCCTCGATGGTCTCCAGGCGCTCCGCCGCGGCTTCGCCGTGCACTTTGGGAATGCTCCGCAGAAGCCCCCGGGTGTAGGGATGCTTCGGGTCCTTGAAAAGCTTTGCGACGGGCGCCTCCTCGACTATCTTGCCCGTGTACATCACGAGGACGCAGCCCACGAATTCCGCGACCACGCCCAGGTCATGCGTGATGAGGAGCACCGCGAGCCCGAGCTTTTCCTGAAGCTCGGCAAGGAGTTCCATGATTTGCGCCTGGATGGTGACGTCGAGCGCCGTCGTCGGCTCGTCGGCGATGAGGAGCGAGGGATGGCACGAGAGCGCCATGGCTATCATCACGCGCTGGCGCATGCCGCCCGACATCTCGTGCGGGTAGTTGTCCACGCGCTTCTCGGGGTCGGGGATGGCCACGAGCCGCATCATGCGGACGGCCTCCTCGCGCGCCTCTCGCCGCGGTTTCCCCTGGTGCAGGCGAATCGCCTCCATGATCTGGTCGCCCACCGTGAAGACCGGGTTCAGGCTCGTCATGGGCTCCTGGAAAATCATGGAAATTTCGTTTCCGCGGACGCGGCGCATCTCCTCCTCGGAGAGCGCCAGCAGGTTTTTCCCCTTGTAGAGAATCTCGCCGCCCATGATGCGCCCGGGGTGGGTGATGAGGCGAAGGATGGAAAGCGCCGTGACGCTCTTGCCGCAGCCCGACTCGCCCACGAGTCCCACGGCCTCGCCAGCATGGATCTGGAACGAGACGTCGTCCACGGCGGGCACGACGCCGTCCTCGGTGAAAAAATGCGTCTTGAGGCGGCGGATTTTGAGGAGAGGCTCCATGGGAAATTTCACTGTAGCGCCGCCTTCCCCCCGGAGTCAAGAATCGGGGACCGGCCGCCGATGGATATCCCGGGATCCCGGGTTTGCGTTGCGCCGCCCGACCGGGTATCATAAAAACCTTAAGAAACCTTGAAGAACGGAGGCATACCCATGGGCAAAAAGACGATTCTCGTTCTCCTGGCAACGTTGCTTGGCCTGGCCGGAGCGGCACAGGCGGGAATTCTCGACGCGATTCGCTCGCCCGACCCCTCGGACGACGTGTCGGTCTTGAAGAGTCTTTACCGCGAGCACTTCAAGCCCGACGACGTGCAGTTCGGGGTCCTGCTCAAGGGCTCGAGGGACGGCCCGGAGCACTTGGCCGTCTACTGCTATCTCTCGAAGGAATCGGGCAGGGACTACAACTACATACTGGGCCTGCGCCGAGGCGGCGACTCGTGGCAGGTGGTTTTCGAGAAGCTGAAGATTGACGTCGGCGGAATTTTCGTTTCCCTCCCGAGCCGGCCGGGCCCGCCCTACGGCAAGGCCTACGGCTACTGGAAAAAAGAACCGAGGACGAAGGTGCGCCTCACGGACGTGGAAATCGTCGACTGGGTGAACGCGCGCGTGCTCTCGGCGTCACTCGGCATCGGCGCGGACGAGGTGCTCGCCCGCCGCGCCAACGGGGAAAAAATTTCGGCCATCGCCGGAAAAACCTACCGCGAGAAACACAAGGGCGGCCCGTCCGCGGAGAAGGAAAAAAGCAAAGATACGGCTAAAGGCAAAGGCAGGAGCAGGGGCACGGGAACATGCACGGCCGCCGGGCCGCCGGGGAAGAAGAAGTAGCCTCGGCTTAAGGGCCGTCGGGCGGCAAGCCGTCAGGATTCAGATTTTGCAAGGGCGCACTGCGGTGCGCCCTTTGTTTTCGCGGGCCCATGTTACAATGGGCTGGCGCATGGATTCCCTCATTCATCACCTGCAGTGCACCGCATGCGGGAACGTCTATCCCGATGACCTGGAGCACCAAAGCTGCACCGAGTGCCGCAAGCCGCTCGAGGTGCGCTACGACCTGCGTCCGAGCGCCGCGTCGCTCCCGAGGGCGTGGAGCGGGCGCGGCGCCTACCTCTGGCGCTACCGCGAGCTTCTGCCGCTCCGCGAGGCGAGGAATCTCGTCACGCTCGGCGAGGGATGCACGCCGCTTCTTCGCGTGCCCCGCTGGGAGCGGCAGTTTCGGCTGCACCGCGTTTTTGTCAAGGACGAGGGGCAAAACCCGACCGGCTCGTTCAAGGCGCGCGGCATGGCCGTCGTGGTTGCGAAGGCCAAGGAGATGGGCGCAAAGCGCATCGCCCTCGCCACGCTCGGAAACGCGGGCGTCGCCGCGGCCGCCTATGCCGCGGCGGCCCGCCTGAAGGCGCACGTCTTCATGCCCTCGGATACGCCGGAGGCCTTTTCGAGCGAATGCGAGCACTACGGCGCCGCAGTGCACCGGGTGGACGGCGCCCTCGACCATGCCGCCATGGTGATGAGCCAGGACAAAGAAGCGCGCCGGGCCTACAACGTCGGCACCTTTCGCCAGCCCTACCGCCTTGAGGGCAAAAAGACGATGGGCTTCGAGCTCTGGGAGCAGATGGACGGCAATTTGCCCGACATCATCCTCTATCCCACGGGGAGCGGCACGGGAATCGCCGCACTCTGGAGGGCGTTTTCGGAGCTCGAGGAAGCGGGCATGCTGAAAAACGGGAAGAAGCCGCGGCTCGTCGCCGTGCAGCCCGACGGATGCGCGCCCATCGTTAAGGCGTTCCGCGAGAAGGCGGCCCAAACCGAGCGCTGGGAAAACCCCGAGACCATCGCGCTCGGCCTGCGCGTTCCCTCGCCCCTGGGCGACACGCTGGCGCTCCACGCCCTCTACGACAGCGACGGCTTCGCCCTTTCGGTGAGCGACTACGAGATTCGGCAGGCCATGCGCGAGATGGCGGCGGGCGCGGGCGTCTTTCCGGCGCCCGAGGGGGCGGCGACGCTTGCGGCCTTGAGGATGCTCCAGGAGTCGGAAAAAATTCCTTCCTCAGCCTCCGTGGTGCTTATTAATGCCGCAACGGGAGACCGCTATGTGGAGCTGCTTTAAGAGGAGGCCGTCGAGAAAGTCTTGCTCGGCGCAGGCGGGCTCCTTCGGCGCGGGTTCTGAAAATTCCCTTGGCGGTTCTTCTGCTCAGGGGAACAGCTTCTTTTCCTTGAGGCTCACGTAGCCGCCTTCGGCCACGATGATGTGGTCGAGCACGGGGATGCCCAGCGTGTGACCCGCCGAGACGAGGCACTTGGTCACGTCGACGTCCTCGGCGCTCGGCGTCGGGTCGCCCGAGGGGTGGTTGTGGAAAAGGACGACCTTCGCGGCGTTTAACGCAACGGCCTCCTTGAAAACTTCCCGGGGGTGCACAAGGCTCTGGTCGAGGGTGCCGACGGAGATGATGCGGTAGCCGCGCGGGCGGTTCTTCACGTCCAGCAGGAGCACGCCGAACACCTCTTTGTTCGCCTGCGCGTGGCGCGAGAGGATGGTTCGCACCACATCCGCCGGATGGCGCAGCGCCTCTCCCGCCTTGAGCGAGACCTCCTGCGCGCGCCGCGAGAGCTCGAGGGCCGCAAGGATGCGTCCGGCGCGGGCGCGGTCCACGCCCCGGATTTCGAGAAGCTTTTCAAGGGGCGTTTTGGCAAGGCCCGCCAGGCCGCCGCATTGGTCGAGAATGCGCTCCGCGAGTTTCTTCGCGGCCTCCGTCCGGCGGGCGCCCGACGCCAGCACGAGCGCGAGGAGGTCCTCGTCCTCGAGGCGGCTGCCGCCGTCGCGCAGGAACGCGCCCCGGCCGACGGCGTCTCTCGGAGTCGATTCGCAAGCGGGAGAAACACGGCCGCGGCTACGGGAGGTTTTTTCTCGCTCCTTGGCTGAAGGCCTGCGGGCGCGGGACTTCATAAGCGCTTATTGTAGCATACGACTCCCAAGACTCGGACGGGCACGGGGGCTCACGAGCGGCGAGAAAATTCATGCGCTTCTTTGCCCGGTTGATTCAACGACGAAAGGCGCGAAAACCCCTTGTTTGTTGACAAGTTATGAGAAGAGGGCTATTCTAGAAAAGCTGAAAGTCTCGCGCCGCGACGTCGTATTTCTGAGGCCATGAAAAAGATTCTCATTGCCGACTACGACCCCAAGAACTTGACCTACCTTCAGACCATCTTGGCGGGGAAGGGCTTCGAAGTCCAGACGGTCAACAACGGCCAGGATGCGGTCGAGCACTTTCAAAACTGGAACCCCGACCTCGTCATCATCGAACCCATGCTTCCCAAGCTCCATGGTTTCGAGGTTTGCAAAAGAATCAAGTCGGGGCCGCGGTCGGATGTGCCGCTCATCTGGTGCACCAAGACCTACAAAGGGAGAAAGTACCGCAGCGAGGCGCTTCAGAAGTACCAGGCCTTCGAACACCTGGAGCGGCCCGTGACCGACGACGTGCTGCTGAAAGCCGTGGGACGCGCTTTGGGCCTGGACCTGCTAGGGCCGAAGCCTTCCAGGGCTAAAGGGGCCGGAGCTTCTGCGGAGGCGTCCGCCGCGGCCAAAACCACTGGACAGGTGGTGCACGACGTTGACCGCGATGCACTCCTGCGTGAAATGCGGCAGATCGGACGGAAGGAGAAGAAAACGCGAGAGAAGGAGAAACCAGAAGCGCCGGAGCTCTCTCCCGAGGAGGCCGCGAACGTCACCGCGCAGGCCATGGAAGACTTTCTCAAGCCGCCGAAGAAGCGGCGGAAAACGGACATAAAGAAAGCCAAGGCCTCCCTGAAGCAGACTCTCAAGGACCTCAAGAAAACGCGCAAGAAAAAGGATGCTTCGCCCTACGGCTTGAAGAAGGGGGCGGAACACCTTGAGGAGCGTTCGTTTGAGCCGTTCCAGTGGGAAGAGTCGCCGGAAGAGCCGGAGCCCCAGGAGGAGTCTTTGCCCCAAGCCCCGGGTGCCCAGGCCTCGGAAGAACAACTGCTCACGTCGGAAGACCTGTTTGGAGACATTCTCGCGGAGGAGACGCCTCCGGAGTTTGAGTATCCTTCAAAAGCCAAGCCCGCGGCCGAAGATGCGCAAGGCGCCGAGGAGGGGGAAGATCTGGATGAGATCGCCGCCGAGGACGAAGAGGGTTCTTTCGAAGAAGAAGTTGAGGAGCTTTCGGAGTCGCTTGGAGAAGCCCAGCCCGAAGAGGCTCCGGCAGAAGGGGAAGAAGGAGAAGATTTCGAACAGGAAGGCACGCCGTCGCTCGATGCGCTCGATGCGCTTGAAGGCGCCGTCGAAGGGGAGGGCCTGGAGGAAGAAATCGCCGCCCGGGACGAGCTGGAATCGGACGAAGCGGATTCTTCCGAGGAAGAAATTGAGGAGCTTTCGGAATCACTTGAAGAATCTCACGAGGAAGAAGCGGTGATCGAGGGAGAAGATTTAGGACGGGAAGGCACGCCGTCGCTCGACGCGCTCGATGCGCTTGAAGGCGCCATCGAAGGCGGAAATCTGCCGGACGAATTATTTACCGAGTCAGAGGAGGAACAGGACCTGGAAGAGGCCCCCTCCGGCGAAGAGTTTGACGAGGAAGAAGAGGAAGAAGAAATTTCGGAGGAGCTTGAGCCGGCCGTTTCAGATGAGGCCGATTCGTCGCCCCGCGTTGTGGAACTGCACGACGACGAGGAAGAAGAGGCGCCGGCCCTTGAGGCTGTCGATGCCACGGAAGGCATGGCGGAGGAAGAAGAGCTTCCCGAAAACGCTGCGGAGGGAGAAGAGGAATTTCCTGAAAAAGCCTCGGCTGAGTCGGAGAGCGACGAGGAAACGGAAGAGTACAAAACGCAGGCGCTGGACGCGGAACATCCCGAAGATCAATACGCGACGCTTTCCCCTGAGGAAATGGAGGAATCGCCCGTACTCGAAGAGACTTCTGAAGAAGACTCGACGGACCTCGAGGAAAAAGTGTCCGTGCAGGAGGAGGAAGAGGAAAAGGAAGAAGAGGAAGAGCAAAGCGTTCCTGTCGGCGAAGAACTGCCCTCGCTGCCCGGGGAGGATATTGCGGCTTCCGAAGAGGAAACTTCTGCTTCCGCTCCAGAAGAAATTCTGGATTCAAAGAAAGATTTCAGTTCGGAAGAAGAAGCCATAGGTTCACTGGACGAAGTTTTCGATGCTTCCGAGCCGGCCGCACGGGAAGCGCCGGAGGAGGCTGAGGAAGGTGAAGTGGGGGACTTGGAGCCCTTTGAAGCGGTTGAAGAAGAAGCGGAAGAGGCGGCGGAGCCTCCCGAGAAAGCGGAGGAGGAACGGCAGGTTGAGGCGCCGGCGGAGGAGGAGGTTTCGAAGGACAGCACGGCGCAAATCGAACGCGACGAATTCGTTGAAGAGATGCGCAAGAGCATGCCGCCGGAGGAGATGTGGACCGGAGCGGAAGAAGAAAAAGTGCAAGAGGGAGCTTCCACTGAGGAGGATTCTTCCCCCCTTGAGATTGAGCCTGCCGAAGAGATGCCGCAGGAGGAAGCCGCCCGGGAGGAGCCCGCTGTTGAGGAAGCGGCGCTTGAAACCGCCGAATCGGTTGAGCTTGAAGGCGGGGAAGAGATTTCCCTGGCGGATGACGAGGGAAGCGGAAAAGAGGAAGAATCCTCGGAGGAAGTAAATCTCCATTTTACGCCGGAAGAGGATAAGCAAGGACCTTCTCTCTCCGAGGCCGAAGAGGAGGAGCCTTCGCTCCTTATGGACGAAGTCGCGACCGGTGAGGGTGAGGAAAAAGCTTCGGCCGAAGAGCCGGTGGAAGAAGAGCGGCAGGCACTGGCTGTTTCCGCCGAAGCGGTTCCTTCGGAGGCGCCGAAGGAGGAGGAATCGGAGCCGACTCTCGCCGACCTCGCCGAGGTGGCCGCGCGTCCCAGGCCCTCGCTTTCGCCTCGCCGGCGGGTGAAAAGCGGGAAAATTTTAAAGATTGCCGCGAGTCTGGTCGTTGTGGCGGCGCTTGCCGTTGCGGGATACCTATTTCGCGACGCGGTTTCTGAAAAATTCTTCCGCTTTCGCGACGCGGTTTTTGACAAAGTCTCCCGCGGAGTATCTGAAGGTCTGGAGACAATAAAGGAAACGGCTCCCTCCCCCGCGCCCGTCTCCAGCGAACCTCTCAAGAATCTCGAGGGCGTTAAGAAGCCGCAGCCCCTGCGAACGACGACGCCGCTTCTGCCGCAAGACTCGGAGGCTCCGTCGGGGACCCAGGTTTTCGTGAGCGCGCACATTACGGTTGAGGGCAGCGTCAAGGAGGCGCGCACGGTTCACAACCCGTCCGACGAGCCGGTGCTTTCCAGGCTGGCCGAGGCCGAGGTGCTCACGTGGACGTTCACGCCGGCCGAAAAGGACGGGCGGAAGGTGGCCGTCTGGCTGACCGTTCCCGTGCCCTTTGCCCGGGGGGAATAGTCGACTTGTGCGCCTGCGGCATAGTAGAATGGGCGCATGCTGGACGACAAGCAGCGCCGCTACTACGAGGAGCTCCACGAGCGCACCCGGAAGGAATACCTCTCGCTTGAGCGCCAGGTGGCGGAGATACTTGCAGGGGTCAAGGAGCGCATCGAAGGGCTGCGCGGCCAGATGGACGCCCTTTTGAAGATCTATGCGGGGATTTGCGACCGGTTGGACGTGGAAAACGACCTCGCCCTGACGGAGGGAGAAGGGGAAGAAGAAGACGAGGAGGAGGAAGAGGAGGAAGAATACGACGAGGAAGAAGAGATAGATTAGGGGGGCGGCCCCGGGTGGCCGCCCGAATCCCGACAAAGCAACATGGCGCCCACGCGGCGGCGCCCCTACAGAAGCGCTTCCAGCACTTTCCTTGCCACGTCCATGGGCGAATATTCTTCCGAGGGGATATCCACGCGAATCTGGCCCGAGGGCGTGCGCGACGCCGCTTGGTTGGCTTTCAGGAACGCGGCCAAGCGGCGCCCGTCCACGCGCGCGGCGGCATGGAAGGTAAAGAAGAGGCTTCGCCGGCGCTCCTCGATCTTTTCCATCTGCAGGCGCCGCGCCAGCATTCTCAACCCCGCCGCCTCGAAAAGGCGGCGCGCCTCTTCTGGCGCGGGCCCGTATAGGTCCTCTGTCTCGTCGAGAATCCGCTGCGCGCTTTCCGCCCCGCGGGCTTCCACCAGGCGGCGGTAGAGCCGGAACCGCTCCGCCATCTCCGGCACGTAGCTTTCGGGAACGCGCGCCGGCTCCGCGAAGCGCAGCGTGGGCTCCGCCTCGTGCTCGACGGCCTCGCCCTTCAGCTCCTTTATTTTCTGCTCCAGGAGCTTCAGGTACATGCCGAATCCCACGGCTTCGATGTGCCCCGACTGCTCGTGGCCGAGCAGGTTGCCGGCGCCGCGAATCTCGAGGTCCCTCGCCGCGAGCTGAAAGCCCGCGCCGAGGAAGGAAAACTCCTGCAGGGCGCGCAGCCGCTCGCGCGCCTCATCCGTGAGCGCCGCGTCCGTCGGGACGAACAGATACGCGTAGGCGCGCACGTCGGAGCGCCCCACGCGCCCCCGCAGCTGGTAGAGGTCGGCGAGGCCGAACGCGTGGGCGTTCGTGACGACCAGCGTGTTCACCGACGCGATGTCCACGCCGTTTTCCACGATGCTCGTCGCCGCGAGGACGTCGTAGCGGCGCGCGAGAAAATCGATGAGGGTCCGCTCGATCCGGCGCGGCGGCATCTGGCCGTGGAGCGACACGGTGCGGGCGCGCGGGACGAGGCGCTCGACGAGCTTCGCGTGGTAGGAGAGGGTCGCCGTGTCGTTGTGGACGTAGTACACCTGGCCGCCGCGCCGCAGCTCGCGCTCCACGGCGCTCCGCACCACGTCCTCGTCGAAGGGCAGGACGATGGTGTGGACGGCGAGGCGGTTCGGAGGCGGCGTCTCGATGAGGCTCATGTCGCGGATGCCGCCGAGCGCCATCTGGAGAGTACGGGGCACGGGCGTCGCGCTCATCGAGAGCACGTCCACCGTCTCGCGCCATTGCTTGATTTTTTCCTTCTGCGCGACGCCGAAGCGCTGCTCCTCGTCCAGCACCACGAGACCAAGGCCGGCGAAGCGCACGTCCTTCGAGAGGAGCCGGTGCGTGCCGATGACGATATCCACCTTCCCCTCGGAAAGCTCGGCGGCGATTTTTTTCTGCTCGCCGGCGTCCTGGAGGCGGCTCAGGTGCGCGATGCGGACGGGAAGCCCGCGAAAGCGCTCCCGAAACGTGAGCATGTGTTGCTCGGAGAGCACCGTCGTGGGCGCGAGGAGCGCGGCCTGCTTGCCGGCCGAGACGACCTTGAAGGCGGCGCGGGCCGCCACTTCGGTTTTCCCGAACCCCACGTCGCCCACGAGGAGCCGGTCCATCGGATGCGGCGATTCCAGGTCGCGCTTGACCTCCTCCACGGCGCGCGCCTGGCCGGGCGTAAGCTCGAAGGGAAAGGTTTCTTCAAAGTCGCGCTGCGCCGACGTGTCGGGAGGGAACGCATGTCCCGGGCGGCTTGCGCGCTTTGCGCTGAGCGCCAGGAGTTCGCCCGCCAGACTCGCCATCGAGCGCTCCATGCGCGTGCGCAGGCGTTTCCATGAGGCGCTTCCCAGGCGGGCGAGCGAGGGCGGGGGAAACGCGTCCTTCGAGGCGAATTTCTCCACGACGCCGAGGCGCTCCAGGGGAACGTAGATTTTCCCGTCCTCGTACTGCACTTCCAGGCATTCCACGTCGTAGCCGTCCGTCCGCAGCGTGCGGAGCGCCGCGAATTTCCCCACGCCGTGGTCGGCGTGCACGACGTAGTCGCCTTCGGCGAGTCCCCGCAGTCCTTCCGAAAACACCTCGGCGACGGACGCCGCCGCCGCGTGCGCCGGCTTCGAGGGGGCCAGAAGGCGCGCCTCTTCGAACATGTCCGACTCCGCCAGGATGAAAAGATTGTTTTCCGGCCACTCGAAGCCGTCGAGCACCGGAAGCTTTCCGATAGTGGGCGCCGTCTCGTGAAAGGTTTCCAGAGAAATCTCGGGCCGGTATTCGACGTCGAGGCCGCCGGCACGCGGGGTTTTTACCTGCGCAAGCGAGTCGGCAAGCCTGCGCCCCCGCCCGAGCGACGAGACGCCCAGCACGACGCGGCGGCCTTCCTGCCGCTCTGGGCCTGTCGGCTGGAGGATTTCTTGCAAGTATTCCGCGAGCATCTCCAGGTTGCCGTCGAAGCGGGGCGGCTTCGCGGTTTGAAGCGAGACGACGCGGCCTTCCTCTCTCTCCTCTCCCTGCGGAAGAGGGGCCGGGGGCTGGGGAAGCTCGTGCAGCGAGACGTGCGGGGAGTCGAGGAGTGGCAATTCTTCCAGGAAAATCTCCTCCGCGCCCGGGGCGGCCGTCTCCCCGCTAGCCGCGGCCATGGCGGCGTACGACGCGCGCGCGCGGCGGACGCCGCTGCGGCAGAGGGGCGGCTCGTCCGCCGCGAGGAGCATCTCGTCGGGCTCGAACCGGCCCCGAAGGAGCGCTTCGAGCGACGAGGTGTTTTCGTAAAGCCACGCGGCGTGGAACTCGATTCCGGGAAAACGGTCCCGGCGCTCGAGCCCGCGGGCCGTGCGCTCCGCTGCATCCTGCGAGGCGCCGCGCGCCAGCGCGGCGTCGCGCCAGCGGCGGGCGGCGGCGTCGCTCAGGACGATCTCGCTCTCGCACGTCACCAGCGCGCGCTCGACGGGTCCCGCGGAGCGCTGCGTGGCCGGGTCGAACCGCCGGAGCGACTCGATCCGGTCGCCGAAGAACTCCACGCGGAGGGGCTCGCCCGCCGAGGGCTGCGGGGCAAACGGCGGGAACACGTCCACGACGCCGCCGCGATGTGAGAACTCTCCCGGCTCGACGACGCGGTCGGCGTGCAGGTAGCCCGCGGCTTCGAGCTGGCGCAGAAACTCCTCGAGGCTCATCGCGCCGTCCGGCCGAAGTGCCATGGCAGCCTCGTCGAAGACCGCAAACGGCGCGAGCCGCATCGCGGCGGCCGGCGCGGCCGCGACGAGAAATGAAAAATCCTCGCCCGAGGCGAGCGCTCCGAGCGCCGCCGCCCGCTCGTGCAAAAGGCGCGCGTGCGGCGCCTCGCCCTTGAAGGGATTGCCCGTGAGCGCCGGGAATTTCAGAAGGATTTCCCGCGGCGCGTAGGCCCGCAGATTCTCCGAAAGGCGATGGAGCGCGTCGTTGTCCGGAACGACCGCGACGACGGGAGCGCCCAGCAGGCGCTGCGCCTCGGCCAAAAGGAACGCCTTCGCGCCCTCGACCGCGCCCAAAAGAAGCGTCGGCGCGCGCCTTCGGAGGCGGTTCAATACGGAAGCGGGAAGCATGGTTTTATTCTACGGCGTCCCGGAAGCGTTGGCGAATTAAAACAGCGAAATTTCCGGCGTTTTATTTTTTTCCCTCCCGCCTGTAAACTATGCTTGTGCACCGAAGAAAACCCTCGACGAGCCGGGGAAAGATTTTCCGCATGCATAGCGCGCTCCTTCGCGCGCTCGGGCCCCAGGGATGGTGGCCGGGCGACGGGGCGCTCGAGATTTCCATCGGGGCCATCCTCACGCAGAACACGGCGTGGACGAACGTCGAGCGCGCCCTCTCGAACCTCAAGCGCGCCGGCGTCCTGACGAAAAACATGCGCCGCTCACTCGAAATGCTCCACGCGACGCCGCAGGCGCGCCTGGCGCAGTGGGTGCGCCCCTCGGGCTATTTCCGCCAGAAGGCCCGGCGCCTCAAGCATTTCCTCCGGCATGCCATGGAGCGCCACGGCGGGGACCTGGAGCGCTGGTACAGGCGACCCTTAGGGGCGCTTCGCCGCGAGCTCCTCTCGCTCGACGGCATCGGCCCCGAAACCGCCGACTCCATTCTTCTCTACGCCGCCGGGAAGCGCGTCCTGGTGGTGGACGCCTACACGCGCCGCGTTCTCGCGCGCCACGGCTTTCCCGTCCTGGGCCTTTCCTACGACGAGCTTCGCTTCTTTCTGGAGGCGCGCCTTCCGCGCTCGGCCCGGCTCTACAACGAATTCCACGCCCTGCTTGTCAACGTGGGCAAGACATGGTGCCGCCCGCGCGCGCCGCGGTGCGGGGCGTGCCCCCTGAGCCCTTTCACGCCCATCCACAAGGAGCGAGTGCCGTGATCGAGGTGCACGAGCTGCGCATGGTGTACCGCAGCGTCTCGCTCCGGTACGTGGGCGATTTTTTTTCCGCACCCGTCAAGCACGTCGCGCTCGGCGGCGTATCGTTCGAGGTGCGCGAGGGGGAGACCGCGGCCGTCGTCGGTCGGAACAGCGCCGGCAAGACGACGCTTCTCAAGATTCTCGCCGGCCTCGTGCTTCCGGCCTCCGGGAGCGCCCGCGTCGGCGGCTTCGACGTCTTAAAAGAGCCGGTGGAGGCGAAGCGGCGCATCGGCTTCATGGGCTCCCAGGAACGCTCCTTCTACTGGCGCCTCACGGCGCGCCAGAATTTGCAATTCTTCGCGGCCCTCTACGACCTCCGCGGGGGCGCCGCCGCGGCGCGCGTGGAAGAGGTTTCCGGGATGCTCGACGTCGGCGAGCACCTGGACCGGCCGTTTAGAAGCCTTTCCTCGGGAGTCCAGCAGCGCATGGGGCTCGCGCGCGCTCTCCTTCACCGCCCCCGCCTGCTCCTGCTCGACGAGCCCACGCGAAGCCTCGACGCCGACTCGGCCGCGCGCTTTCTGGAGCTGCTGGAAAGAATCTCGCGCGAGGAGAGTCTGACGGTCTTCTTCGCCACGCACACCGCGCGCGACCTCCGCCTGGCCCGCCGCATCCACGTCCTCGACCGGGGCCGCTTCACCTGGCGGGGAACTTCGAAAGAGTTCCTCGCAGCGGGCGGCGAGGGCTCCGGGCCGGCGCCGCGCACCATGGAAGAAGCGCTCGAGCACATGCTTTCGAGGGAGGAGCACTCTTGAGAGCTTTGACGGCCTTCCTCAAGCGCGATTTCCTCAACGACGCGTCCTACCGCTTCGCCTTCGCCCTGAATTTCGTCGGGATACTTTTCCTGGTCACGCTCTGGTTCTTCATCTCACGCTTCCTCGGCAAGGACGTGACCCTTCCCGGAAGCGGCGAGACGGTCGACTATTTTCCTTACGTCCTCCTGGGCATCGCGGCGATGGGCTACCTTCAGACCGCGCTCGGAGGATTCTCGAGAAAGCTGCGCGCCGAGCAGCTCACGGGAACGCTGGAGGCGCTCCTCGCCACGCCGCTCTCGATGCGGATGCTCGTCGTGGGCACCCTGGCGTGGGATTTCCTCATGAGCTCTTTCGGGGTCATCCTCTACGTGGCGATCGCGGCCGCGTTCTTCGACATGCCGCTCCACGCCTCCGGCCTCGTGGGCTTCGCCCTGGCGCTCGTCCTCACGGTCGGCTGCGCCGTGGCGCTCGGCATGCTCTCGGCCTCCTTCATCATCGTGTTCAAGCGCGGCGATCCCATCAACATGCTGATTACGGCCTTCTCGGCGCTGTTCGGCGGCGTCTTCTTCCCCGCGCAGGTGCTTCCCTCCTGGCTCGAGCCCGTGGCGAAGGTCGTGCCGCTTACCTACGCGCTCGACGCCATGCGGGGAAGCCTGCTTCTGGGAAAAACCCTCTCGGAGATTGCGCCCAGCCTGCTCGTCCTCGCCGGATTCTGCCTGGTGCTCCTTCCTCTCGGCGTGGTCGCGTTCGGACGCGCCGTGGACCTGGCGCGCCGGAACGGCACGCTGGTGCAGTATTGATGTCGCAGGGCGCCGCGGCCGTTGTCGCGGGCGTGCGCACGCCGTTCGTCAAGGCATGGACGGCCCTCGACGGCGTTGCGGCGCGGGAGCTCGCGCGCCTGGTGATTCGGGAAATCGTCGACCGCGCCGACCTGAGTCCGAAGGAGGTTGACGAGGTCATCCTGGGCTGCGTGTCGCAGCCGGCCGAGGCCGTAAACGTCGCGCGCGTCGCGGCGCTCGAAGCCGGCATTCCAAGGAGCGTTCCCGCCTACACCGTGGCGCGCAACTGCGCCTCCGGACTGCAGGCGCTCACGTCGGCGTGCGAGAAGATTCAAACGGGACAGGCGTCATGCCTCATCGCGGGCGGAGTCGAGTCCATGAGCAACGTTCCGCTCCAGTTTTCCAAGGCGGCGCAGCGCAAATTCATGGCTCTCGGCCGTGCGAAAATTTTTTCCCAAAAATTCGCCGCCGTCTTTTCCTTTCGCCCCAAGGACTTACTCTCACCCGTCGAGGCCCTGCGGTGTTGCCTCACGGACCCCGTCTCGGGACTCGGCATGGGAGAGACGGCCGAGCTTCTCGCCAAGGAGCTGAAAATATCGCGCGAGGAGCAGGACGCCTTCGCGCTCGAGAGCCACCGCCGCGCCGCCCGGGCCTGGGACGAAGGGCGCTTCCGGGACGAGGTGATGACGCTCTACCCGGCACCGAGCCACGACGCCGTTTCTTTCGACACCGGAATCCGCCGCGACCAGACGCCGGAGGCCCTCGCCAAGCTGGAGCCCGTGTTCGACCGGAAGTTCGGCACCGTGACGGCCGGCAATTCCTCGCAGGTCAGCGACGGCGCCGCGGCGCTTCTCGTCATGCGCGAGGACAAGGCCCGGGCGCTCGGCTACCGTCCCCTGGGCTTCGTCCGCGCTTACGCGTACGCGGGGTGCGACCCGGCGCGCATGGGACTGGGCCCCGTGTTCGTTGTACAGAAGCTTCTTAAACAGACCGGCGTCCGGCTCGCGGACGTCGAGCTGGTGGAGCTGAACGAGGCCTTCGCGGCCCAGGCGATAGCCTGCGAGCGCGTGTCCTCCTCCGCGTCGCTCGCGAAGCGCTACGGCCTCGACGGCGCCCCGGGCGAGCTGAACCGCGAGCGCCTAAACCCCAAGGGGGGCGCCATAGCCCTGGGGCATCCCGTGGGGGCGAGCGGCGCGCGCCTGGTGCTCACGCTCGCGCTCGAGATGAAGCGGCGGCGGCGGGCGCTCGGCCTCGCCGCCCTCTGCGTCGGCGGGGGCCAGGGCGGGGCGCTTCTGTTAGAGAGGAAATAACCGGCGCCTGCTCGCTCGCACCTACCGCCCGCTCTTGCCGCGTCCCGCGGGAATCGCAAGCAGGGGGCAGGGGGAGAGCCACGCCAGGCGCTCGGTGTTCGACCCGAGAATCTTCTTCGGCAGGTTGGACTCGCCGCGTGTTCCCATGACGACGAGGTCGATCCTGGCCCGCTTGGCGTAGCGGGCGATGCCCCTGCTGGTGAACGGGTCTTCCGTGACCCGGCAGCAGATGTCCAGGCGGCTCGCCCTTTTCAGCACGCCGTCGAAATGCTTCTTCGCCCTCTTTCGCATCATGCCCTTGATGCGCTTCAGGACCCATGCGGCCTCCTCGTCTTCCGGATAACCGTAGGTATAGGTGTCCTGGACGTGAAGGACGTGGAGCTCCGCGCCCAGCGACCGGGCCATGGCCACGGCCGCCCGGAACGCCTTGTTGGCGGTGGGGGAAAAATCGGTGGGACAAAGAACGCGCCGTATGGCGGCTCTCCTGAGAATAATGTGGGGTAAAACCAGCACCGGTTTCGTGGAGGCGGCGAGCACCTTGCCCGTCACGCCGCCCAGCGCGAACACGCGGGCCACTTGGGAGGCCCCATGAGTGCCCATCACGATAAGGGCCGCCCGCTTCGCCCTCGCGTAATCCAGAATGGCCCCGGCGGGAACGCCGACCGTTACGTGCCGCGTAACGTCCAGGCCGTGGCGCCTCGCCTGGTCCTTGGATATCAGGCGGCGGATGCGGTCGTTGGCGGACTCGACGAGTGCGTCGCGGATCGGGCGCTTCATGAGCACGCTCTCCTTGCCGGGCGCCCACGAGGCCTCTACCACATGGAGGAGGTGGATTTTTGCGCGCCTCACGTTCGCAAGCTGGGCGATATAAGGGAGAACTCTTCGGAAATTTTGTCGAAAGTCGGTAGGGACGACAATGGTTTGGATTTTCATGGTTACGCCTTCTTTGCTTGCGGCTTCCGGTGCACGCGCGCGCACCCCGAGCCGTGTATGTGCTGAATGCCGTGGTTGTCGAACGTTCTCATCTTCAAAATCTTAGCACACAACGAGGCGATTCTTGCCAGGCCCGGCGCGCACGTGCGATGAAAGCGTCCCCATGCCCGCTTTCGGGCGCGCCGAAGCGAGCCTGCCGCGTGAGCACATCCCGACTCTCACTGTTGACAATTACCCCTGAAAAGCATAATATGAATTAAGGCGGCGTTATCTCTGTTTATAGAGAACGTTCGCTTATATTAAGGCGTAGGAAGCGATATGTCCAATATAAAGGAGACAGCGGAGGCGCTGCGGAATCATCCGGACGCCGCGGCGCTCGCGGCTCGTTACGCGAAAAACCTGGCGCACGAGCTGCGCCTCGTCTTCTGGGAGACGACCGCCGGTTGTAACCTCGAGTGCGTCCATTGCCGTCGCCTCGACGTGGCGAAGGAACTCATGAAGACCGACCTCACCACGGAGGAGTCGCTCCGGCTGGTCGACTCGGTCCGCGAGGTCGGAACCCCTATTTTGGTGCTTTCCGGCGGCGAGCCCCTCTTCCGCCCGGATATCTTCGACATCGCATCCTACGCCTGCGGAAAGGGGCTCGCCGTTGCGCTCGCAACGAACGGGACGCTCATCGACCGGGAGATGGCGAAGAAAATTTCGGCCTCCGGGATCCAGCGCGTGAGCATCTCCCTCGACGGAACGGACGAGAAGACCCACGACGATTTCCGGCGGCAGCCGGGCTCGCTCAAGGCGGCGCTCGAAGGCCTCCGCCGCGTCAAGGAGCAGGGGATAAGCATACAGGTCAACACGACCGTCACCAAGCACAACGTGCACCAGCTCGAGGAGTTCTACCGCCTGGCGCTCGAGATGGGGGCCGACTCCCTCCACTTTTTCATGCTCGTGCCCGTCGGGTGCGGCGTACAGATAGCCGAGAGCAACGTGCTCGACGCGGAAACCTACGAGGAAGTGCTCCGGTGGCTTTATCGAAAGTCCATGGAGAAGAAGCTCCACTGCAAGGCCGTGTGCGCTCCGCACTACTACCGCATCATGCGCGAGGAAGCCAAGAAGGAAGGCCGAAAAATTACCCCGCAAACCCACGGCATGGACGCCCTCACCAAGGGCTGCCTCGCCGGGACGGCCGTTTGCTTCATCTCGCACGAGGGCGACGTGTTCCCATGCGGTTACCTGCCCGTCTCCTGCGGGAACATTCGAAAACAACGTTTCAAGGATATTTGGGAAAATTCCCCCGTCTTTGCCATGCTCCGCAACGACGACGGCCTCGAGGGCAAGTGCGGCATCTGCGAGTTCAAAAAAGTCTGCATGGGCTGCCGCGCCCGCGCGTTTTACGAGAGCGGAAGTTTCATGGATGAAGAGCCTTACTGTATCTATGTGCCCAGGAGGCAGCGTGCTTCCGACGTCGCCCAGCAGCGGGCGTAGAGAGAACCATCACGATGACCGCACAGCAGGCCAGCGCGGCCACCGGTAGCGACCACGCGCTCAGGGCCCACGTCCAGGCCCTTGCGAAGGAAGAGCCTTTCTTTAATGAACTTTTCGAGACGGCGCTTGGCCGCCCCGTGCGCCCGCGTTTCCATACGGACACGGCGGGGCTTGACATCTCGTTCGAGAACACCGTGAACGACCTTCCCAACCGCGCGCGCTTGAAGTTTTTCCGCCACAAGGGGCAGAAGCGCATGGTCGCGTTTTTCTACAAGAGTAGCCTCCTCCCGCACAGCCGCGACCGCTTCGCGTACGGCTGCTGCGTTTTTCGCCCGGAGAAGACGTCGGGGTCGGACGTCGCGGCCTGGTTCGAATACTCCGAAAGCGGGTTCGCCGTGGACAAGCGTCCGGCCGGATGGATGCGCGGCGTCCCGTTCGAGGTGCCGGAGTAATCAGGAAACAGGAAACAAGATGAGCCTAGAGACACTGAATCCATGCGAGCTTGAAATCGACCTGTTTTGCAAGGGACTGCGTATCGACCCTTCATGCACATTGGAGGAAGACGCGCGCCTTTTCGCCCGCACGCGCGCGGGCCTCGGCAGCGGGCTCGAACTCGTAATCCCCGGGCAAGGAACCATGAAGGACGTCTGGGTGAACACCCCCGTCGAGGAGGATTTCGCCCAGGTCTCGCCCTACCTCCTCGTCAAGCGCGGCGGCGAGTACGCCATCCTCGACGAGCGCGGCCCCTCCTACGCGGTTCGCATCCCGCACGAGCCGCGCTGGTACACGGCGAAGACGAGCCGCGGCCACGACATGTGCCGCATCGGCGTTCTCCAGGGCACCTACCTCGGCATCTACATCGACAACTCCTGCGGCTTCTGGTACTACCCGACGCCGCTCAACTGCCAGTTCTGCACCACGGGCGCGAACGTGGGGGTCAACGAGGTGGCGGATAAGGACAAGGACGAGGTGGCCGAGGTCTGCCAGGCGGCGAAGGACGAGTCCGACATCACGTTCGTGCATTTCAACGCCGGCTTCCACCCCGACGACACCGACTTAGAGAAGGCCGCGCCCTACGTCAAGACGGTCAAGGAGAAGGTCGGCCTGCTCACGGGGGTTCAGGTTTCGCCCACGAGCAACCTGTGGAAATACGACTGGCTCATCGACCTGGGCACCGACCATTTCTCCTTCTGCTACGAGTTCCACAATCCCGAGTACTTCGCCAGGTACCTGCCGGGCAAGGAAAAGCTCATCGGCCAGAAAAAGTTTTTCAGGGCGATGGAGTACACGGCTAAAAAGCTCGGCAAGGGCACCGTCTCGGGGGAAATCATCACGGGCGTCGAGCCCATCGAGGACACGCTCAAGGCGATCGACTACATCACGGGGGTGGGGGCCTTTCCCACGGTGTGCATCTTCCGGCCCACCGTCGGCGCCGACATGGAGAGCGTCCCGCCGCCGCGCTACGAGGACATGCAGGTGGTGATGAAGCACATGTTCGATGCTTGCCGGCGAAACGGCATCCCCATCGGCATGGCCCCGAACATCGAGGTGAGCATCATCGTCAATCCCGAGGACGCCGCCTATCTCGCCGACCGCGCGCCGGGCTACTACTGGTACCGGACGAAGCTCGCGGTCATGCGCTTCGGGGCCAGGCTCTACTTCGCCCCCCAGCTGCGCCCCCGCGAGGTCAAGGCCGACTCGCGCGACCCGGAGCCCTACCGCGCACCCGCCGCGACTTGACTTAACCGCACATAAAGGATTAGAATCGGACATTCCAAGGAGCACAAATTACCCTCCGCACACGGAAGGTGTAATTTTGAGGATACGCGTTCTATGGCTGGCAGCCGCTCTCGCTTGGGTGCCGTCCGTATGGGCATCGGGGGCAGAGCTTTCTTTCGAGGAGCGCCTTTACTACCAGGAGAGAATCGAGCGCGTCTATTACAACCACCGCACCGGCGCGAAGCCGCCTTTTGAGGAGACCCTTTCTCGGGAAACGCTGGCGAACAAGGTTGAAAAACATCTTCTTCAAAGCGCCCTCGTGGAGGAGCAGGCGCAGCGGGGAAGGAGCTATGCTTTGGACGAGGAGCGTCTCCAGCGGGAGCTTGAGCGAATCTGCCGCTCGACGAAGGCACCGGGCGTTTTGAAGGAACTTTTCGCGGCGCTGGACAACAACGCCTACCTCGTCAAAGAAATATTGGTGCGCCCCATCCTGGCGGAGAAGATGACGCGGGCGCTGTACCGGGGAGACGCGGAGTTTCATCGCCCGGAGCGGGAGAAGGCGGAGCGCATCCTGGACGAGGCACGCCTGATGAAGGGCGGACAGATGGAGGCGACGGCGAGGGTGCATGGGGCGGAGCATCTTCAAACGGCGTTGCGCGCCCTTCGTGACGCGTCCCGCCGTTTTCCTGAGGAGGCCGAAGGCCGTCACGAAGGGCGGCGGGACGCTCCTCAGGGACGCGGTGGGAACACCGTCGAAATTGAGCCGGACGAACTCGCACGGCGGCGCGAGGAATTGAAAGGAACGGAACGGGCGCCCCGGATGCGTGAGACGGAGTCAGGGTTTGCCATTGAGCGGCTTCTGCCTTCTGAACCTTCTGAACTGGACGTTGAATCCATCCTCATTCGCAAGCGCCCCTACGAGGAGTGGTTTGATAAACAAGTTGGCGAGTTAGGGGTTGAGAGCTTAGGAGTTGGGGAGTTTTACGCCGAGCCATCCGAGCCCTCAACTTCGCAACTTCAAAGCTCCTCAACTCTTGACTCTCCCTGGGAGCCTTTACCCTCGCTCTCCCCGCTCCCGACCTCCGATCCTTGCACGCCGGACTCGTGGGTGAACACGCTGGGGATTGCGGCCAGGGATGATCACACGGCCGTGTGGACCGGCTCGGAAATGGTAGTCTGGGGAGGAGGGTATTGCGGACTTGGGTGTACTTTTGATACCGGAGTGCGCTACGACCCGTCGACTGATACGTGGTCGGCGACCTCGACGGCGAGCGCGCCATCGGCACGGGCACGGCACACCGCCATATGGACGGGAACGGAGATGATCGTGTGGGGAGGACAGACCAACGTCACTTATTTCAACACGGGCGGACGGTACGACCCAATCGCGGACACGTGGACCGCGACCACGACGACGGGTGCGCCTTCGGGCCGCCGCTACCACACGGCCGTCTGGACAGGGACGGAGATGATTGTCTGGGGAGGCGATGACGATGCACCTGGCTTCTTTGACGACGGCGGGCGGTACAATCCCGCGACGGACTCGTGGACCGCGACGTCCACTGTCGGCGCCCCTCTTGCGCGACAGGAGCACACAGCCGTCTGGGCCTCCGGAATTCTCACTCCCGTGATGGTCGTCTGGGGCGGCTGGGACGTAAACACCTCCAACAGCGGCGGCTTCTACGACCCTGCGACGGATACATGGACGGCCACCTCGATGGGGGGCGTTCCTTCCGGTCGTTACAAGCACTCGGCGGTCTGGACCGGCTCGGAGATGGTCGTCTACGGCGGCATTGAATACCTCTACGATACGCTTGGATGCATAGAACCCGTATTCTTCCCCGCCTACGGAGAGACTTCGACCGGAGGAAAGTACGATCCCTCCACCAACAGTTGGTCTTCTATGCTGTCGGCTCCCTTGACGCCCCGCTCGGAGCATACGGCGGTCTGGACCGGGACAGAAATGATCGTGTGGGGCGGCCGGATCTATGCGGGCGGGTTCTGTCCGTACAGTTATGACTGCTACTGTGACGTCTGGTATCACGGAGACGGGGCCCGCTACGATCCTGTTACGGACGCATGGAACATAACCTCCCCGACGGGCGCGCCCGACGCCCGTGCCCGGCATACCGCCGTCTGGACGGGCTCAGAAATGATCGTCTGGGGCGGATACTACTACGCGGGAGGTTTTAATCGCACCTATCACACGGGCGGCCGGTATGACCCTTCGGCGGATACGTGGATTCCCATGGTGAATACCGGTCCTTCACCGCGAGACAGCCACACTGCGGTGTGGACGGGGGCCGAGATGATCGTGTGGGGAGGCAAAGGTAGCAGCTCTCTTTCTTCTACGAACACCGGCGGACGCTACGATCCTGCGCTCGACGTTTGGCTGGATACCTCGCTCACGGGCGCTCCCTCCATGAGGCGCTTTCACACCGCCGTCTGGACCGGGACGGAAATGATCGTGTGGGGAGGATACGGCGGTCTCGTGGGAGGAGCGAAAGATGATGGGGGATGCTACGATCCGCTCTCGGATTCATGGACGAGCACCTCAACCACGAACGCGCCGTCCGCGCGCTACTACCACACCGCCGTGTGGACGGGAACGGAGATGATTGTTTGGGGTGGCTTTGGATGTTCTGATCCTCCTACATGCTTGCTCACCGCCTACCTCGACACCGGCGGACGCTACAACCCTTCGACGGACAGCTGGACGGCCACGGGCACGACGGACGCGCCGTCGGCGCGCTACCGCCACACGGCGGTGTGGACGGGAACGGAGATGATTGTTTGGGGTGGCTTTGGATGTTCTGATCCTCCTACATGCTCGCTCACCGCCTACCTCGACACCGGCGGACGGTACGATCCGGCGACGGACAGCTGGATGGCGACCTCGACCGCAAGCGCACCCACGGCCCGCGAATACCACACCGCCGTGTGGACGGGAAACGAGATGATCGTATGGGGAGGATACGACGGAACGGCCTCGCTGGATACGGGAGGGCGGTACCAGCCTTCAACAGACTCATGGGCTCCAACTTCGCTTGTCGGAGTTCCCTCGGCGCGCTCTTCCCATACGGCAGTATGGACTGGCAGCGAAACGATTGTGTGGGGCGGAGGAACGGATACGGGCGGCAAATACAGCCCTTCCGCGGACAGCTGGGCACCAACGTCCACCGTGAACGCGCCGGTGCCTCGCTCTAAACACACGGCCACTTGGACGGGCGCGGAAATGATCATATGGGGCGGAACGCTTGCGACGAACTCGATGGGACTCTATACACCGGACTGCCCGGCAATCTGCGTCCCGCTTCCGACACCGTCGCTTCAAACGCCCCCGAGCGGCGTAACCGTTACGTCCTCCACTGTCCCCCTCCGGTGGTACGATGTGCTCGGCGAAACCGGCTACGAGTGGCAGGTGTTCAACGACATGTGCATCGCGGACATCGCCGCGAGCGGGACGACGAGCGTGAACCAAGGAAGTGCCGACGTTCCCCTCGCTGACGGCGACTATTTCTGGAGAGTGCGAGCCATAGGGGACGGCACATGGTACTGCGACAGCGGTTGGTCGGAGTGCCGCGGCTTCACCGTGTTCGCCTGCGCGCCGGAGGACGGCTACGAGGAGAACGACACGTCCCCGCTTGCGTCGTCTCTCAGCGTGGGGGAGACGCAAAGCCACTCCCTCTGCGACCAGGACTGGCTGCGCTTTTCCGCGGACGCGGCCAAGACCTACGAGATTCGAACGCTCAACCTTACGGGCGGCGCCGATACGCTCATCGAGCTCTACCGCTCCGACGGGGTGACGCTGGTGGACTCGGACGACAACGGAGGCGGCGGCTTGGCGTCGCTCATCACTTGGACGGCCGACGAGACGAGCGATTTCCTTGTCCGCGTGCTGGAGCCCGCAGGCGCGTACGGAAGCGGCAAGGGCTACGACGTTCAGCTTACGTGCGTCGCCAATTGCGGTGCGGGCCGCGGCTGCTGGAAAGATACGAAGGTTTCCGCGCCCTCACCGCGCTACGGCCACACCGCGGTTTGGACGGGCTCGGAGATGATCGTCTGGGGGGCGGCGGGGGACTCCTCCGGCGGGCGCTACGACCCTTCCACGAAAACATGGACGCCTACGTCTCTCATCGGAGCGCCCTCTCCAAGATCCGATTTCACCGCCGTCTGGACGGGCTCGGAGATGATCGTCTGGGGAGGAGACGGGGGAGCAAGTGGTCGGTTAGACACGGGAGCACGGTACGATCCTTCCACGGATACTTGGACCCCGACGTCCACGGTCGGCGCGCCTCCGGCTCGCTACTACCACACGGCCGTCTGGACCGGAACGGAGATGATCATCTGGGGAGGATTCGGTCCTGGAGCGGGTGACACGGGAGGACGATACGACCCTGCGACGGATACCTGGGCGCCTGTTTCCACGACGAATGCGCCATCCTCCCGACGCGAGCATACGGCAGTGTGGACCGGCACGGAGATGGTTGTCTGGGGCGGCTACGACGGAAGTTTCCTGGACACGGGCGGACGCTACAACCCTGCCACGGACACATGGACGGCGACCTCGACCGTGGGTGTTCCAACCGGGCGCTACAAGCACACGGCCGTCTGGACGGGGACGGAAATGATCGTCTGGGGCGGCTACGACGGAAGTTTCCTGGACACGGGCGGTCGCTATGACCCTTCCACCGACACGTGGACGGCGACCACCATGACCGGCGCTCCCTTCGCGCGCGAGCGGCACAGCGTCGTTTGGTCCGGAACGGAGATGATCGTGTGGGGCGGTTACAACAATACCGGGCCTTGGCCTTATCGACGGAACGACGGTGCGCGCTACAATCCGGCGACCGACTCCTGGACGGCCACGACCATGACGAACGCACCTTCCATTCGCTCCGACCACACGGCGGTGTGGACGGGGACGGAAATGATTGTCTGGGCGGGTGACTGGGGGGGCTCGAACAGCGGCGCGCACTACGACCCCGCAACGGATTCCTGGATTGAGATGCCCCGCTATGGTGTTCCCGAGCCGCGTTGGATAGACGGCGCCGTGTGGACGGGCACGGAGATGATCGTGTGGGGAGGATACAGTATAGGCAATCGCCTCGACACGGGTGGAAGGTATGATCCTGCAGCAGATTCTTGGACCGAGACTGCCGAATCAGGAGCTCCCTCGGCACGTTCGAGTCATTCCACCATATGGACGGGAACGGAGATGATCGTCTGGGGCGGGTACGACGGTTCAACCGAAGTGGACACGGGCGGACGGTACGACCCAATCACGGACTCATGGCAAGCCACGTCTACGGCGGGTGCCCCGGCGGCACGTTTGAGTCATTCCGCCGTCTGGACGGGGACGGAGATGATCGTTTGGGGTGGATACGACACGGTGGGTTTGACGGACACGGGTGGACGGTACGACCCGGCGACAGACACCTGGCAACCTATGTCTACGGCGGGCGCGCCGAGTGCGCGTGCTCGTCACACCGCCGTGTGGACGGGCACGGAGATGATTGTCTGGGGCGGCTACGGCAGCAGTCCTAGCTACAAAAATGACGGCGGGCGCTACAATCCCTCGACGGACTCATGGACGCCCGTCACTCTGGTGGACGCTCCGATGGGACGACACTACCACACGGCGGTCTGGACGGACACGGAGATGATCGTCTGGGGCGGCTCCGATTCCAGCGACCACTTCAACAGCGGTGGACGTTACGATCCAACCTCGGATTCGTGGGCCGCTACGCAGCTGTTTGGCGCTCCATCCGAACGCGACAGCCATTCAAGCATCTGGACGGGGAAGGAAATGATCGTCTGGGGCGGCAGCATGGGCTCCGAAAGATTCAACGACGGCAGCCGTTACGATCCCGTCACGGACACGTGGAAATCCCTACCTACGGCGGGTGCTCCGTCGGCCCGGTATAACCATGCGGCCGTGTGGGCCCCCGAATACGGGCAAATGATCGTTTGGGGAGGAGGCACGTCGTCACGCTCTTTCGACAGCGGCGGCGTTTACACCTTGCCCCCCGACGTTCCAACGATTTCCTGTCCCCCGACGGCATGCGTCGGGACGCCCTACACGGTTACCTGGACCGTCGCGGCTTCGGCTTCAACCTACGACGTGGACGAGGATTGCGACGGGACGGCGGATTACACGACGTCCGATACGTTCCTCACGCTGGCGAAAGCCGTTCCGGGCGTCTTCTGTTACCGCGTCCGCGCAGCGAACGATTGCGAGTACACGTGGTGGTCCGCCCCGGACTCGACAACGGTGGACGGTCCGACGCCGACGATAACCCCGGACGGCCCGACGACTTTCTGCGAGGGCGGAAGCGTAACGCTGGATGCAGGCGCGTGGTCGGGCTACTCGTGGAGCACGGGGGCGACGACGCAGACCATCAACGTAACAACGGGCGGCTCGTACGCGGTGACGGTGACGGACGGAAACGGCTGCTCTGGCACGTCGGCGCCCGAGGAAGTGACGGTGAACCCGCTGCCGACGCCTGTGATTACCGAATCGGCGTGCGGCGTGCCGACGCCGAACAACGTTACGCTCGACGCGGGCGCGGGCTACTTGGCCTATCTCTGGAACACGGGCGCGAAAACGCGGACGATTGTCGTGGCGGGAAACGGCGCGTCATCCTACAGCGTGATAGTGACGGACGGCGACGGGTGCCAGGGCTCGGACAGCCACGGCCCGGTGCAGGACTGCGGCGCGCCGTCTCCTCCCGGCGAATGCTCCGGTCCCGGCGAGCCGCCGCTCATCTTCACGAGCGTGACGAACTTGACGTGGGAGCTGGACGCCGCCGCGACCGTCTATAACCTGTATCGTGGAGACGTGGCGCTTCTTCCGGACTACGGTGACTGCTACCAGGCGGACTTGCCGTCGAACTCGTTCGACGAAGCGGCGAGTCCGCCGGCGGGTGCGACGTGGTTCTACCTCGTGAGCGCGGAGAACGGAAACGGTGAAGGCCCTCTCGGCGTCGACTCGGACGGCGTGGAGCGAGTTCCCACAACAATCTGTCCGTAGGCGCACCCGCCGCTCAAACTTGCAACCGCCCGCCGGTTTATGTGTAATGTCGTATGGGCAAGCCATCTGTTGAAAGTGTCGTCGTACCCGAGGAGGAATTTTCAAGCCGCGTTTCAAGGACCAGGCAAAAAATGGTCGCTAGCGGCATCGACGTGCTGGTCGTTTTTTCCGGACCCGGCAGCTTAAGGTACGGGCAGCGCGGGCACGTGCTCTACCTCTCGGGATACGAGCCTTACTTCGGGGACTGCATGATGATACTCGCGGCGGATGAAAAACACGAGCCGTTGCTGGAGACCGACTCGGCGAACTATTTTCCGGAAGAATGCACCTGGATTACGAACGTGGTTGAAACCGGAGATCATATCAAAGTGATAAAGGAGTATTTGTCGGATACGGGTCTCACGAAAGGCAGGGTCGGTATTGCCGGCGAATATTCCGTCAGCCCGGCGTTGTATCTCCGTATGATTGACCGGCTCAAACCCGCGGAAACCGTGCCGGCCTCAAAAATCCTCGAGTCCGAGCGTGCGGTGAAATCCGATTTTGAGCTGGGTTGCCTCAAAAAGGCCGCCGAGATTGCGGCGAAAGGATTCTTTGCGGCGGCTGATTTCATCAAACCCGGCGTCACCGAGTCCGATATCGTCGGGGAGGTGGAAAGGGTATGCAGAAGACATGGCTCGCAATTCTTTCCCCACTATACGATGGTCGTTTCAGGAAATGATGAAGTACATGGAAGTAACTGGTGGAAGTGCGGCGGGAGAACGATAGAAGCCGGGGATCCGATCAGTATGGATTTCGGCACCATGTATAACAATTATTGCTGTGATCTTTGCCGTCCGTACGTCGTCGGGAAAGCATCGGATAAACAAAAAGACGTCCTGAAAGTCCTGCTTGAATCGCACCATGCGGCGGCGGAAGCGGCCAAGCCGGGCGTGATGGTATCAGCGGTGGATGCGGCGCATAATAAAGTTGTGACCGCTGCATGGGGTGATCAGGAGGACTGGTGGGGGCTCGGCCATGGCGTGGGGCTCGAGGTGCACGAGTGGCCGTTTATCGGCTACCATCACATTGTTGACGAGGATGCTTATAAAGATGTTCCGCTTGAGGAGAATATGGTGATTTCCCTGGAGCCGTCGATTTCCTTTCCGGATGTAGGAGATTTCCAGATCGAGGATCAGTTCGTCGTGACGAAGGGCGGCGCGGTGCGGTTGAACGACATTCCGCATAAGATTTTTGAAATTTGAGAAACAACGATTTTATGGAGGCAAAATGACCGATCAAAACCCGGAACCCGGAGTACTGACAAGCAGAAATTTTAAATTCAACGGCCTCGACGACCTTGTGCCGGGCAGCCGGTATACGGAAATAAAGGAAGCGGAAGGGTTCGGCGGTTTCGGGCTTTATTTTATGGAGCCCGGCAGCCAGACAACCGTTTTCTCCCTGGAAAGTGAAGACGATGGCACGGCCGATGAATACTACGGCCCCTGTTTCGAGTTTTACTTTCTCATTTCCGGCGAGATAACGATGTATTGGGGGAAGGACGCGGCCAAGCTGAAGAAAGGCGAAGAAAACGAATTACATCTGAAAGCCGGTGATTTCGGATGCTGGGAAAAGGGATGGAAGTTCTCGGCAAAGAACACGGGAGAAATCCCGGCCATGTTTTTCTGGGGACTTGAGGAACCCCCCGAGGGCGTTGTGGGGAGAGCGGCCCCTGTGACCTGATTTGCGGCTACGCCTCCGGCGTAAAGCAGCAGTAGCCGATCTTATCGCACGCCTCTTTGAGGCGCTTCCACGTGTCCGCCTCGGGGATGGCGCGAAGGGCCATGGGGTAAAGGACGTGGTTCTCCTTGTGGATGTGCGCGCGGAGCATCTCGACGAGGACGCGGGCCGGCTCCGCAAGGCGGTTCTTGAACTCGGAGAGTTCCATGCCCCCGCTCTCCTTGGCGAGGGCCTCGAGTTCGTGTTTGAGCTTCCGGAGCTCCTGGTGCTCCGCCCTCATCACCCGGGTCGGGCCCTGAATCATGCGCCGCTCAAGCTCTGTGAAGAGCGCCTCCTCCTCGCGCTGGTGGTGAGGCTCGGCGCCTATGAGGTGCCCGGCGAGGTGCGCGAGCGTCTCGCGGGTATTTTCTGGAACCGCCGCACCTTCCGCCTTCCCGACATCCTCCGCGAACGCCTCGAGCTTGTCGAGGACGTCGAGAATAATCTCGTGCTCGCTCATCATGGTGTGGAGGACGTGGCCCGCAGGCAGCGTGGTTTTGAAGTCAGGGTTGTCTTGTGGTCTCATAGGGGTCTCCTCGAAGTTTTTCGCTTAACCGTTCATATGCTCCCGTTAGTTTAGCATTTTTTTCGCTATAGCTGGCCCGCGAGGGGCGTCATGAGGGCTATTTTTTTGAGGTTTTAAAATTCAAAATTAACTTGCAAAATGGCCGTTGATTGTGTATAATGAGGTATTAAGGTATGGAAAGGCGAGCATGCATAAGCACGTGAGGCGGTGCAGTTGCCCGAATTGCAGAAAGGGGTTTTTATTCTAGGGTAGCGTTTTATTCACAGGCTTCTCTCCTCCCTTGTTCAGGCGGGCGATCCTCCCGGGTCGCCCGCTTGGCTATGTTTGGAAAGGGCTCAACACTAACGAGCGGCGCCCCTCAAAAGTTCCCGGTGAAATTTGCAAACGCCCGTTAGTGCCTACATAATGAGGCATTATTCCTTACTCCTTGGGGATGTTTTCGATGACCGTTGCCTTGCTCTACGCCTCGGCGGGCGCCGATTCCCCCGAAGGCGCGACCTTCACCTCTTTGCGCTAGCGGCACGACGTGATGATGGACGAAGTTTTTCCCCGGACGGAACGCTCGTGGAGAAAGCGCCTGCAGCGCGTCAGCATGCGGACCAAGATCGTGGTCCCGATGGCGGCCCTCGCCATCATTCCGGCGATGGTCGTCGGCGTTTTCAGCATCTCGCGCACGCGGGGCTCACTGAAGGAGAGCACCGTCCAGCTCATAGGGTTCGACACGGTTTCGAGGGCGCAGGAGGTGCAGGAATTCCTCCAAGCTGTTTTCAAGGACCTGCGCTTCCTGGCCCAGAGCAGGGTGATACGCGGCCTCGCCGCCGCGGAAGCGTCGGGAACGACCGGGCGGATCGCCGCCCTGCGGAAGGAGGCGGAGCGGGAGTTTCTCCTCTTCTCCCAGGGCAGGCGCGCCTACTACCAGCTTAGGTACCTCGACAGCACGGGGCGCGAGGTCGTGCGGCTGAACGTCGAAAACGGTCAGCCGTCCGTCGTTCCCCCCGAGGAATTGCAGGACAAGAGCACGCGCTACTACGTGAAAGCCGGCATGGCGCTGGAGCCTGGAGAGGTGTACATCTCGCCCATGGACCTGAACATCGAGCGCGGAAAGGTGGAGGTGCCCCACCGGGAGGTCGTCCGTTACGTCACGCCCGTCGAGGGGGACGGGGAGGGGGGAGGGGGCCTGGTGGTGATAAACGTCTACGCCGATTACCTTTTCTCGTTGATAAGCCCCTTTCCCCCCAATACCGAGGCATGGCTTGTCGGAGACGACGGCGCGTACCTGAGCTATTTCGGCGACTCGGAGGAAAAACGCCATCTCTACCGGCTGGAGGCGCAGCGCCGCCTCTCCGCGGATTACTCTCCGGCGGAAGTTTCCGCCATCCTGCAGGACGGGAGCAGGCAGCGGGCCCTTGAGACCGCCAGCCACCTGGTGCTGTCCGCGCCCATCGCGTTCGGCGAAAAGGCGAGCGCCCGCCGGTGGTGGCTTTTGATCGCCTACCCCGAGGCCGCCATCAGCAGCCGCGTCCGGCCTCTTCCGGTTTTCCTTTCCGTGGTGCTGGTGCTGGTCGTCACCGCGGCCGCCGTCACGGGCGTACTCGTGTCCCACTACCTTTCACGCCCGATGTCGCTCCTGCGCCAGGCCACGCGGGAAGTCGTGGCGGGCAACCTGTGGAAGCAGGCCGAGGTCGCAACGGGGGGCACGATCGAGGGCCTGGCGTCGGACATCAACGTCATGACGCAGAGACTCCGGGAGGCCCAGGAGCGGCTCGGCACGTGGGACGAGGAGCTCGCGGCTGAGGTCGCGCGCCAGACGGAGCGGCTGAGCAAGCTGCAGACCGGCCTTGCGCGCGCCGACAAGCTGTCGTCCATCGGACAGATGACCGCCGGCGTCATGCACGAGATCGGAAATCCCCTCGCCGCCCTCAAAACGAAGATCCAGGTTGCCCAGGAGGACGGGAAAAATTGTCCCGACTGCCAGGCGCTTCTCGAAGAGACCATGAAGGAGGTGGACCGCCTTTCCATGTTCCTCCGGTCGTTCTCGCGCCTGGCCAGACTCAGCCATCCGAACTTCCAGGACGTGTCGCTGGTGGATCTGGTTAAAGAGGTGGCCCTTCTCGTGGACTCGGAGCTCCAGCGAAGGAAGGTCACCCCGCGCCTGGAGCTCGCGGGCGACACGCCGCACGTCCGCGGGGACGGAAACCAGCTTCGACAGCTCCTTATCAATCTGCTTTTCAACGCCGCGGACGCCTCCTCGCCCGGCGCGGAGATTCTCGTCAGGACGGGGCTCGGGTGCGAGAGCGCGAACATTCAGGACCCGAGCGCGGGAGCTTTTCTCGAGGTCGTCGACCGGGGCAAGGGCATAGCCCCCGAGCGCCTGGGAAAAATCTGGGACCCGTTCTTCACGACGAAGCCCGAGGGCACGGGTCTCGGGCTGGCGATATGCCGCCAGATTATCGAGGAGCACGGCGGCGCGATCCGCGTGAAAAGCGCGCCCGGCGCCGGAACGACCATCACGGTGGAGCTTCCCGGAAGGCCGCCCGCCCGCACCGAAGACCGGCCGCGAGTCTGATGCACGAAAAAATAACCCTGCTGATTGTCGAAGACGACGAGAGCCTCAGCGCCTCCCTGGAAAAGTCGTTCCGCAAGCACGCGTACGACGTGCTTTGCGCGGCGGAGGTATCCGAGGCCAAGCGAATCCTGCACGCGCAGAAGGTCGATCTGGTTCTCCTCGACGTTCAGCTGCCGGACGCCTCCGGCCTCGAGGTGCTCCATTCGGCCCTCGAGATCGACCGCGAGATCCTGGTCATCATGATGACGGCGTTTCCCGAGATAAAGACGGCCGTCCGCACCCTGAAGGAGGGGGCCCACGATTTCATCGTAAAGCCCTTCGAGCTCGAAGGGCTGCACCTGACGGTCGAAAAAGCGCTCGAGACCCGCGGCCTCCGCCAGGAGGTGCGGAGGCTGGAGCACGAAAAGCGCAGGCGGGGCGGCGTCGGAGAAATTCTGGGGGAAAGCCCCTGCATCGTGTCCCTGAGGAGCCAGATACAAAAAGTGAGCGAGGCGGACACGCCGGTACTTGTGGTCGGCGAGACGGGGACGGGCAAGGAGCTGGTGGCCGACTCCGTCCACCGGTCGTCCTCGAGGGCCGGCGATCCCATGGTGAAGGCGAACTGCAGCGCTTTTTCGGAGAATCTTCTTGAAAGCGAAATCTTCGGCCACGAAAAAGGCGCCTTCACCGACGCGAAGGAGGCGCGGCCGGGGCTTTTCGAGATGGCCGACGGCGGCACCCTTTTCCTCGACGAAATTTCGGAGATGAAGCCTGGGCTCCAGGCGAAGTTTCTTCGCGTCATCGAAGGGCATCCGTTCCGCAGGGTGGGAGGGCAGCGCGAGGTGCGGGCGAACGTCCGCATCGTGGCCACGACCAACCGCGACCTTCCGGCCCTCGTCCGCTCCGGGGACTTTCGGGAAGACCTCTACTTTCGATTGAAAGTCTTTCAGATCGACGTCCCCCCCCTGAGAAGCCGCGGGAAGGACATCATAGTTCTCGCAAGATTCTACCTGAACCAATTGGCCGTCGACCTGCGGAAGGGGAACCTGTCGCTTACCCCCGCGGCCGAGGAGGTTCTCCTCGCCTACCCCTGGCCCGGCAACGTCCGGGAGCTCTGCAACGTTGTGGAGCGCGCGGCCCTTTTGTCGGAGCAGGGCGAGGTGGACGTAAAGCACCTGCCCGCGGAGCTCCAGACCTCCGCTTTCATCAAGCGGCACGGCTTCTTTGCTCCGGGCTCCCTGGCCAGCCTCGGCGAGCTCGAACGCCAGTACATCAACCACGTCCTGGAAGCGACGGGGGGCAACATCTCCGAGGCCGCGCGCATCCTCGGCATTTCCCGAAACACCCTGAAAGCAAAGCTTTAGCCTAAGCCCGGCCATCACCGAATTCCCGGCCGATGGTTAGTAAGAGAAGCCTGTTCAAATTCTGACCATGGCGCTATAACGTCTTGTAAATAAAAGACAATTTTCCTTTAAGCAGCAAACGATCCCCCCTGGCGTCAGCGGTTGACCACCCGCCCCGGGCCGGAGCGGGCGTGACGGTGACGCGGAGAGTCGGTCCCGGATTGCGAAAAAACCCTTTATTTTCAACGAGTTGCGGGCGAAACGCATACGGGTTTCCGACCCGAAGGGAAAGCTGGCACGGCAATTGCTTTTCTTTAACGTTTTATGTTTGCCAACAATAATCCCCGACCGGGGCATTGTGGCTTTCCTCGTGAGAGGAGCGGGTTGGAACCTCTTCTTTTCTTGAGGGAAAGCCGATAAAGAGGCGCAGGCTTTGGTGGCTCGCTGTGGGCGTCGCCGTCATCGGGCTCGGAGGAATCCTGTACTTCCAACTCCGAAGGCCGGAGCGCACCGCGGCCATTCGTGGGCAAGAAATCGCCTGGCGGCTGGGGTGTTTTGCCTGTCACGGTCCGGAGGGAACCGGGGGCATCGCCAATCCGGGCTCCCTGGAGAACATTGTGCCCGCCTGGGATATAGGAGCCGACGTTATCTACCACGAGACCGAGGATGAGATTCGAGAGTGGATTCTGTACGGAGTGTCGCAGCGCTTCCTTGCCGTCTCAGAGGAAACGGCCGGCGGCGAGGAAGAGCCGGAACCCCTCGTTCCCATGCCCGCCTACGAGGGACTCCTGTCTTCCCAAGAATTGGATGATCTGGTGGCGTACTTCCAGGCCGTGTCCTGGTATGAGCCGGAGATGCCCGAAAACGCCTACGAAGGAAAAAAGATCGCCGCGCGGACGGGCTGCTTCGGCTGTCACGGGCCGGGAGGGCATGGAGGCGTTCCGAATCCCGGAAGCTTCAAGGGCTTCATTCCGCCCTGGGACGGAAGGGATTTCGGAAAACTGGTGCGGAACGAGGAGGAGCTGCGGGAGTGGATACTTGACGGAACCATCAGCCGTCTCGAGGCCAATCCCCTGGCTCGCTATTTCCTCAAGAATCAGAAAACCCCCATGCCCGCCTACCGGGAACATCTTTCCAAAGAGGACGTGGACAAAATCGTCGCCTATATCCAATGGCTGAGAAGGGGATGAAGATGAAATCGTTTGCGTTAAGAACATTGCTTGGTTTCACGGTCGTTGCCTGGACCCTGCTGATCGTCATCAGCGGCAGTCCCGATGGACAGCCTTCCAGAGACTATTTCGGCGATAACGAGCCCGTGCTGATAAGCCCCGACAGTCCCGCGCTTATCAGACGGCCCGCGGCGCCGGAGGCCACCGTGATTACGGAGGCCGAGAGCAAGCCCGTATACCGCTCTCCGATGCACGTCTGTTTCTCTCCGGACGGCCGCCGGGCCTACGTGGTGAACCAGACGTCCGACTCCGTCAGCGTGCTGGACGCGCGGGCGCTGAAGGTGGTGGACGAGATTCCCGTGCCTCCCCAGCCGGCCCACGCCGCCCTCTCTCTGGACGGCCGCACGCTCTACGTCACGAGCCTCTACGCAAACGCCCTGGCCGTGCTGGACGTTGAGAGACGGCGCCACATGCGAAAAATCGAGACGGGTTACGGCCCCTACGGCGTGACGGTATCTGCCGACGGAAAGAAGCTCTACGTTGCCAACTCCCTGTCCGACACCCTTTCCATCATCGACGCCAAGACCGGCGAGACGGTGTTCGAAACGCCGGTGGGAAGGAACCCGCGCTACGTGGCGGAAACGCCGGACGGCGCGCGGCTCGTGGTCACAAACGGCCTCTCGCGGGACGTGTCGCTGGTCGATCCGGCTTCCGGTCAGGTGCTGGAAACGAGGAAGCTCGGAGAGGGCGCGCTGCCGCGCCAGGTCGCCTGCTCGCGAAGCGGTAAATGGTCATTCGTCGTGCACCTGGTCTCCCGCGACCTAGCCATCCCCACGCAGTTGGAGCGGGGGTTCACGCACTCGAACGGCTTCTCCGTCCTCGATCTCGAAACTTCCGGCTTTTTCGTTACCCTTCTTCTGGACCATCTGCTTGACGGAGCGTCCAACCCGTGGGGCGCGGTGGTGTCCTCCGACGACAAGCGGCTTTACGTTTCGCTAGCGGGGGTCCACGAGGTCGCGATTGTGGACCTCAAAAAAGCGGTATCCCTGGCTAAAGAAAGCTATCCAGAGGAGGTGGCGCGCCTGGCGAGGGACGTTGAAATTCTCTTGCTGCGCAATATTGCAAGGCGCGTGGACGCCGGCGGCCTGGGGCCGAGAGGCATAGCGCTCCACGAGGAAAGAAACGAGCTGTGGGTGTGCAACTACTTCAGCGACACCGTCTCCCTCCTGGATGCCTCGACCGGCGCCGTCCGAGAGGTCGTCCGGCTCGGCCCGCCGCAGGAAATGACGCTTCGGCGAAAGGGCGAGCTATTGTTCAACGACGCGATTGTTACGTTTCAGAGGTGGGCCTCCTGCGCCAGCTGCCACCAGGAGGACGCCACGATGGACGCCTTCAACTGGGACCTCCTGAACGACGGCGCCGGAAACCCGAAGAACGTCAAATCCCTCCGCGACATCCACGACACGCCGCCGGCCATGTGGTCGGGCGTGCGTAAGGACATGGAGGTCGCGGTGGCCGCGGGCCAGCGCTTTATGGGGTTCCTTCCCGACCCGGAATACCACGAACCGCTGCTGGCCTACATCGGCTCGCTGCGGCGGATGCCGAATCCCCATCGCGGCAAGAACACCGAGGCCGTGGAGCGCGGCGAACGGCTGTACCGGCAAGCGCGCTGCGACGTGTGCCACATGGCCCCCTCATACTCCGACAACCGAAAGCATGACCTCGGGCTGGCGGCGGAAATCGATCTGCGCTCGCGCTTCGACACGCCCGCCCTCCGCGACTGCTACCGCACGGCGCCCTACCTGCACGACGGACGCGCCAAGACGCTCAAGGAAATTTTTACCGACCATAACCCGAACGGGACCCACGGTCTCGTGAGAGGATTTTCTGAAGAAGACCTCGACGACATGGTCGCGTACTTGAGGACGCTTTAGGCATGCCGAACGAATCCTGCGAGACCGAATCGGAGCGCGCGATGCGGCGTGAGACGGACTGGCTGCGGTGGGTGTGGCTGGCCGCGCTCGCGGTTTCAACGATTTCCTTCTTCTCGGCAACCATGCTTTCCGCGAAGAAGACCCAGCCGGGCGGGCTCCGGGAGGAAATTCCCACGCCGCTTTCCCGGTTTGGAATACTGACCAGCCGGCGCTGGGCTTACGGCCTGCCTTACGAAAGGACCAATCTTGTCCCCGTGAAGAATCCCCATCCGAGCCCGGAGCCGCAGCCGCGGCGGGATCATCCAATCGACGTGGCCGTCAGCACGGACGGCACGAAGGTCTACGTCGGCCTGCAAGGCTCAGAGCTTGAGCCGGGCAGCGAGGTGGCCGTCTACGACGTTGCGCGTGAAAAAGTCGTCGGGCGAATTCCTCTAAAGCCGGACGGGGAAGCCGGCCCCGCGGCGTCAAGCCCCTTCAAGTTGAGAATGCACCCCGGTGGCAGGTTCCTGTGGGTCAACAGCCGGTTTTCGAACTTTGCGTCCGTGATCGATACCCGGACCGACGCGGTGGTCTCGGAGGTTCCGCTCGACTTCTACTGCCAGGACGCCGCCTTCACCCGGGACGGCCGGACGTGCTACGTTACCGACCGCTACCTCGACCAGGTTTTCGTCGTCGAAGTCGACGCGGACGGCGACACGTTCCGTACCGGGGTGCGCGAGCTCGGGGGGCTGGACGACAAGGAGTTCTTCGACGGCGATTCCGGCCAGAAAAGCATTCACACGATACTTCAGGAGAAGTGCGGCGACTGCCACGCGGAATCCGAGGGGGGCTTCTTCGCGGGGGAAGACCCGCTGCGCAGCTTTCTGTCGGCGGTCTCGCACGTTCAACCCGGGAGCGCTTCGGAAAGCCGCCTGCTTCGCGCCGTCGTCGGAACGCAGTTCGGCGGCTACGCGAACATAGAGCCGAAAAACCTGAGGCACGCCGGGGGCACTGTCGTGTTCCACAATCCGCCGGAGGACCCCGACTACCAGGCGGTTGCGGAATGGATAAACAAGGCGTCGGTGGGGCCCGGCATCCCCGTGGGGAATCCCCGCAGCAAGCCGAGGTTTTGCACGTTGAGCACGGACGAGCGGTACCTGTTCATCGGGAACACGGGCACGCAGGACATCGCGATCGTGGACACGCGGAGCCTTCGGGAGGTCGGGGCGATCTTCATTCAGAACTTCGTGAACGATCTCAAGGTCTACCACCATCCCCCGACGGGAGCCGACTATCTCATCGCCTCGACGGCGGGGATCGGCTTCGGGGGGGCGAGGGAGCGCGATCCTTACGGGGGAGAAACCTGGGATCGCACCAACCCGGCCGCGCACTTTTCGGTCTGGCGGGACATCAAGACGGGCAAGGTTTTTCCCAAATCGGAGCAGACGGTCCTCGGGCCTTTCCAGGCCGTGGACGGCACTTCCGAAATCAAGTTCCGCGACCTCCAGAACGATATAGTTATCGTTAATCTCAGCAAGCTGTCGATTCCCGAAGACCCGCCGGCGGGAAAACTAGAGCATATCCTGGTCGCGAATCGGTACGAGGCCCACAGGAAGTGGGTGCGGTACACGTCGGACACGGCCGAATCGACGTTCGGCGACTTCAAGGGCGACATTCCGCCGGATCTCATGCGCGTCGTGGGGGCGCTCCCGTTCAACATGGCGCTCGTGGGCGATCGCCTCTTCGTCACGATGCAGGGAAGCAACCAGGTGCAGGAGTGGAAGATCAACCCGGACGCCGCGGAGCCCAGCGACTACCTCGCGCCGGTCACCGTCTACACGGTGGGGATGCAGCCCATCGGAATCGCGGCTGGCCCGGAAAACACCCCCGCGGACGGAAAAATTTTCGTCGCCAACTTTCTCGGCGGCACGCTCTCCGTGATCGACACCGCGACGGGTGATTCCAGGGAAATGGTCGTCGACCCCTCCGTTCTGAAGCGCCCCGTTCCCGACACCAACGCGGAGCGCGGAGAGATCTTCGCGCACACCAGCGTCTTTTCCTCGGACGGCGACACGTCCTGCTTTCACTGCCACTACCTCGACATGGGGGACAGCAGACCGTGGGGCGTCAGCCAGGTCGTCGGGCAGGAGTTCGTCTCTCCGGACGACCCGGTCGGCCACCTGGTCAACGGGGGAACGATGGGCGTGCCCCAGATGCGCGGGCTGTTCGAGGTCCAGCCGTTTTTCTACGAGGGCGTGATCTCGGCCTTCGAGCCGCGCTCCATGATCATGGAGCACAATCCCGCCGACGACTTCATGCGCCCCGTGCCGGGATACGACCTGACCTGGATTAAAGCCCATTACGAGCTCACGGGCACCGACGACGTGCAAGCCAGCATGGACTCCTCGACGACCTTCGATGCGAACAGGGAAGAGCGCCGGGACGAGATGTTTCGGGATTTATCGATGAAGTTTTTCGGGAAAGCGTTCGCCATGCGCGACCTCGTGCGCTTCGTGGGGGAGTGGCAGATTGCCGAGCCGCACCTTCTTCCCAACCCGTACGATCCGACGAACGAATCCGTGCTGCGCGGACGGGAGGTGTTTTTCGAGCCCCAGGTCGGATGCAGCGCGTGCCACACTCCCCCCGCGTTTACGAGGAAGAACCTCGTGGGCCAGGGCGACTTCACGGACAAGGAGGGGGGTATGTATTCGTACAGGAGCAGGGAACAGGCGATGCCGCCGGTGGTCACCTTCACGGCCCGGGACGGGGCATTCACCCTTATCGGGATGAACCGCCTGGACGCGATAAACCGGTACGCGCGGGACCTCGAGCCGTGGGACACCGGACGGGCGGAGGAAGAGCAGGGAAACGTCACGATCAGCCAGCTGCGGGGCATATGGGACCGGCCTCCCGTCTTCCTGCACAACGGGCTGGCGCGAACGCTGCGCGAAGTGGCGGCCACGCCCGGACACCTCGCCCTCCGCGAGCTCAAGTACAACCCGCTCCTCGGCGGAATCCCCGAAAGGCCGGGGCGCCGGGAAGTCGGCTTCAACGAAACGATCTGGTACAAGGAGCGGTCCGAGATGGCGAAGTTGCACTTCGCCTCGAAGGCGCGGATGGGCATGGACACGCACGGCGGCACTTCGCACCTCCGGGCGCAGCAAATCGACGATCTGGTCAACTTCATGCTGACCATCGAGTAGAACCATGGGCGTTGAGATTATGAGCAATGTAATTCCAGGCGCGGGGCGGACGCCCGCGCCGCTGCACACGCGGTACGCCTTATGACGGGTAGCTTGATTCGCTGGGTCTTAGGCATACTGCTGCTGCTCGTCGTCGCGGCGGGCGCGGCTTGGTTCTTGACGCGGGCCGGCGCGGAGCGGAAGGGGCCGGAAGGGTTTCCGCAGGAGGCCGTCCGCGAGATTATCCACGGGCGGGACGAGTCTCAAATGGTGGTGGTGCCCGCCGGGGAATTCGTGATGGGCACGTCCGAGACTCATCCCGAGTTGCGCGAGCTACCGGAGGAAAAGCCGCTGCGTCCCCTCGAGGTGGTGCTCGCGCACGCGGCTCCCGCGTGGCGCCACGAGGACGAGCGCCCAGCGCGGACGGTCGGACTCGACGGCTTCGCCATCGACCGCTACGAGGTGACGAACGCCCGGTACCGGAAATTCCTCGAGTGGATCCAAGCCACGGGCGATCACGGGCGCTGCCATCCGGAGGAGCCTCGGGACAAAGACCATACTCCGAGGTACTGGCGCGATTATAACCCTCTCCTTGCGGATTCCGACTATGCGCGGACGACGCCGTTTCACTCGGAGACCTTCACCGCGGACGACACTCCGGTGGTCGGGATCGATTGGTTCGACGCCTTCGCCTACGCGGCCTGGGCCGGAAAGCGGCTGCCCACCGAGGCGGAATGGGAGCGCGCCGCCCGCGGGCTCGACGGCCGACGCTGGCCCTGGGGGGACGACTGGCACTGGGGATACGCCAACCTGGGCGGCGAGAAGAAGGGCATGGACATCTCCGCCAAGGGGTACGAGAAGGACGGCTTCATCTATCCCGCCCCCGTGGGAAGCTTCGAGAAAGGCGTGAGCCCCGTCGGCTGCTACGACATGGCGGGGAACGTCCTGGAGTGGTGCGCGGACTGGTACCGAAGCGATTATTACAGCACCGCGCCGGATACCGACCCTCCGGGGCCCGAGGCGGGGGCGCAACGTGCCGTCCGGGGAGGGGGCTCACAGAACTATCCGAGCTACGCGCGGTGCGCCGAGCGCTTTTTCTATGAACCGGAGTTTCGAAACTTCACGTTGGGATTTCGCTGTGCCAAAGACTTGTAAAGAAACCGTTTGCTGCGTCATTCTTCTGCTCCTTCTGGCGGCCGGGGCGCCGGCCCCGTGGAGTCATGCGGTGGAGAACCGGCCCGCCGGCATGGTGCTGGTACCCGGGGGGCAGTTCTTAATGGGCTCGGACGACGGCAGCCCCGATGAATCTCCGGCGCACCGGGTTTACGTCTCGCCCTTCTTTATCGACGCCCACGAGGTGACGAACGCCCAGTTCGCCGAGTTCGTCCGCGCGGCGGAGGCGTTCGACAAGGTGGAAGGCCCCTGGTTCCGCTTCTCTGCGAAAGGGTGCCTCGACCTCGTTGCCTACTACGAGAAGCGCTACGGCATGACGCTCGATGAGTTCGAGAAAATTCCTTCTGAAAACACCGACGAGGAAGAGGCGACCCGGAAGCGGCTGGCCGGGCTCCGCTGGCGCTCGGCCGTCGAGGCTCTACGCCACATGGCGAAAGAGGAAAAGACCGGGGAAAAGACAGAGGAAAAGATTCAGGAGCTTGTAAAGAGTCAGGTGCGCCTCCCCGTGCGCGGCGTGTCGTGGAGGGACGCCGCGGCCTACGCGCGGTGGGCCGGCAAGCGGCTTCCCACGGAGGCCGAGTGGGAAAAGGCCGCGCGCGGTGCGGACGGCCGCCGCTATCCCTGGGGCGACAGCTGGGATCCCGAGCGATGCCGCACCGGGCATGAGCCCGAGGCCGGGCCTCTTCCCGTAGGCAGTTTTCCCGGTGGAGCAAGCCCCTACGGGTGCATGGACATGGCCGGCAACGTGTGGGAATGGGTTTCGGACTGGTACGGGGAGAATTACTACGACTTTTCACGGAATTCGAAAGACCCCAAGGGTCCCAGAGACTCGGACTGGTACAAGGAGAATTACTACGATCCTTCACGGGTCTCGGATTTGTCGGAATGGCGGCAGAATAACCCTGATCTTCTTCGCACACCCCGACAGGGGCGCGAATCAAATACACGAAAAACTCTCCGCGGCGGCGGTTGGTCCGGAACCATGCCGGGACAGGCCCGGTACAACGTTCGCTGCGCCAGAAGGCTTTGGAGCAACCCTTCCTACTGGGCCGCGGACACGGGTTTTCGTTGCGTTATGGAGGCGAAATAAAATGAAAATACACACAGTCGAACGGTCGGAATACACCGAATATTTCCTCACGCTGGGCGGGGAAGGAGGCCAGCCACTTAAGAAACCCCCGCGGCCGGCCTTGGCGGAGGTCGGCGCGTTCCTGGCCGAGAAAGGCATACAACCCATCCAGGAAAAGCTCTACGGAAAATTGTCCGCGAAGCGGGAGATTTTGGAAACCCGGAAAGCGGTCTTCCGGGAGCATGGGCTGGATCCTTCGCTCCCACTCACTTTCATCGAAGGCTGCCCGTCCTCGACCGAGGACTTTTCCGGCGTCCAGTTGTGGGGGATTTCTCCTCGCAACCGGGGCGAAGCGGCCGTTTCCACGATCGAATGCCCGGGAAACATCAAAGGACGCTCCTGGTCGGCGGCAGGTGGTCGATTCGTGTACCTCCCCAGCGTTCGTGGAAAAAACAGCAACGGGGCGCAGCCTCCCGACGCCCCCAGGCAGGCCGAACAGATGTTCAACAACGCCACCCGCTGCCTCGACGCGCACGGCTTGTCTTTTTTGCACGTCGTGAGAACCTGGATTTACATTTCCTGGTTCGGGAACTGGTACGGGAAATTCAACGCCGCCCGGACCGCCCACTTCAAAAAACATGGCCTCATCCGTGAAAACGGCGACAGCTACCTGCCCGCAAGCACGGGGATCCAGGGGCGGGGCGGCGACGAGGAATGCCTCATGGACGTCCTCGCGCTGAGCCCCGGAGAATCCGGCGAGGTTCAGGCTCGCCTGCTTGGGAACAAGCGGCAAAACGAGGCATTTTCGTACGGCTCCGCCTTCTCCCGCGGGGCAGTGGTTGACATGGAGGAAAAGAAGATGGTCTTCGTGTCGGGAACCGCAAGCATCAACGAGGAAGGCAAGACCGTGTACCTGGACGACCCCGAAGGCCAGGCGATGGAGACGCTTCTTAATATCGCGTCGATCCTCGAGGCGGAGGGAGGAAGCTTGAAGGACATCTGCATGGCCACCGTGTTTTGCAAGAACGAGGAGTCTCTCGAGGCCTACCAAAGGATCAGCCGCTTGTTGTGCCTGCCGGCGTTTCCGTCCGTCACGCTCATAACGGATATCTGCCGTCCGGAGCTTCTGATCGAGATCGAGGCCACGGCCGTTTGTTGAAAGAGCCCGAATCGTGTAGCTCGCCTGTCACCCCGACAGAGCCCGCCCCCGAAGACTTCGGCGGTCCCGAAGAGCCAGGCGCCCTCGTCTACGCCGTCGGCTTCCTGCTCGCCGCGGCGGTCTCAGCGGCCGTGGCCGGGTGGTGGCTGGGCTTGATGCCAACGGTATTTGCCGCCCTCGCCGGCGGCCTCGCGGGGCTGGTGGGCGTATTCACGCTCGATAACATAGGCGAGGCCGTCGTGCTCACGGTGCTCGTCGCCGTGCTCATGGCGGCCGCGGCCAGCATGAATCTGCCCCTTCCGGTGCTCCTCAAGGGGCTGGCCGTGTCGGGAGCTCTGGGGCTATGCGCCGGAAAGCTGGTGTGCGGCGTGTGGAAAGAGACGGCCGGGTAGAGGCTTGCGTCTCTAGTTCGCGCAGACCACCACGCCCCGGGGCGCACGCCTGCCGACTTGTGTCGAGCATCCTCGGCCCCCGGCCTTCGGTCGGGGAGTCGGGACCCGGCCGCACCGCTTCAGTGGGATGACCGGCGCTTTACTTCTTGGGTTCGTCTCCGGATTCCCCGCCGTACTGGGGCAGGGAGTCCGTGATCGGAAACCACTTCGCCTTGTGGTCGACGAAATAGTGGCCTTCTGGCTCGAGGCCGGGCTCCCCGTTGAGGTTGGCCAGCGCCACGGCTACCTCCTCTTCCGCTTCCCCTTCCCCCTCCCGCGACTCGAAGAAGAGCGTGCTGCCGCATTTTTTGCAGAAACTCCGCGTGGCGTTGGTGTCCGTGTGGTAGCGCGTCAGGTTGTCGGGGCTCGAGGTGATTTTGAAATTCTCGTTCTTGAAGCCCGTCCACGTCACGAAGGCCGCTCCGTGCGCCCGCCGGCAGTTGGAGCAGTGGCAGTGAATGAAGTAAAGGCCCGGGGGCGTGGCCTCGAATTTGACGGCTCCGCACAGACAGGAACCGGTTACTTTTTTGGAGCTTTCATTTCCCACAGAGAAACCTCTCTTTCATTTATTTATTGTTGCTTTCCCGCCTCATCGTAGCGCTCCAAGAGCGCGCAAACCCCGGCCCGGAGCGCACGCCCCGTGGCGCACGTTCCCGGCCACCGCTTCAGAGGGGCGATCCGCTCTTTGCTACTTGGGCTCGGTTCCGGATTCCCCGCCGTGCTGGGGCAGGGAGTCCGTGATCGCAAACCACTTCGCCCCGTGGTCGACGAAATAGTGGCACTCGGGCCGGAGATCGTGCTCCTCGCCGAGGTTGGCCAGCGTCACGTACACTTCCCCTTCAGCATGCGGCGACTCGTAGAAGAGCGTGCTGCCGCATTTTTTGCAGAAACTCCGCGTGGCGTCGGAATCCGTGCGGTAGCGCGTCAGGTTGTCGGGGCTCGAGGTGATTCGAAGATTCTCGCTCTCGAAGCCCGCCAACGTCCCGAAGGCCGCTCCGTACGCCCTCCGGCAGATGGAGCAGTGACAGTTGAAGCAGGAACTCGGGTCCGCGGCCTCGAATTTCACGGCGCCGCACAGGCAGGAACCGTCTAATTTCTTGGAGCTTTTCTTTGCCATAGCGTAACCTCTTTTTCAATTTTTTGGTTGCTTTTCCCGCGCTTATTGTATCACTTCGAAAACGCGTTGTCCACGCCGTTCGGCGTCACCCTGATCACGATGCGCAAGCAAGGAATCAGCGCGGCCGTTTGCCGTCGAGGGGTGTTCTTTCTATAATGGAAGCGTGCGCGCCATGAAACGCCTGGTTTGCCTCTTCTTCGTCCCGCTTCTTGCCGCCTCCCTGGCGGCGGCGCAGGACGTCGAGCGCGTCGTCATCCTGGGCTTCGACGGCGCCGACGCGAAGCTCGTCGAGCGCTGGATGGAGCAAGGAAAGCTTCCCAATCTGAGCACGCTCCGCGACCGGGGCAGCTACGCGCCCATCCTGCCGCCGAATCCGCCGCAGACGCCCGTCTCATGGTCTTCCTTCTCGACGGGACTCGACCCGGGCGAGACGAATATTTTCGACTTTCTACGCCGCAAGGAGGACACCTACATCCCGACGTTCGCCATGATGACCGAGAGCTCCAGACCGTTCCTCTGGGGCGAGCGCAACGCGCTTTTCCTGGGTCCCGGCGCGGCCATCGCCCTGGGGTTCGTGGTCTGGGTGGTGCTCATGCTTGCGTGGGCGCGCCGCTCCGTCGCGCTCGTCGCGGCCGTAGTGCTCGGCGTGCTGGCGCTCTATCCCTTGTATTCCATGGCGGACCGCTGGGTTCCGACGCAAGTGCCCGACCCGATCAACAACCGCCGGGGCCTCACGATGTGGGAGGCGGTTTCCAACGGGGGAGGCTGCGCCGAGGTTTTTCGCATGCCCGCGACCTTCCCGCCCGACTCCTTCCAGTGCGGGTGGATGCTTTCGGGCCTGGGCGTTCCCGACGTGCGCGGCCGCGTGGGCACGCCCTCCTACTACACGACCGACCCCGAGTTCATCATGGACGAGAACAAGTTCAGCGTCGAGATTTTCGAGCTTCCCGAATTCGACGACTCCGCCGAGACCGAGGTCTACGGCCCCTCGACGAAGGAGCTTTTTCCCGCCCGAGAGGGCGAGAAAGAGCCCCGCTACCCCAAACGCATCGACGTTCCGATGCTTCTTGCCCGCTCGGGTGAGCGGGAAATCACGGTCGAGGTAGGAAGCGAGAAGCTTACGCTCCGCGAGGGCGAATGGAGCCGGTGGCTGGAATTCGAATTCGTCTTCAATCCCGTGGTGAAGTTCAAGGGCTCGAGCCGCTTCTATCTCACGAGCGCCCACCCACTCCGGATGAATTTGCTGCCCATCAACTTCCACCCGGCCGATTCGCCCGTGCCGCTGACGCACCCGAAGGATTTTGCCGGAAAATTATTTAATCGCTTCGGCTTCTTCAAGACCATCGGCTGGGTCACCGACACGTGGTCGCTCGACCAGGAGCTTTTCGGCGAGGCGGCGTTCCTCGGCGACATGTACAACACCGTCGAAGAGGACGGCGCGATGCTCGAGGCGTTCCTCGACGAGCCGGAGTCGCCGCGCCTCTACGCGCAGGTGTTCGAGTTCACCGACAGGATCGGCCACACGTTCTGGCGCCTCCTCGACCCCGAGCACCCGCGTTACGACGCCGAGCTCGCGGAGCGCTACGGCGGCGAGATGCTGCGCGCCTACCAGAAGATGGACGAGATCGTGGGCGGGGCCATGAAAAAACTCGATGACCGCACGCTCCTTCTCGTGGTCTCCGACCACGGCTTCGGCACGTGGCGCTACGCCGTCAACTACAACACCTGGCTCATCCGGGAGGGTTACATGACGCTCTTCGGCATGCCGAGCGGCCCGAAGAACCTGGAGGACCTCTTCGGGGGCGGCGAGTTTTTCGAGAACGTGGACTGGTCGCGCACGAAGGCCTACGCCATGGGCCTCGGAAACATCTACATCAACCTGCGCGGGCGCGAGCCGAAGGGCATCGTCTCGCCTGGCGGGGAATATGAAACCCTCCGCGACGAAATTATCGAGAAGCTCGAAGCGTGGGTGGACGAGGAGACGGGCCTTCATCCCGTGCACCGCGTCTACCGGCGCGAGGACATCTACCGTTCCTTCGACCCGAACGCGCCCGATTTGCGCGCCGCGAACCGCCCCCCCTACCGCGTCTCGTGGCAGACCTCGCTCGGCGGTGCCCCCAAGCGTTTGACGGAATCCAACAACAAGAAGTGGAGCGCCGACCACTGCTCGCTCGACCCGGAGCTCGTCAAGGGCATCCTCTTCTCGAGCCGCCCCATCGCTTCCCCGGAGCCGCGCATTATTGACGTCTATCCGACGGTGCTTGAGGCGCTCGGGCTCCCGCTTCCGGATACGCCTGGAAAAAACGTTCTTGCCTCGTCTTCATAGCGCCCTCGCCGCGGCCGTCGCGCTTGTCCCGATGGCGTCGGGGCTCGCGGGCGCGGCGTTCGCGGAAACCTCCGACATGTCCGGGCTCGAGGCGCGGCTCCGGGCGGAGATCGAGGAACTTCGAGAAAGCCTTGCGCGCATCGACGAGGCGCGCGATTCGTTTCTCGCGCGAATGGAGCGCCTCGAAAAGGAGCAGCGCCTGCTCCGGGCCGAATCGGGGCGCTTGGCGCTCGAGCGCGAGCGCCGCACGAGGGAGCGCGACGCGCTGCGCGCCCAGATCGCGCAGCTGGAGTTCGAGCGGAAGAAAAAACAGGAGCGGCTCTCGATGGTGCTCGTCGCGCTCCACAGAATGGGGCCGCCGCGCCCGCTCCGGGCGCTCGCCGTGGAGGGAAGCCTGGGAGGCGCCCTCCGGGGCTACCGCTACCTTACGCACCTGACCGAGGAAGAGTCCGCGCTTCTTGCGCGCCTGCTCGCGCTTCATGAGGAAACGCGCGAGAAAGAGGCGCGCCTCGGCGAGACAATCGCGCGCCTCGGCATCATTGAGGACGAAATCGAGGGCCGCCGCGACGAAATTTCTCGAAAGCGTGCAGAATACGAAGCGCTCGTCGCGCAGCTTGCGGAAGACAAGGCGCTCCGGGACCGCGCCGTGGAGGAGATCAAGCGCGCGCGGCGGATGCTCTCCCAATTCTTCGCCGGCGTGCCACTCGGCCCGGCCGTCTCGGGGCTTTTGAACATCGAGGCCTTCCGAGGTCTCCTGCCCCGCCCCGTCGAGGGCGAGGTCGTCGTGCCCTACGGCACGATGGAGCATCCGCAGTTCCGCACGCGCGTTCCGCACAACGGCCTCACGTTCGCGGTGCTCCAGGGCGCGCCCGTCCGCGCCGTCTTCGACGGCGCGGTCGTCTACAGCGGATGGTTCGAGGGCTACGGGCAGACCCTCATCCTCGATCATGGCCACGGCTATTTCACGGTCTATTCCCACAACGACTCGCTCGAAAAGGGCGAGGGCGACGCGGCCGCGAAGGGCGACGTCATCGCCCGCGCCGGAAAAACGGGCTCCCTTAGCGGCCCGCAGCTCTACTTCGAGCTGCGCAAAGGGGCGCGGCCACTCGACCCCGCACCCTGGTTTTCGAAGCAGCCGTAGCCCGCATTCCGCGAATTTTTCCCTTGCATTCGGTTGAAAATTCTGGTAGACTAAACTATGCTTTTGCCGGAGGGCTTGCACACACAAATCAAGGCCGTGGAGCCGCTCGCCGGGGACGCCTCGGTGCGACGCTTCTTCCGCCTCCGAACCCACACGGGAGCCTCCTACGTGGCGGTTTCCTATCCTCCCCCCTCCAACGGGCTGCACAAGACTCACCTGGCGATGAATGAGTACTTGAAAAGGTACCGCATCCCCGTCCCGCGCATCCTGGGCGTTCACGAAAAGGGGAGCCTCCTGGTGGTCGAGGACCTCGGCGAGGAAACGCTCGAAGCGTTCTTTGCGCGCGAGAGTCCGCGCGCGGCGCGCACCTACTACAAGAAGGCCATCGACCTGCTGGTCACGCTGCAGGGAGCGGCGACCGACAAGCTCTGCCCGAGCGACGTTGCGTACCAGAGCATCCTGGACGAAAAGAAGTTCATGGAGGAACTCGAACACACCTACCGCTACTTTCTTTGCGGCCTGCTGGGCGTGAAACCCAAGCCGGCGCAGAAGCTCGCCCTGCAGGAAGGTTTCCGCGCCCTCGCGCGCCGCGCCGCGCAGCAGCCCTGGGTTCTCTGCCACCGCGACTACCATTCGCGCAACCTGCTCGTTCGCGAAAAAGGCATCGGCGTCGTGGACTACCAGGACGCGCGCCGCGGGCCCTACACCTACGACCTCGCGTCCCTGCTGCGCGATTCCTACACGTCCCTCACGGAGCGCTTCCGGACGGAGATGATCGGCTATTTCCTCTCGCGCTCCAAGAATCGCTGGAACGGACGGCCCGTCCGGGAAGATTTTGAATACGTGAGCCTCCAGCGCAACCTCAAGGCCCTCGGCACGTTCGCCTACCAGAAGGTGGAGCGCGGCACGGGGCGCTACCTGCCTTACGTTCAGCCCACCCTGAAGCAGGTGTGGCTGAACCTGCACCGCTTCGAGGAGGAATTCGACGGCCTGCGCAAGGCCCTGCGGGACTGCGTGGCCAAGGCCGACGCATCACTTTCCGCTCCCTCCCGCCGCAAGGGCCGCGGCAAAAAAGGGCGGCCTTCGCGAGCCGCGTAGTTGTTGCCTGACGACGCCTCCTGACGTCGGCGGAGCTCTCCTTCTGCGATAGTCTTTCAATCCATCCCGATCAGGATAAATTGTCCTGTTGAAAAGACCGCTTCTCTCCTCCCCCTTTTTTTAAAGAAAAAGGCTCAGGGATGCGGGCCGCAGGTGTTCAGAAGCGGGTTGCGCTCGACGGCGTCGCTGTCGTAGCCCGAAGGCCCCTCCGTCGCCATGTCGCACTCCGTGACGAGATAGTAGGCGTTCGTATAGCCCGGCGTAATTATTTCGCTCAGGTAGCCGCCTTCCTCGTCCGTCCCCGCCGTCCAGCACACGGCCGACAGATGGGTGTAGAAGGGAGCGTCAAGGTTGCCTTCGTAGATGTTGTATTGGATAACACCGGCACAATCGGAGGGAAGCCCCTCCCAAAAGATTTTTACTTGGCCGGAGGCCCGCTCCACGGTCAAGGGCTTGCCGGAGTCTTGTGCGGATACCTCTCCGGCAGAAGGAACGTCATCCTCAACGGTCAGTGCCATGACGCGCGAGGATTGAAAGTTCGGATCGTCGTAGAACCTATAGTAGGTCACGAGATATTTTCCGCAGGCCGAATAGGCGACGGCGGGATAAGAATCGCCATAGGGACTTTGCTGGATGAGGATGCCCGCTGCATCGAGCACCGTCCCATACAACGAGGTCACGCGCGCCCCGTAGATATCGTAGTCCGTGCCGCTTCGTCCATCCATCCACACCACAAAATAGTCCGCCTCGTTTGAAGCCACAGAAGGATCTACCTGCCAATTCGCCGCCGTGGAGACGGCGATGCCCGCTGCATCGAGCACCATCCCATCCGAGGTCACGCGCGTTCCGTAGATATCCGGATTGCAGAAGCATCCAGCGTCGTTCCGGTAGTCACGCCACGCAGCGAAATAGTCCGTCCCGTTTGAAGCTACGGAGGGCCATTCCTGGTCCCATGCCGCCGTGGAGACGGCGATGCCCGAAGTGTCAAGAACCACACCCGCTGCCGTCACTCGCGCCCCGTAGAGGTTACCAGGGCCATCTCTATAATCTTCCCACACAACAAAATAGTCCGTCCCGTTCGAAGCTGCCGAGGGGCTGTACTGGCTGTTTGCCGCCGTGGAGACGGCGATGCCTCCCGTGTCCGGTGGGCCATCAAGAAGCCAGCCATCGGACGCCCGCACCCGCGTGCCGTAGATGTCGTATTTCGTCGTGGCCCAGTACCGCCGGTCCTCCCACACGACGAAATAGTCCGTCCCGTCGGAAGCCACGGAGGGAAACCGCTGGCTACTTGCCGCCGTGGAGACGGCGATGCCCACCAAGGGGTCATCGGGCACCGCCCCCGCCGAGGTGACTCGCGTTCCGTAGATGTCGTAGCCCGTGCCGCTTCGGTAGTCACGCCACGCAACGAAATAGTCCGTTCCGTTTGAAGCCACGGAGAGATCCTCCTGGTCGCTCACCGCCGTGGAGACAGCAATGCCCGAAGCGTCAAGAACCACACCCGCTGCCGTCACTCGCGCCCCGTAGATGTCAGCAGGGCCCTCTCTATAATCTTCCCACACAACGAAATAGTCCGTCCCGTTCGAAGCCACAGAGGGAAACCGCTGTTCACTTGCCGACGTGGAGACGGCGATGCCCACCAAGGGGTCGTCGGGCACCGCCCCCGCCGAGGTGACTCGCGTTCCGTAGATGTCCGAGTATCCTGTCCCGCTTCGGTAATCCTGCCACACGACGAAATAATCCGTCCCGTTCGAAGCCACGGAGGGAAGCCGCTGGTTGTTTGCTGCCGTGGAGACGGCGATGCCCACCAAGGTGTCATCGGGCACCGCTCCCGCCGAAGTGACACGTGCTCCGTAGACGTCTCGATTTGTGCTGCCGTTCCGCCAGTCCTCCCACGCCACGAAATAGTCCGTCCCGTTAGAGGCCACAGAGGGATATCGCTGGTCGGTTGCCGCCGTGGAGACGGCGATGCCCACCAAGGGGTCATCGGGCACCGCTCCCGCCGAAGTGACACGCGCTCCGTAGATGTCGTTGTTCGTACCGCTTCGGCGGTCATACCACGCAACGAAATAGTCTGATCCGTCGGAAGCTACCGAGGGCTCGTACTGGTGGTTTGCCGCCGTGGAGACGGCGATGCCCACCAAGGGGTCATCGGGCACTGCTCCCGCCAAAGTGACACGCGCCCCGTAGACGTCCCGATTTGTGCTGCCGTTCCGCTGGTCCTCCCACGCCACGAAATAGTTCGTCCCGTTTGAAGCCACGGAGGGATACATCTGATGGTTTGTCGCCGTGGAGACGGCAATGTCCGTGGGCGTGGGGTCGAGCACCGTCCCATCCGAGGCCACGCGAGTTCCGTAGATGTCGTAGTCCACGCCGCTTCGGTAATCCCGCCACGCGACGAAATAGTCCGTCCCGTCGGAAGCCACGGAGGGCCGTTCCTGGTCACCCACCGCAGTGGAGACGGCAATGCCTCCCGTGTCAGGCGGACCATCATGGAGATAACCATCGGACGCCCGCACCCGCGCCCCGTAGATATCCGTATTGCACTGGCATCCACCGTCGTTCCGCTCGTCACTCCAAGCGACGAAATAGTCCGTTCCGTTCGAGGCTACGGAGGGGTAGTACTGGCGGTCCACCGCCGTGGAGACGGCGATGTCCGTGGGTGTGGGGTCGAGCACCGTTCCCGCCGAGTTGACGCGCGCCCCGTAGATGTCGTAGTTCGTGCCGCTTCGGTAGTCCCCCCACACCACGATATAGTCCGTCCCGTTTGAAGCCACGGAGGGCTTCCACTGGCTGCCTCCCGCCGTGGAGACGGCGATGCCCGAGGGGTCGAGCACAATCCCCGCCGAGGTGACGCGCGTCCCGTAGATGTCGTAGCCCGAGCCGCTTCGGTCATCAGACCAAGCGACGAAATAGTCCGTCCCGTTTGAAGCAACGGAGGGCCATCCCTGGTTACCCACCGCCGTTGAGACGGCGATGCCTCCCGTGTCAGGCGGGCCGTCAAGTAGCATACCATCGGACGCCCGCACCCGCGCCCCGTAGATATCCCAATTGCAGTAGCATCCACCGTCGTTCCGCCAGTCCTCCCACACGACGAAATAGTCCGTCCCGTTTGAAGCTACGGAGGGGTAGAGCTGTTGGTTTGCCGCCGCGGAGACGGCGATGCCCGTGGGATCGAGCACCGTCCCATCCGAGGCTACGCGCGCTCCGTAGATATCCCAGCTCGCCCAGCTTCGGCCATCAGTCCACGCCACGAAATAGTCCGTTCCGTTCGAAGCCACGGATGGATACTCCTGCCTGTCTGCCGCCGGGCCTATCACCGGACTCGGATTCAACGGAAACTCCGGCCCCACCGTCGGGTCAATCAGGATGGGATATTGGGAATTCTCAAGAAACTCGTGCGATACCTCGAACAGGATTTCCTGACTGGTTGCGAGCGTAGGCCGAGCCCGCTCCCGCCGCCCCGCTGCGTCAACCACGGTTACGTCGGAGAACGCCACCCCGCCGCTGCCGTCCCAAGTCGGGAAAACGAATCCTTCATCATGCTCCCGCGGCCCGCCCGCGGCGCGGATCGCAAGACGCACGCGCAACGCCGAAGCCTCGGAGCTTAGCGGCTCGTCTATCGTCCAGTAAATCTCCAACCCCTCCTCGCCGCAATTTCGGACGTAGGACGTAACGCCGTCGCGCACTTTGCCTTTGAGAAGGCCGGGCGCGTGTTCCTCCAGGCGGTTTTTTCCAAACACTGTCCGCGTGACGCCTCCCCGCTCGAATCTCACCGAGAGAATTTCGAAATCAGGTTTTTCCTTGTTTCCTTGCGCGAAATACCGCAACTTGTTCTCCCTAACCTCCGCCTGAAATCGCGGCGTGCTATGAGTAAAGCTACCTCCTTTGGACGCAAACGGCCGCTTGCCGCGTGCTTCTGCGCCGAATCCTTGCTTTGGAGGTTCCTCGGGAAGGCCGCGGTTTTTCCGGACGGTGCGAATGACTTCGTAAATGTCGAAGGGAACGTCCGCTGTTTCGACTTCCCCTCCGACCTCCGAAAAGCCCTTCCCTGCGGACGCGGGCGCTTCACCTCCCCACACGGCCGAGAAGGCCGCCAGCGTGAAGCCAATCCACGTTACCGCTCCTTTCATTTTCAGACTCCTTTCGAATACCCCATTATAGGCTTTTAGCCCCCGCCTATGCGAATCAACAGCGGCGGGCGGTGGGCCAAGCGCGGCGTTTCGCGCTGGACTCGGCTACAGCACGACGATGTCTTGGAAATTCCTTCCCTCCTCGGCGCAGTCCATGCCGTAGCCGACGACGAACACGTCGGGAATCTCGAAGCCGACGAAATCGAGCGGCACGGCGAGCTGGCCGGGCCGCCGCTTCCGAAGAAGCGCGCACACCTTGAGGCGCCGCGGCTGGCTCTGCTCAAGGCGGCGAAGCACGGCGCGCAACGTGCGCCCCGTGTCCAGGACGCCGTCGAGGACCAGCACGTCGCGCCCCCGAATGCCCGCAACATTTCCCTCTACGCGAACGCGGCCGCGGGTTTTTCCGCGGTAGCTCCGCACGCGCACGAACTCCACCCGGTGCGGCACTCGGAGTTTTCTGACGAAATCCGCCGTAAAGACGAACGCGCCCTTCAGAACACCGACCACCACGAGCGGCCCTCCCCGCTTCGGGTGAAGCGTGCGGGAAGTAGGCCGCCAGCGGCCCCGTTGGCCGGCGAACGCCTCTTCGACCTCGCGGGCGAGCGCGTCGAGGCGCCGCGCGATCCGCCGGGCGCTAACGAGAACCTCGCCTGACTCGGGGGCGGCGGGGCGGCCTTTTCGTTTGACTCGTGGGACGCGAGACGTCATGGGAGCGAAAGTGCAGGAAGCGGCCGTTGCGAGAGACCGTGAGCCAGTCGGGAAGGTGCGCCTCATGGCCGCTTTCGAGGAGGTTCAAGATGCTTTCCACGTGGGCGAACGTGATGCGCCGCAAGTCGCCCTTGGCCTCCGCGACGGCGCGGCGCACCATGCGGCGCCGGAGCGCCAGGGGAGCGCGGCGGAGGCGTGCGAGAGAAACTTTCTTTTCCGAAACGGCGTGCGCCGCTCTACTTTCCATGTAGTCGTTTTCCTCGCGCAGGATCTCCGCCGCACGCGCGAGCTCCTCGACGACGCGGGGATTATAGCGGCGCGCGAGCAGGGGCAGGAGTTCGTGCCGGATGCGGTTCCGCATCCGGTCCACGCGGCGGTTCGTCAGGTCCTCGCGCCAGGGAATCTTTTGCGAACGAAGCCATGCCTCGATCTCGGCGCGCGGGAAGGGCAGAAGGGGGCGCACCCAGAGCAGTCCCTCGCGGCTCGTCCTGGGAGGCAAAACGGCGAGGCCGTCCGCCCCCGCGCCGCGCAGAAGGCGCATCAGGAACGTCTCGGCCACGTCGTTTCGCTGGTGCCCGATGGCGACGTGCGTGGCCCGCAGCGAGCGCGCCGCACGCACCAGGAATTTAATGCGCATCTCGCGCAGGCGCTCCTCGTTCAGGCTCCCAGTACGCGTCCTAGCGGGCGAGCTCAAGCGCTTCGGGAGGCGGCGACGTCCCACCTTCAGGGGAATTTTCAAATCGCGGCAGAGGCGGCGCACGAACGCCTCGTCCCGGTCGGAAGCGCGGCCCCGGACGCGGTGGTTGAAGTGCGCCGCGTGAACCTTCCACCCCTGCGCGTCCTTGTGCCGCGCGAGAAGCGTAAGAAGGGCCACCGAATCCGGGCCGCCCGATACCGCGGCCACCACGCGCGCTCCGCGCCCGAGCCGGCACTGGCGCCGCGCAAACTCAAAGAACCGTCGCTCGAAAGTCCTCAGTGAGCGCATGGGTAAAAAGCCTCCCGCAAGAATGGCGGTGGGGGGATTCGAACCCTCGACTCCGTGGATATGAGCCACGTGCTCTGACCGCTGAGCTACACCGCCACGGGATGTTACGGTTTATTCTACAGGAGAAGGAAGAAAGAGGGCAACTGTCGCCCGAATTAACTTGACATACCGTTTCGGTTTGCGTATAATATATTTGGTTTGCGTTGCCGTTGCTTTGAGACGGAAGCGCAGGCCGTTGAGAACTTCTCTTTCTTCCCGCTTCTGCGGCGGGAAAGCGGCGGCTCTTTGACAACTGAACAGTGCCGAGCCAGTCCCGATTTAATCGGGACGCGTTGAAACAGGTTCCTTTCCCGTCCACGAGACGGGATGGAGTAAAGGCCTTTGCCAATGCCTTTTCTCAATGCTTTGCATCACAGGAAAGGCGTGAGTGAAGGAAGCTCTCAGGATCGGACCCCGGAAAGGCTTGAACCTTTGCGGGGCGAGATTTTCAACTGGAGAGTTTGATCCTGGCTCAGAGCGAACGCTGGCGGCGTGCCTCATACATGCAAGTCGTACGTGAAAGTCCTGAGCAATCGGGACGAGTAGCGTGGCAAACGGGTGAGTACCACGTGAGTAACCTACCCCGAGGTGAGGAATAACTTCGAGAAATCGGAGCTAATACCGCATTCGCCCCGATGGCCTTCGGGCTGTTGGGGGAAAGATGGCCTCTGCTTGCAAGCTATCGCCACGGGAGGGGCTCGCGCCCTATCAGCTAGTTGGTGAGGTAACGGCTCACCAAGGCGACGACGGGTAGCCGGCCTGAGAGGGTGTACGGCCACATTGGAACTGAGATACGGTCCAGACTCCTACGTGAGGCAGCAGTAGGGAATTTTGCGCAATGGGCGAAAGCCTGACGCAGCGACGCCGCGTGAGGGATGAAGGCCTTCGGGTCGTAAACCTCTGTCAGGGGGAACGAAGGGTCGGGGGTGAATACCCCGCCGACTCGGACGCTACTCCCTGAGGAAGCCCCGGCTAACTCCGTGCCAGCAGCCGCGGTAATACGGAGGGGGCAAGCGTTGCTCGGAATCACTGGGCGTAAAGCGCGAGCAGGCGGCATGCCACGTCGGTGGTGAAATCCCTCCGCTCAACGGAGGAATGGCCTTCGATACGGGCGTGCTAGAGTGCGCCAGGGGGAAACGGAATTCCAGGTGTAGAGGTGAAATTCGTAGATATCTGGATGAACACCGGTTGCGAAATCGGTTTCCTGGAGCGCTACTGACGCTGAGTCGCGAATGGTGGGGTAGCGAACAGGATTAGATACCC
>CP070701.1:346995-353401 GCA_020349885.1 Acidobacteriota bacterium
AGCCAGGGCGCTCCCGAGCCCCAGGCCCGCCATGAACGCCGCCACCACCGTGGCGACGGCGTAGAGGGTGTTGCCGAGGATGTAGGAGAGCTCCTTCGCCCACGCCACCTCGAGGGCGAGGCTGGTGGCCCCCGAGAGGAAGAAGCACACACCCAGCACGAAGCGGTTACCGGTGTTCATGCTACGGCTCCGAAACGATGAGGAAATTCGGCATGAACAGTATCATACCAAAGAACGCCGACCCACGTCCGGCAGGGGGAAAAACACCGGTTCCGCGAAAAGAAGGCGGAAAATATTTTTCACGCACCGCGGAGCGCCTCTCGCCCCGCGTTTTACCTCGCGGGTTCGACGCGTACGGCGCAGGCCTTGAACTCGGCGGTGTCGGTGATGGGGTCGCAGGCGTCCGTCGTGAGAAGATTCGTGGGGGTCTCGGGGAAGTGAAAGCTCATGAACACGACGCCCCGGGGAGAGCGGTCGGTAATCAGAGCGCGCGCCTCGACGGAGCCGCGCCGGGAGATAACGCGTACCGGACATCCGTCGCGAAGGGCGAGCCGCCGGGCGTCGTCGGGATGGATTTCCACCCGCTCTTCGGGGACGAGCTCACGCAGTCCGGGCGAGCGCCCCGTCATGGTTCCCGTGTGATAGGTGGGAAGCCGACGCCCCGTCGTCAGCACCAGGGGATACGCGCCGTCAGGCGGCTCGGCGAGCGGAACGTGCTCCACGCACTGGAACTCCCCGGGGCGCTTCCGCAGGGCGTCACCGGCATGGAGCACGGGAGTGCCGGGATGGTCCTCCGAGGGACACGGCCAGCACAGGCCTTCTTTTTTGATGCGCGCGTACGTGATGCCTGAAAACGCCGGCGTGACGGTGCGGATTTCATCCCAGATTTCCTGCGGATGTCGGTATCGCATGGGAAGGCCCACGCGCTCGGCCAGGTCGCGCAAGATGAGCCAGTCGGGCCGGGCCTTGCCGGGGGGAGGCAGCGCCGCGCGCACCCGCTGGACGCGCCGCTCCGTGTTCGTGTACGTGCCGTCCGTCTCCGCCGGGGAGGCCGCGGGGAGCACGACGTCCGCCAGGCTCGCGGTTTCGGTCATGAACATGTCCTGGACGACGAGAAACTCCGCCTTCTCCAGTGCCTTGCGGGTCTTGGCGGCGTTGGCGTCGGAGAGCACCGAGTTTTCGCCCATAATGTAGAGCCCGCGCACCTTGCCTTCCAAAATAGCGTCCACCACTTTGATTTTGTTCAGGCCCGGCGTGTCGGGAACAGGAACGCCCCATGCTTTTTCGAAGCGGGCGCGGACTTCCGGGTCTCCCACCTTCTGGTAGCACGTCAGGACGGCGGGCAGGCAGCCCATGTCGCCCGCGCCCTGCACGTTGTTCTGGCCGCGCAGAGGGTTGACGCCGCCGCCCTCGAGGCCGAAGTTTCCGGTGAGGAGCGCCAGGTTGGCGAGCGACATGACGTTGCGGGTCCCGCAGGAGTGTTCCGTGACGCCCAGCGTGTACGCGATGGACGCCGGTTGGACGCTCGCGTAGAGGCGGGCCGCCTCGCGGATAAGGGAGGCCGGCACGCCGCAGATGCGCGCCGCGCGCTCTGGGGTATAGGAGCGCACATGCTTGGAGAGCTCCTTGAAGCCGCGGGTTTTTTCTCGAACGAAAGCCTTGTCCCATAGGCGCTCTTTGACGATGACGTGCGCCATGGCGTTGAAGAGGGCGATGTCCGTGCCGACGCGCAGGCGGAGCCAGAGATCGGCCCAGCGCACGAGGCCGATGCGCCGTGGGTCGCAGACGATGAGGCGCGCGCCGCGGCGCACGGCCTCTTTGATTTGCAGGGCGATAACGGGGTGCGACTCGGTGGTGTTGGAGCCGACGACCAGAATGACCTTGGCCTTTGCCAGGTCGCCGATGGGATTCGACATGGCCCCCCGGCCTACGACGATCGCCAGACCGGCGACCGTAGGGGCGTGTCAGGTACGCGCGCAGTTGTCGACGTTGTTCGTTCCGATGGCGGCGCGGAAGAACTTTTGAAAGAGGTAGTTCGGCTCGTTCGCGGCGCGCGACGAGCTCCATCCGGCGAGCACATGAGGACCAGACTCGCGTTTGATCCGTAAAAAATTTTCGGCGACGCAATCGTAGGCTTCCTGCCAGGAGGCGGTGCGAAAGCGGCCGTTTTCCCGAATCAGGGGATCGCGCAGGCGGTCCTCGTTGGAGACGAAGTCCCAGCCGAAGCGCCCCTTCACGCAGAGGGCGCCGCTGTTGACGGGGGAATCATGGCGTGCGGTCACGCGGGCGATCTTTTCGCCGCGCACGTGAAGTGTCACGCCGCAACCCGTGCCGCAGTAAGGGCACACGGTGTCCACGAGCTTATCCGCCGCTTTTCCGTCCTGGGCGCTCCGTTCCATAATGGCCCCGGTGGGGCACGCCTCGATGCACTGGCCGCAGAACTCGCAGGTCGACTCGCGCAGGTCTTGCCCGAAGGCGGGCCCGAGGTGCGGCTCCGACCCCCTGCCCGAAAGCGCCAGGGCGCCCGCTCCCTGAATGTCCGAGCACACGCGCCCGCAACGGGCGCATGCGATGCAGAAAGAGGGGGAGAACCGCAGGTAGGGGGCTCCGTCCCAGCTTTCGAAGTGGGCACCGCTCCGCTCCCCGTTGACGCCGTAGCGCTCAGCCCAGCGGTGGAGGTCGCAGAGCCGGCCGTCCACGCAGTTCGGGCAATCGGGCGGCGCGTCTTGAAGGAGCAACCGGAAAATTTCGCTCCGTATGCCCCGCAACAGCTCGTTTTCCGTCGTGACGACCATGCCCCGGTCGGCCGGCGTGTGGCACGCGGCCACGAGCCCCCGCTTTTCCACCTGGACGAGGCACACGCGGCACGCGCCGTAGGCGGGAAGCCTGGGCTCGAAGCACAGCGTGGGGATCTCCACGCCGGCGCGACGCGCCGCCGCCAGGAGAGTCTCTTCGGGCTCGGCGGTGCACGTCTTTCCGTCGATGATAATTTTATTCATAACGTCGCCCCTTTGGTGGAATCGGCCCGCGCCTTGCTGCAAGCTCCCCGCGCGAAGTGAATATCCAGCTCTTTGGAAAAGTACCGTTCGAGGCACCGGTACCCGATGGGCGCGCTTTTTCCCAGGCCGCAAAGCGACGCTTCGGCGAGAAGACGTCCCACCGAGCCCGTCAGCGCCCTTCGCTCCGAGGCGTCTCCGTTACTCCGGAGCAGGAGCCGTTTCAGCTCGGGAACCCCGAGCCGGCAGGGGAAACACTTGCCGCAGCTTTCGTGCGAGAGAAAGCGGAGGCTCTCCTGCACGAAATTCACGGGGCACTCCTCCTCGCCGAGGAAATACACGGTTCCCGTGCCAAGCATGCAGCCCTTCTCGTGCACGGCGTCGTCACGCATCGGCAAATCGAGAAGCTCGGCGGGAAGAATTCCTCCGGCGAAGCCGCCCAGCGCGAAAGCCGCGACGCGCCGGCCGGAGTCAGCCCCTCCGGCTTCTTCCAGAAGCCGCCTGAAGGACGCTCCGGCGGGCAATTCATAGACGCCGGGACGCGCCACGCATCCGCTCGCGCTGTGCAGGCGTGTCAGCGCTGGCTTTCGGGAGGACTTCGACGGAGCGGCATGCCCGAGGAGGAAAGCGGCGTACGCGAGGGTCTCCACGTTGTTAATCACGGTAGGGGCGCCGCCGAGCCCGGCCTCGGTGGGGTAGGGCGGTTTCTCGCGCGCGAGGGGACGCCTGCCTTCGAGCGACTCGAAGAGCGCCGTCTCCTCGCCGCAGATGTAGGCCCCACCCGCCCGCCGGACGTGAACGCGGAACGGATGGCGCGTGCCACGGACGCGTTTTCCGATGCAGCCCGCCTTTTCAGCCTCCCGGATGGCTTTCTTCAGGGAGTCGTAGGTGTCCGCGTATTCGTACCGGAGATAGATGAAGCCGTCCTCGGCGCCCACGACGAGCGCGGCGGCGGCCATGCCCTCCAGCACCAGATGCGGCGCCGCGGTCAACAGATAGCGGTCCTTGAACGTGGCGAACTCCCCCTCGTCGGCGTTGCAAACTATGTACTTGGGACGGCGCGCCGCGGCGCGCACGGCCCTCCATTTGCGCGCCGTGGGAAAACCCGCGCCTCCGCGCCCGCAGAGGCCGCGCTTATCGAGTCTCGCCAAAAAACGCTCAGCAGAAACTTTGTTGGCAAGGCGGGAAAGATTCCTGTATCCGCCTTGTTTAAGATAGCTTTTAAGCTTGGAGGGTGCGCCGCGCTCGATCCACTTCAGCAAAGGGGTGTCCGAGGAAACCACGCCCGTGGGAGGAGTTTTCCTCGCCCGGACGAGTGTAAGGCCGTCCTTTGCCGTTTTCCGCGAGCCTTTGCGCAAGATACGCCCGGCCAGCTTCTTGACTGCGTCTTGATTCAATCGGCCGCATTCCCGCTTGTCGGCAAGGCACGCGGGCGCCTCGTCGCAGTGCCCGAGGCAGGAAAAGCGCCCCCCCGGCAGAGCTTCCATGGAAGACACGCCCTGCTTCCGCCAGGCGGCGCGGCAGGTCGGCCCGTCGCAGAGCAGGAGGCGCGAGAGGTCTTCCTCCGGGCTGAGATGGGGGTAGAACGTTGCGGCCCCGTAGAGCTCGGCCTCGGAAACGTTCAATGCCTCCGCGGCGAAACGCAGTTCCGGTTTTCCAAGGCCCCCGTTCCTCTCACGCAGCGCATGCAGGAAGCCCAGCACCGGAAAGGGCTCCCCGCGCCAGCGCGTGGCCAGTCTCTTCAGGGCAGGCCCGGCCGACGCGTGGAATTCGCCTTCGCCCATGCGTTTTCTCGGAGCCTTACGGACGCGTTTTTTCTTCACGGCTTGTTATTCTACCTGATTTTTTATTGTAGCACACCGCAGATTTATCCGGGAAGCTCGGGCGGGGTGGCGGAGGCGACGGAAGGCCTGGCCGCTGCGGACGCTACTGCTTCTTAGGCGCCGGCTTCGCCTTGGGCTTGGGTTTTGGAGAAGGGCAGTACGGGTGGCGCTCCAGAGGAAGAAGACAGACGATGGATTCGTGGCCCGCCGACGGGTAGCCTTCGATCTGCCACTGCGTCACGAAGCGCTTCTCCACCCGCATCTGGGCCTCCGCGTAGTCCCCGTCGACGCCGTAGGCCAGGACGCTGACTACGGCCCACTGGGGCTGCGTGAAGCGGATGTCCGTGAGCGTGAGGCCGGTGAGTTCCAGCCCTTTTTCCGCGGCGTTCTCGTAGAGCTTCCGAAGCGCTTCGGGCGTGTTGTTGTCCGGCGCCTTGGTGGAGTGAAGCAGGGCCAGCGCCTCTTCGAACTCGCCGTTCAGGACGTGCAGGAAGTAGCCGTCTATGGTCTCGTAGATGAGCTCGCGGTCGCGCACGGTGTGGCTGCGCTCGAGGTGCGCCGAGGCGCCGGCGAGCACGTGCCTTGCGCCGTCGTAGTCGCCGTCCTGGTAATGCTGGAGCGCCTCGGCGAGCGCGCTCTCGACGTCCTCGGCGGGATATTCTCCCTGCATGCCCTGCGCCACCGCGAGAATTCCCGCGGCGAGAAGCGCGGCGGCCGCAAGCACGGCGGGCGTCTTCGTTTTCGGCATACGTGCGCAAATATCATAAGAAGCGGAGGAGAGAGTTGTCAAGCGCCCGGGAGGCGCGGCGATGAGGAACGAAGCGTTTTTTCGGGCTCGGCTTGACAGGCCAACCCTTATCGGAGACACTACGCCGGAGGAAGGGCCGAGGTAAAAGGAGCTATGAAACTCGCGTTCTTGTTTCCCGGCCAGGGCTCCCAGCACGCCGGCATGGGAAAGGACATTTTCGAAAAATTTTCCGAGGCCCGCTCGATCTTCGAGCGCGCCGACGCCGCCCTGGGCTTTCCCCTGAGCCGGTTGTGCTTCGACGGGCCGGAGGAGGAGCTGAAGCGCACGGCCAACACGCAGCCCGCCGTCCTGACCGTGAGCGCCGCCGTGCACGCCGTGCTCGAAGCGCGCGGCACGAGGCCGCTCGCGGCCGCGGGGCACAGCCTCGGGCAATACTCTGCTTACGTGGCGGCGGGGACGCTCCGCTTCGAGGACGCCGTCCGGGCCGTCCGGGCGCGCGGCGAGGCCATGCAGGAGGCCTGCCCGGAAGGGCAGGGCGACATGGCCGCCGTCATGGGCCTCGACCTGGCGAGCGTGGAAGCCGTCTGCCGGGAGGAGGCGCAGGGGCAGGTGCTCTCGCCCGCCAACATTAATTCGTCGGCGCAGATCGTCGTCGCGGGCCACAAGGCGGCCGTCGAGCGCGCCGTCCGGCGCGCCAAGCGGGAGGGCGCCAAGCGCGCGGTGCCGCTCGCCGTGAGCGCCCCGTTCCACTGCGCCCTCATGAAGCCGGCGCAGGACGCGATGCGGGAGATTCTTTCGCAAATCGAGTTCCGCGACCCGGCCTTCCCCGTGCTGGCGAA
>CP070701.1:353501-374099 GCA_020349885.1 Acidobacteriota bacterium
CCGTAGTGCTTCCGCCCGTGACCTCCGCCTTGAGATAGGCGAACTCCACGATGTTGTTCTCCGGAACAGGGTCGAAGTGATCTCCGTTTATGGTGATGGGAGCTTTCTGCTTTCCGGAATTGGCGGGAGAAAAGGACGTGATAACCGGCGGCTCGTCGGGAAAGAATGACATGCCCCAAGAATCTGGTCCAGTTCCTATGTTAGGATTCGCCATGGTTCTTTTCTGCGCTCCAAGGTGAAGTGAGCGTAGCGAACGTAGGCTTGGAGCGCAACTTCGCATATTCCGCTGGCGTCTCATAACCCAGGCCGCTGTGTGGCCTCCGCTCATTATACTCCCTCCTCCAGTCCTCCACCACTACTTTCGCTTCCGCCAAGCTCCCCCACCACTCCTGGTTCAGCAACTCGTCCCTCAGTTTCCCGTTGAAACTCTCTATGTACCCGTTCTCCCAAGGACTCCCCTTCGGGATGTACAACGTTCCGATCTCGTTTGCTTTCAACCACTCTTGCACTCTCTTCGCTATGAACTCCGGCCCATTGTCGCTCCTCAAGTGCCTCGGCGCTCCTCTCGCCTTCACTACCATCTCCAACTCCCTCAGCACATCCTCCGAGCGCATACTATGCCCCAACTGGATCGCCAGGCATTCCCTCGTATGCTCATCCACCATCGTCAGCAACCGCAACTTCTTTCCGTGCATCGTCTTCTCAGACATCAGGTCCCAGCTCCACACGTGATTGCGATGCACCGCTCGTGTCACGTCCAGCTTCACTCCACCTTTCGGTAGCCTCCTCTTCGCCTTCCTCGGCACTTTCAGCCCCTCCTTCTTCCACAGCCTTTGTACTTGCTTGTGGTTCACTCTCTTTCCTTCTCTCCTCAGCATACTCGTCATACGCCTGTACCCGTACCTCGGGTGCTTCTTCGCCAGCTCGTGCAGACGTCTCACGATAAACCTCTGTCTGGGTTGCTTTCGTGGCTTATACTCGTAACTCGATCTCGAGATCCCCACAACTCGGCAAGCCTTCCTTGTCTTGCAGCCTCTCTTCTCCTCCAAGTGCCGCACTGCCCGCCGTTTTGCAGGCGGGCTTAGAAGTTTTTTGAGTTCACCTCTTTGAGAAGCTCGATGTCCAGCATCGCCTCCGCCAGCAGCTTCTTCAGCTTTGCGTTCTGCTTCTCCAACTCCCGCAGCTTCTTCGCCTCCGGCACTCCAAGATCTCCATACTTCTTCCTCCATCGATAAAACGTCTGCTCAGAAATGTTATGTTTCCGGCATACCGCAGACGTCTTCATTCCACTGTCCGCTTCACGCAGGATCCGGACAATCTGTTCCGTGCTGTACCGCTTTCCACGCATACTCGATGCTCCTTTCTATTGCGGCGATACTAACACAGTCTCTGGCCCAGTTTTCGGGGGTCACGTCACCGGTGACCTGCCCCCATTTAGTGTACAAGTTTATCCAACTCTTGGGGGCCACCGCCTACAAAACGAACCTACGAAGTGCTTGAAAACAAAGGGTTTTTCAATTTGAGCATAGGAACGAACCTACCAAGTGCGCATGAATAAAGGATTTTTTTGGTGCGTGGACAGAGCTGCTATGTGCCTATGAATAAAGGATTTTTTGTTTCATTCTAGGAACGAACCTACCAAGCAGAGTTTAGGAGTTGAACCGCCACTCGCCTTCCCGCAGCGCAGGCGCTTGCCGCTAGCGCAGCACTTTCCGGACGGCGGAGGCGACGGTGTCGAGCTCCTCGTGCGTTATCGTGAGCGGCGGAAGCAGCCGCAATACCGTTGCGCCAGCCGGAAGCGCCAGCACGCCCTGCTCCATGAGGGACAGGAGGTGGGGCTTTACCTTCTCCTTGAGCTCGATGCCTATCATCAGGCCTAGGCGGCGCACCTCGCGGACTTTAGTGAGCGAACCCGCGTCGAGATTCTTCTCGAAATACTCCCCCTTCTCAGCCGCGGCTGCGGCGAGGTCTTTCTCTATCATGAAGTCGAGCGCCGCGATGGATGCGGCGCAGGCCAGCGGATTTCCCCCGAACGTGGTGCCGTGGCGGCCCACGGGCGCCTCCACCGCGTCCGAGCAGAGCACCGCCCCCATGGGCACCCCGCCCGCGATGGCCTTGGCCAGGCACACCATGTCGGGCTCCAGGGAAAAGTGCTCGAACGCGAACATCCTGCCCGTGCGGCAGAAGCCGGTCTGCACCTCGTCGATTATGAGCAGCACGCCCCGCTCCCTGCACAACTTCTGCACCTTGCGGAAAAAATCTTCCTCGCCCACGTGGACGCCGCCCTCGCCCTGGACGACCTCGAGCATGACGGCGGCCGTGTCGTCCGCGACGGCTTTTTCCAGCTTGTCGAAGTTGTTGAACGGGACGAAGGAAAAACCCGGCACCAGCGGCTCGAACGGCTCGCGGTACTTGGGGACGTGCGTGGCGCTGAGCGCGCCGAGGGTGCGGCCGTGGAACGACCGCATGGCGCACACGAAGCCGGTCTTCTTCGTGGTGAACCGGGCGAACTTGATGGCCGCCTCCACGCTCTCCGTCCCGGAGTTGCACAGGAAAGCCCTCTTCAGGCGGGCGGGGGCGAGGCCGACCAGCTTCTCGACGAGCCGGGCGCGCGTGTCGTTGTACAGCACGCCCGAGCAGGTGATGAGCCTGGACGCCTGTTCTTCGATGGCGGCGACGACCGCCTCGTTCGAGTGGCCGATGTTGACGATGCCGTGCCCGGCGATGCAGTCGATGTATGCTTTTCCGTCCCGGTCCCACACCGTGGCCCCCTTGCCGCGCACGATCACGAGGTCGCGCTTCGGGAATACGTTGAACGCGAAAGCGTCCTCGACCGCCTTGTGGTCCGTCATGAGATCACCGTGCCCTTGCCACGGAGGGCGTCCCGCAGCGGGTGCTCGACCCTGCCGTCTGCGATGATGACCGTGCCCGCGCCGTGCTCGAACAATTTCCGCAACGCGAGCATCTTGCGCTTCATCCTGCCCTCCACCTGCGACTCGCGCTCTTCGAGCTCGGCGCGCGTGATGCGCGGCACCATGGATTCGGGATCGTCCTTGTCGTCCAGGAAGCCCGGCGCCTCGATGAGGTGGACGACCTTCTCGGCGCCCGTCTCCCGCACCAGGACGCTCGCCACGTCGTCGTTCTCCGAGTTGACGGCGCAGTTGTTCTCGTCCAGGAGCGGTATGGTAAGCACGGGGACGTAGCCGTGGTCCAGAAGCAGCCCGAGGAGCTCCTTGTTTATCTCCCTGGGCTTTCCCGAAAAGTCATGCAGGAGGCGCAGTTTTTCCCCCTCCTTCACGCGGATGCCGCGGTTGCGCCTCGCCCGGACCATCCTTCCGTCCAGCCCGGACAGGCCCACCGCGTTCACCCCGTGCTGCTGGCACAACTCGACCATGCGCTTGTTGCGGAGGCCCGCGTATGCCATCATCAGCGCGTCGATCGCCTCCTCGTCGGAGAACACGCTCGAGTAGCCCGACACGGAAGTGACGACGCGCTTTTCTCTGCCGAGGTCCTCGAGAAGCTTGTCGCGCGCGGCGTTCGCACCGAGCACGACCACGAAGGGCTCCTTGAGCTCCACCATGTCGGCCGCGATGCCGGCGAGGTTTATCGAGGCGCCGCCCCCGATCTTGACGATTATCATCGGAAGGCCCTCACCGTGTGGTTCGGGATGGTCTCCCAGCCGGATTCTCCCGGGTAGGGCTGCGAGCAGAGCATGAGGGTGCTCCCTTCGCGCCGATGATGCATCTGGAAATAGCCGGGGTCTTCGTTGAACATGGTCGCCAGGTACACGGTGTCCCTGTCCGCGAGGATGACGTTTATCGCGCGGATGTACCTCGTGCGCTTGTCGATGATATCGAGGGCGCGCCGCATCGCGTCGACCGTGTCGCCCTTGTCGAGGCGCCTCATGAGGTTGAAAATTTTTTCCGCGCCGATGCGCCCCTCGGCCTTCAGCGTCACGCCGCGCAGGCCGCCGTTGAAGACGTACACGTACCGCTCGTCGTAATAGGGCATGTTGTATTCCAGGACGATGGCGTGGTCAAGGGACGCGCTGCGCGCATGGGCCACGAGCCGCGTCGACGGGCCGAACCGGGAAAAGTCGTCTTCCCAGATCGGGCGAAGGTTCTTGTAATGCCGCCAGGCCCCGTCCTCCCACCACGAGCAGCCCCAGCCGTGCCCCTGGTACTCCTTGCTGATCCTCGAAATCTCGGACAGTTTCTCCAGGTGGTGCATGCACTCGAAGGCGGTGTCCGACGTGACGGACAGGATTCGGCACATCTTGTTAAATTAAATCGGATGCAGGCCGGGGAATTCCAGGCCCGTCGTTTCGGGGAAACCGTGCATGATGTTGAAGGCCTGGATGGCCTGGCCCCCGGCGCCCTTCATGAGGTTGTCGATCGCGCTGATCACGACCAGCCTGTTCGAGTCGGGATCGAGCTTGAAGCCGATGTCGCACATGTTCGTTCCCGTGAGCAGCTTGGGCTCCGGATAGCGGTAGCTGCCCTCGCTGTCCTTCACGATCCGGATGAACGGTTCCCCGCCGTAGGCCTCGCGGTAGATTTTCCACACGGCCTTCTCGTTGATCTTCTTCCGCGGGAACACGTGGCACGTCGCAAGGGCTCCCCGCACCATATCGAGCGCCGTCGCGGAAAAGTGAACGTTCCTTACGGAGGGCAGCTCCTGGAGTACCTCGGCGACGTGGCGGTGCCCGGTCGGCGAGAAGGACCGCACGCAGCCGCTGCGCTCCGGGTGGTGGCTGCTTTCGCTGACCTCGTTGCCTCCCTCGCTCGATCCGGCCTTGACCTCGACCACCGTGCGGTCGGGGTCGGCGAGGCCGGCCTTGTAGAGGGGATAGAGTCCCAGGATGGCGACCGTGGCGTTGCAGCCGGCGCTCGACACGTATCGGGCGTCTTTCATCTCCTCGCGGTGAAGCTCGGGAATCCCGTACACGAACTCCCGCATGAGGGCGGGTTTCTCGTGTTCGTGCTTGTACCACTTCGCGTAGACCTCGGCGTCGTTCAGCCGGAAGTCCGCCGACAGGTCGATCAGCCGCTTCGCTTTATCTCGAAAGGCGTCGATCCGCTTCATGGTCTCGCCGTGGGGCATGCAGAGAAACAGCACGTCGCAATCCTCCAGGTCCGAGAGGAAGGAAAACGCAAGGGATGTCTTCTTGCGAAGGTTGGGGTGCGCCTTGGTTACGGGCTTTCCCGCCTTTCGCTCCGACGTGATTTGCTTGACCTCGACCTCCGGGTGGTACAGCAGGAGCCGCAGAGTCTCTCCCCCCGTGTACCCCGAGCCGCCGACGATGGAGGCCTGGATCTTTTTCATCGCAGGCCCCCCACATGCAGCACGTAATCCACCATGTGCGCCGGGATGTTTACTCCCGTGACGTCGATGCTGTTTCGGAATTCCATCGTATAGTTCACCTCGTTTACCAGGTAGCCTTCTTCGGTCTCGAACAGGTCGGCCGCGACGACCCCTCCGCCCACCGCCTTCGCGGCGGCGACCGAGATTTTTCCGAGCTCGTCGGTGACGGGGCAGTTCGAGGTCTTGCCGCCGCGCGCGGTGTTCGTAATCCAGTGGTCGGAGGTGCGGTAGACGGCGGCGACGCACGTGTCTCCCACGACGAAAGAGCGTATGTCCCGGCCCTTCTTCTCGACGAACTTCTGGATGTAGAAAACGGAGTGATGGTAGCTGCCGAGAATGGTTTTGTGCTCGAGGATCGACTCCGCCGCGTCCCGGTCGTTGATTTTGGAAATGAGCCTGCCCCACGACCCGACCGCCGGCTTCAGCACCACGGGGTAGCCCATCTCCTCGATGGTCCTGAGGGCGGAGGCCTCGGTGAAGCATACCCGCACCTCGGGCTGGGGAACGCCGTGCTCGGCCAGCGCCGTGGACGTCAGAAACTTGTCCCCGCAGACGTGCGCCACCGACGACGCGTTCACGCATTTGACCCCGGAGCTCTCGAACAGCCGCAGCGCGTGCAGGGCGCGCGAGTGGTTGATGCACCGCTCCAGCACGACGTCCAGGTCGAAGGCGCCCTTTCCGATGGTGAACGACAGTTCTCGGTCGTCGATCATGACGACCTCGACGCCGTCGCGCTTGGCGAATTCCTCCAGGAGAAATTTTTCGTCTTTCCGGATCAGCGAGTGCAAAAAACCGACTTTCATGGTTCGTTCCTCATATGCCGTATCACGGCGTCCCCGACCTCTCGCGTGGTGAGCGAGCCGCCGAGGTCCGGCGTCACCTCGGTGTCTTTCAGCGTCCGCGCGACCGCGTTCTCCACTTTCTTCGCTTCCGCGGCGAGCCCCAGATGCTCGAGCATCAGCCGGGCGGACAGAATCGAGGCGAGCGGGTTCGCCGTTCCCCTGCCCGCGATGTCCGGGGCACTGCCGTGAACGGGCTCGAACACCGCGACCTCCGCGCCGATGTTGGCCGAGCAGGCCAGCCCGAGCCCCCCGACGAGCATGGCCGCCTCGTCACCGAGTATATCTCCGAACAGGTTCGTAGTCACGATCACCTCGAAAGACGACGGGTCGCTTATCAGGTTCATCGCGCACGCGTCCACCAGCATTTCCTTCATGGCTACCTGGGGGTAATCACCCGCCACGTCCAGGGCCACGCTTCGAAACAGCCCGCAAGTCTCGCGCAGGACGTTCGCCTTGTGCACCACCGTCACCGTTCGGAAGCCGCCGTCCCGCGCCCGCTCGAAGGCGTACCGGAGGATCCGCTCCGAGCCGCGGCGCGTTATCACCCGCTCGGTGATCGCCGTGTCCCCCTCCACGCGCTCGCGCCCGGCGTACAGGCCCTCGGTGTTTTCCCTCACCAGGAGAAAATTCACCCCCTCGCGGGACGTCGGGTGCGGCATGGACTTGATGGGGCGCAAGTTGACGAAAAGGTCGAAGCGCCTGCGCAGCTCCACGACGGGAGAGCGGTATCCAGGAATGTTGGGAGGCGTCGTCACGGCTCCCATGAGGGTCGCGTCGGCCGCCTCGACCTTCTCCACCGTCTCCTTCGGAAGCGGCGCGCCCGCTTTCTCGTAAGCGCCGTAGCCTATCTCCCCGTGCTCGAACGAAAACGAGGCGGGTAGCGCCTTGAGCACGTCCACGGCGACGGCCGTGACCTCGGGCCCGATGCCGTCCCCGGGCAGAACGCAGATCCTCATTGCAACTCCTCGATATCATGATCCTTCAGGAAATTCACGATCCCGCCCGCCTCCACGATCTTGAGCACAAAGGGTGGCATGGGATCCGCCAGGAACTGCTTTCCCGTCGTCCGATTCATGATCCTGCCGCTCGCCAGATCCACGCGGGCGTCGTGCCCGTCCCCCAGTTCGTCCGCCTGCGCGCATTCCACGACGCGCAGCCCGATGTTGATGGCGTTGCGGAAAAAGATGCGCGCGTAGGACCTTGCGACCACGCAAGCCACGCCGGAGGCCTTGATCGCGATGGGGGCGTGTTCCCGTGAGGAGCCGCAGCCGAAATTGCTTCCCGCAACGAGGATGTCTCCCGGTTGAACTTCCTCGGCGAATCGCGGCCGCACCTCGCAGAACGCGTGCCGGGCGAGCTCCTCCGGCACGACGGTGATGTTGTGTCGTGCGGGGATGATCTCGTCCGTGTTCACGTCGTCACCGAACTTCCACACTCGACTCATACGTGCTGGCTCCGGATCGTTCGCGGGTCGGTGATTTTTCCTTCCAAGGCGGTGGCTGCCGCGGCCGCCGGGCTGCCCAGGTAGATTTCCGCTTCCGGCGATCCCATCCTGCCGATGAAGTTGCGATTCATCGTGGTGAACGAGCGCTCGCCGGGCGCGAGGACGCCGCCGTGCCGTCCGATGCATGCCCCGCAGCCTGTGGCGGTCGTGAAGCATCCCGCCTCGTGAAAAATTTTAGTCAAGCCGCTTTCCATGGCCTTGTCGAAAATCTTCTGGCTGGCGGGGGTGATGATCGTCCGCGTGAACCGGTTTACGCGCCTGCCCTTCAGAATGGAAGCCGCGATCTCGAGATCCTCGTATCGGCCGTTGGTGCAGCCGCCGATGAACACTTCGTCGATCGGCAGCCCCGCGATCTCGCCGATGGGCTTGACGTTGTCCACGCTGGGGTGGCACGCGACCTGCGGCGAAAGCGACGACACGTCGATCTCGACTTCCCGCTCGTATTGGGGATCCACGGGCCGGGTCTTCTCCCACGGGCCCTTTGCGTAGGTGTGATTCTCCAAAAAATCCGAGGTCACGTCGTCCGCGGCAATCAGCCCGCATTTCGCCCCGGCCTCGGTGGAGATGTTCGAAAACACGATCCGGTCATGCATCGCAAGCGAGTCGATGTAAGGGCCGGAGAATTCCATGGACTTGTAGGTGGCCCCGTTCATTCCGATTGAGCCGACAATGTGCAGCATCACGTCCTTGGCGTACACGCCCTTCTGCGTCGCGCCTTTCAGACGGATGCTGATGGTTTGCGGGACCTTGAGCCACGTCTTGCCCGTCGCCCACGCGACTCCGATGTCGGTCGATCCGAACCCCACGGCGAGCGCGCCCAGCGCCCCGTAGGTGTTCGTGTGGGAGTCTCCGCCGACGATCACGCGGCCGGGAGTTACGAAACCTTCCTCGATCATGACCTGGTGGCAGATCCCCTGGCGGTAGAAGTTGAAAATTTCCTGCTTCTTGAGGAAGTCGACGATTCCCTTTTGCGCCGCGGCGGCGGCCACGTTGGGCGGGGGATACGCATGGTCGAAATGCACTACGATCCTGTCCTTGTCCAGGATGGGCTTTCCGATTCTTTTCCAGGCCTCTATGGCAAGCGGTGTGGTGTTGTCGTGCGTCATCATGTAATCCACGTCGACGAGTGCGATCTCCCCGGCGCGAACCTCTCGGCCGGCTTTTCTCGAAAGGATTTCCTCAACCAGCGTTCCCATCGCTTCCGCCCGCCTGTTTCCGGCACCACTCTACGATGTAGGGCAGCTCGCTCGCCCCGACGGTCCTTCCCGTCCGGCCGATGGTTTTCACGCGATTGAGCACCGCCCGCTCAAGCTCTTCGTCCAGGCCGCGGATCCCGGCCTGCTCCAGCGCGTAGCGGACCGACGCCATGCCGGACATGTGGTCGAGGGAAATTTTCATCTCCCGTCCGACCAGCGCCGGGTCGAGGCTTTGGTAGTGGAGGGGGTTTTGTATGGCGGCCTGGGTGTGCACTCCCGCGCAGTGCGTGAACGCGTTTTCCCCGACGACGGGGAACGTCACGGGTACCGGCACGCCGGAATGCTTGCTGACCAACTCGTACAGCGCTGGCAGCTTCGCGAGGTTCCAGCCGGAGCCCTCCTCGAAGTCGGCCTTCAGCACCGTCAGCAGCTGCGCCAGGTCCACGATGCCGCTGCGCTCGCCGAGGCCGAGCACGCACGCGTCTATGATGTCGACGCCCGCCCGGTAGGCGTCGAGCGCGTTGACTAGGGCCAGCCCCCGGTCGTTGTGGCAGTGGACGGCGAGCTTGGGATGGACGCCGGCCTCGTCGAAGGCTTTCCGCAGTCTGCGTATGAAATCGTACATGTTGTTCTTCGTGCCCGGGATCATGTAACCGGTCGTGTCGGCGACGCTGATGACGTCGGCTCCCGCTTGGACGGCCGCAACGGAGGCCTCGGCTACGTTCCGGAACGCGCTGCGCACGGTGTCCTCCGGCGTGTAGCGGACGACGAGGTCGGGGCTCCTCTGTTTGGCGTATCGAATCGCCCGGGTGATGTGCTCGACGGCCGTGCCGAGGTCCTTGCGGTGGACGCCGCTCAGCCGTTCGTCGGAGACGCAGTAGAAGATGCCCAAAAACCCCACGCCGCATTCGAGGGCGAGAGATAGGTCGCTTTCGGTGGACCTCGCGTGCGCGCTCACCGTGGCCCGGAGGCCCTTGCTCGCGAGGGTCTTTACAACCTGCTTGATCTCGGGGGCGACGGCGGGGTGGCCGCCTTCGATGATGTCCACCCCCACCTCGTCCAGGAGCTGCGCGATGGCGAGCTTGATGTGGGGGTCGAAACACACTCCCGGCGTCTGCTCCCCTTCTCGGAGCGTAGCGTCAAGAATCCGCACCATGGCTTAAGGCTCGCACAGGATAAAGATTTGGCAATGCGTGGTTTCGGCCCGGGCCCGCAGTTTCCGAAAATTCCTCGCCGCACCCTCCGAGAGGAGGCCGGGGGCCGAGACTTGGTTCTCACTGCCCCCAGTCTTCTTCCTCCTGGGGGGCTTCAGCCAGCGTGAAGGAGGGATGGGTTCCCTTGACCTCCAGTTCGGTCCCGCAATCACCGCAGGAGAGCAATTCTCCATGAACCGTGTCTTCCTTCAGTTTAACTTCGGCTCCGCATACCGGGCATTCGCTCATGCTTTTCATCCCTTGTTGTTATCGTTCTGCTCAAGGCGGCTTCCCGAAGAGAGGGACCGCGTTATGTTGAAAAACGGATTAGTATAACACCACCCGCGCCGTTGTTTCAAGGCGGCGTTCCTGCCTCCAAAGTACTTGAACCCGGCGAGGCTTCATGGGACAATGCGTGAAGTCGGTAAAAACTCTTTTTTTCGCAAGGCGCAGCCGAGGTAGCTCAGGTGGTAGAGCAACGGACTGAAAATCCGATTTGGCCCGTTTTATAACCCCTTATAAATAGGCGCTTTTTCACCCTAAGTCCTTATCAGACAAGGATTTTCCTTATGGTGTGGCTTGGTGCTGGATAGCGTGGATTTGTGGGACGAGTGGCAAAAAAGTGGCAAAAAATTTGGGCACTATCCCATTCCCTCCAATATCTCCCTGGCCTCCCGCGCTCCTATCTTCCTTAGGCCGAGGATCTTGGCTTTCAGCGCATCCCTGGGCACTACGCCGCGCTCCCACAGGTACACAGCCTGCTTGTGCGCCCCTACCAGCTGGGCAAACTCCTCCCGCGTCAGCCCTAGATCGATGGTCACCGTGTCACCGTCGTCGAATTGTAGGGTAATCCCAGTCCAGTCCCGTTCAAAATATTGGTCACGGTCTCCCGGCGTGATGCGAATGCCGTAGCCGGCTCCGGTTTTATTGTCTGGGATGCCGTTGTGCCAGCCAGTGACTACCATTTTGAGCATCTCCTTTCGAGGATTCTTCGCGCCGCTATGGAAAAGGCAAGGCCCCGCAATGGTCCTACTCCCTGCCTGCGCTCATTTTTCGCCAACCAACTTAGCACTCAGCACCAGCGCTTGCTAAATTTTTTGCTTGGCTTTTTTGAAAAAAATCTGGTATAATGCAATCTGTCACCACTATGAGATGTGTGTGGTAAAGCATGGCAAAGAACAGAATACACTTGAACCTTGTGTTCATCGGTCACGTAGACCATGGAAAGTCAACAGCAATCGGAAGGCTCTTGTTTGATACAGGAAGCATCTCAGAGCAGGATCTGAGGAAACTGAAGGAGAAGTCATGAAGCGTGTATTGATAATGGGTGTTGGCGCCCAGGGTAGCACAATTGCCAAACGCCTGGATGAAGAAAAAAATGTATCGGAAATTATCTGCGCGGACTATGATTTAAAGGCTGCCGAAACACTCGGCAATACTTTGAAAAAAGCAAAACCCATTCAGATAGATGCCGGTGATGTTCAGAGTATTGTAAAAGCGGCGGATGGCGCCGATATTATCGTGAACGGCGTGCCGATAGATTATAACCTGAATGTTATTGAAGCCGCGCTTCAGTCAAATGCCTGTTATATGGACTTGTGCATTACTGACGTTGAAGAAAATTCAATTATGGACTCAGCCAAATACATGTTCACTGTTATGGATAAAAGATTTAAGGAAAAAGGACTGCTCGCTTTGACAAATACCGGTTCAGGTCCGGGCCTGGCCAATGTCATTGCCAGAGAATCTGTTGATAAAATGGATTCATGCGACCGGATCGAAATAAACGTATATGAAGGTATATGGACAAAAAAGTTTATCCCTTTCTGGTGGGCACCTGAGGTTGCTTTTGAGGATATGGCTGATAACCCAACGAGATTTGAAAACGGTGAATATGTTCAAACAACACCTTTTGCCAACCCGATTATGATTAAGTTCAGAGGCATTGATTCAGAAAAGAGACTGGTTGATCATGCTCACGAAGAGCCGATTACCATGGGATTTTATGCGGATAAATACCTGAAAGGCGTTAAGACTGTCATTTTCAGATTTGGAGGCCCACATGTGGAGCTTGCAGAGGCTTTATACAAAATGGGATTCCTGACAGAAAAGAAAAGAGAGTATGAAGGGATGAAATACACCCCGTTTGATCTGGTTATAGAACATGCGCCGGACGCACCAAAATATCCGGAAGAAATTCAAGCTATTATCAAAGAAGGTCTTATCACGGAGGAAGCCGCTTTTCAGGTAAAAGTCGAAGGCCAGAAGGACGGAAAACCTATTCGCATAGTAAACTATGGCAACGGCCCCGGACTCATTGAATCATTTGAGAAATCAGGCCTGAGCCATGAATCTTATTTTACCGGCCAGTGCGCGTTTGTTTTTTCCAAGTTGTTGGTGGAAGATGTAATTAAGCAGAAAGGGTTAATCGCGCCTGAAGCATTAGATGCTGAAGAAAGAAAATATTTTTTCAAAGAAGCCGCTAAACTGGATATAACTGTCGATCAAATAATTGAACAAAGGATTTGTGAATAGAAGCATAAGCGTGTAAATATAAGCTTTTTTGAAAAAATCCGGTATAATGCAATCTGCCACCACTATGAGATGTGTGTGGTAAAGCATGGCAAAGAACAGAATACACTTGAACCTTGTGTTCATCGGTCACGTAGACCATGGAAAGTCAACAGCAGTCGGAAGGCTCTTGTTTGATACAGGAAGCATTTCAGAGCAGGAGCTGAAGAAACTGAAGGAGAAGTCATGAAGCGTGTATTGATAATAGGTGTTGGCGCCCAGGGCGGCACAATTGCCAAACGCCTGGATGAAGAAAAAAATGTATCGGAAATTATCTGCGCGGACTATGATTTAAAGGCTGCCGAAACACTCGGCAATACTTTGAAAAAAGCAAAATCCATCCAGGTGGATGCCGGTGATGTTCAGAATATTGTAAAAGCGGCGGATGGCGCCGATATTATCGTGAACGGCCTGCCGACAGATTATAACCCGAATGTTATGGAAGCCGCGCTTCTGTCAAATGCCTGTTATATGGACTTATGCGCGACTTATATTGAAGGACAGTCACTCGTAGACTCATGCAAACATCTGTTCTTTAAGGATAAAAGATTTAAGGAAAAAGGACTGCTTGCTTTAACAAATACCGGTTCAGCTCCGGGCATGGCCAATGTCCTTGCCAGAGAATCTGTTGAACAAATGGATTCATGCGACCGTATCGAAATGAACGTATATGAAGGTATATGGTCAAAAAAGTTTATCCCTTTCTGGTGGTCACCTGAGGTTGCTTTTGAGGATATGGCTAAGAACCCGACGAGATTTGAAAACGGTAAATTTGTTCATACAGCACCTTTTGACAACCCGATTATTATGAAGTTCAGAGGCATTGATAAAGAGATCAGAATGGTTGATCATTCTCACGAAGAGCCGGTTACCATGGGAGTTCATGCAGATAAATACCTGAAAGGCGTTAAGACTATCATTTTCAGATATGGAGGCCCACATGTGGAGATTGCAGAGGCTTTATACAAAATGGGATTCCTGACAATGAAGGAAAAAGAGTATGAAGGGATGAAATACATCCCGTTTGATCTGGTTATAGCAAATGCGCCGCCCGCACCAAAATATCCGGAAGAAATTCAAGCTATTATCGACGAAGGTCTTATCTTGGAGGAGGGCGCTTATCAGGTAAAAGTCGAAGGCCAGAAGGACGGAAAACCTATTTGCATAGTAAACTATGTCAACGCCCCCGCACTCATTGAATCATTTAAGAAATCAGGCCTGAGCCATGAATCTTATTTTACCGGCCAGTGCGCGTATGTTTTTGCCAAGATGATGGTGGAAGATGTAATTAAGCAGAAAGGTACAATCGCGCCTGAAGCATTAGGCGCTGAAGAAAGAAAATATTTTTTCAAAGAATCTGCTAAACTGGATATAACCGTCGATCAAATAATTGAACAAAGGATTTGTGAATAGAGGCATAAGCGTGTAAATATAAGCAGGCAAATTAAATGGCCGCCGGAAAAGCCGGTGGCCATTTAATTTTGGAATAACAGATAGTTGCATTTTTGCCTTTTAACTTACATTGTGCTAAAAGATTCGCCACCCGCTTGTTGGAGCGCGGCGCGCCCATCTACGAAGCGCAACTGCTCCTTGGCCATACCCGCGTTACGACGACGGAAATCTACGCGCACTTGCAGCCGAAGCGACTCCATCATACAATAGATCTTCTCGAAGCGACCGAGAAGATTGTAAAGATAGCCTGAGCAAGTGGCTGAGAAATGGCTGAAAAACCACTTGGACATACGCCAAATGCGTTGTAAGTCCTTATTCTGCCGAGGTAGCTCAGGTGGTAGAGCAACGGACTGAAAATCCGTGTGTCGGCGGTTCGACTCCGCCCCTCGGCACTTCTTTTTAGGCGTTTCCCGGAGGACATGTCCAGCACCAGAATCCCCCCCTCGCTCCAAAAGGGACGTGCTATACTTGAAAAATGCCATCCCTGCTCAAGAAGTCGCCTTGGGCGAGACTTCTGCCGCCTAGATTGCATGTGGGCGTGGCCCTGGGCGGCGGCGCGGCGCGCGCGCTGGCGCACGTCGGCGTCCTGAAGGTGCTCGCCCAAGCGGAGATTCCGATCCATGTGGTTACGGGTTGCAGCCTCGGCGCCATCACAGGGGGCTGCTACGCTTCGAGCCTCGACGCCCTGGAAGTGGAGCGCAAAGTTCTGGACTATCTCGAAAGCGAGGCGTTTCAAAGGAAGGTGCTGGATTTGTTTCGCGTCCCGCGAGACCAAGTCAATCGTTTCAGCCTCATGCGGTTTCTTAAGCAGGGCATTTATTACGGGCGCATTCTGTTTCACCCTTCGTTTTTTACGATGGAAGAATTCGAGCGCGCCATCGCGGGGGTGGTGCCCGACACCCGGATTGAGGATTTGAAGATTCCTTTCGCATGCAATGCGGCCCATCTTTACACGGGCCGGGAAAGGGTCTTCGAGGCGGGCCCCCTTCGCCCCGCCCTGATGGCGAGTTCCGCCATTCCGGGGATCTTTCCGCCGGTGGTCATCGGCAAGGAAGCCTACATTGACGGTGGGTGGGTGGACCCGATCCCCGTGCGCCTCGCGCGTCAGCTCGGTGCCGATTTCGTCATCGCCGTGGACGTTTCCTACCATGTGCGCGCTAACGTGGAGTATCGGAGCGGATTCAGCGTAGTGAGCCGGGGCCTGGAGATCAAGACTCATCGCCTGATCGAGCTGTCGCGCCTGTTCGCCGACGTGGTCATCCGCGTGGAGATGGACGACATCGCGTGGGTCGACTTCGTGCGGGTGCGCGAGATTATCGCCCGCGGAGAGGCCGCCGCCCGGCAGGCGCTTGCCGGGATGTTGAAAAAAATTCGCCGGCGGAAGCGGAAGATACGCATTCCCTTCCGGGAAGAGTTGCTTAGGCTGCTGAAATGAAAAAATCCAATCGCCAGCGCGGCTTGTTCATTACCCTCGAAGGAGGCGAGGGCTCCGGCAAGAGCACGCAGGCGAAGCTTTTGACGAAGTGGCTGCGCAAGGAGCTGCACATGATAGTGCTCTTGACCCGCGAGCCGGGAGGCGGCACGGAAATCGGAGAACAGATCCATAGAACGGTCCATTCCCAGCGCACCGTTGAGGAACTGGCCGAAGAATACCGAAAATCCGATCCTATCTTTTCGAGGCAGCTGCGGAGAATCCTTCTCCATATTGAAAGCGCCAAGCTGGATCCCGTAGTCGAGGCGCTCCTTTACAGCGCCGACCGAAAGGAGCATGTCCCCATCATCAAAGATTCCCTTGAACGGGGATGGATCGTTGTCTCTGACCGTTTTCTCGACTCGACCACGGTCTATCAAGGTTATGGTCATGGGGTTGATCTGAAATTCATTAAAACGCTGCACCGACACGTCGTGGAAGATTGTCTGCCTGATCTGACGATTTACCTCGATGTAGATCCAGAGGAGGGTCTTCGTCGCGCCCGTCAGCGAAACCGCCGGAGGAGAACATCGGAGCGTGAGGGTCGCTTCGAAGCAAAGCGCCTCGACTTTCACCAGAAGGTGCGCGATGGCTACCTTGAGCTCGCGAGACAAGAGCCCGATCGCGTTCGAGTGGTGGATGGCGGCTCGTCGGTCGAGACGGTGCAGGAGCGGGTTCGCGAAATCGCAGGATCCTGTATTCGCGATCTCACATTGAAGGAGCCGCATCGCATCTATAAAGCGAGCAAGCTCAAGAAATCCCGTGGACGCTAACGCGCACATCCTCCGCTACCTGGAGCACGCCGTCTCGACCAAGAGGCTGGCGCACGGCCTTCTTTTCCATGGCGCGCCGGGCGTTGGAAAGCGCCGGACGGCGCTCTGGCTTGCTAAGCGGCTCAACTGCACCGGCGCCGCGACGCCTTTTGAAGCGTCCCCCGCGGCCCGTCCCTGCGGGGCGTGCCGCACATGCGGCCGCGTCGAGCGCGGCGTCCATCCCGACGTGCAGCTCGTGCGGCCCGAGATCGAAGACCCGGCCGCCTCGGCGGAGAAGCGCCACGCCGGAAAGACCCCGAAGCAGAGCATTTCCATTGAGCAGGTGCGCAAGCTCGAGTCCCAGGCGGCGTTTGCGCCGTACGAGGGGCGCGCGCGGGTCGTGGTCGTCGACCCGGCGGACCGCATGGAAGTGGAGGGCATGAACGCCGTCCTGAAACTGCTCGAGGAGCCGCCGCCCCAGACCTACCTTGTTTTTGTGAGCGCGCGTCCCGAGGCCCTTCTTCCCACCCTCCGCTCGCGCATGCAGGTTTTCACGTTCCCCGGCGCGTCCTTCGAGTCCGTCCAGCGTGTTCTCGTTCAAGAGAAAGGCCTTTCGGAAGACGAAGCCCATTGGCTGGTCTTTCTTTTCGGGGGGAGCGCCGAGCGCGCCCTGGACGTGGACGTCGCGGAGCTCGGCAGGCGGCGCGGCGACTGCCTGCGGGCGCTTGCCGCGCTGCATGAGCGGGACGCGCCGATTCGTATCCTCGCGGCGGCCGAAGCCCTCAGCAGCGCGTCCGACGGGGAGGATACGGCCTTCGCCCGCCGTGAGGCCGCGCGCGAGAATCTTCTGCTCCTCGCAAGCCTTTTGCGCGACCTGCTGGTGCTCAAGTGCGCGCCGGAGTTTCCTCCCGCGCTCGTCCACCGGGATTGTACGGCGCGGCTGCGGGACCTGGCGCCTCGTTTCTCTAAGGAAGCCCTTCTGGAGTCTTTCCACGCGATCGAGGACGCCGTGCGCGCTTTGGACGGCAACGTGGACCGCAAGCTGGCCGTCGAGCATGTCTTGTTCGCCCTGCGGGGTGCGCCTTCCGGCATGCTATACTCGGTTTCGTGAAGCCGACCGTTACGGCCACCGCAGCCATCGTGGAGCGCGGCGGAAAATTTCTCATCACGCAGCGCCGCCCCGGAGGGCATATGCCGCTCGCGTGGGAGTTTCCCGGCGGCAAGCTCGAGCCCGACGAGGCGCCCGCCGAGTGTCTCGCGCGCGAGGTGTTCGAAGAAATCGGTGCGCGCGTTCGCGTGGGCGAAATTCTGGACGTTTCCTTTTATCCCTACGAGCGTTTCAACGTTCTCCTTCTTTTCTACGAATGCGTGCTTCTGGAGGGCGAGCCCTGTCCATGCGACTGTCGCGCCGTGCGGTGGATTTCGCCGGAGGAGTTTCCTAGCTATGACTTTCCTCCTGCCGACATCGCCGCCGTCGAGAAGTTCCGGCGCAGGAGGTGGGCCTCGTGAGGCGCACGCCTGGCGCGCAGCGCGCTCGTCCAGCATGCGCGGCGGGGGCGGCCGCGCGCGTGGCGCTCGGTGTGATTCTTCTTGCGGCAGCGCCGGGGTGCTTTCGCCATTTCGTCTTCGAGGAGGCCCGGGTGCCCTATTACCAGGCGCGCGTCGCCTGGTCGCACGAAATGCCCGCGACGGTCGCGATTGCGCCCCTGCCGCTTTCGGAGCGGCGCGTCGCCGCCGTCGCGGGAAACGCGGTTCATGTTCTGGCCCTCGACGGAAGCGTCCTGCACGAGGAGAGCTTCGACCACGAATGGGACGCCGCCGTTTCCGAGGGCGGCGACCTCCTCCTCGCTTCGCGCGACCGTCTCGTCCTGTGGAGCGCCGACGGGCACGGCGCGCTCTGGGAGTTCTCTTTGCCGGAAGCCGTGCCCGTGGGACACAGCCCGACGCTCGCCTCCTGGGTGGCGGTCACGGAAGACGCGGTGCATGTCCTGGGCGCGGGCTCGGGCGAGGCGGCTTCCTTTCCGCTCGAGTCCCTCAAGCGCGCGGGCCGCTACCGCCGCCGCGGCGCGCGAAGCGACGCGGTGCCCGACGACTCCCGCCTGACCGGCGCGGCCCTTCTCCACGACACCGTCCTGTACGCCGGGGCCGCCGACGGCCTCTACGCCGTCGACCTCGACGGGGGAAGGCTCCTCTGGCATCACCGCATCCGGGACGGCGTATCCGTGTGCCCCGTGCTGGCGAAGCACGCCCTCTACGTGGGCGCGGACGACAAGCTCTTCCGCGTGCTGCGGGCGCGCTCCGGCCGGCGAAAGTGGCGCCTTATCACGGGAGGGCGCATCGGCGCGCCGCCCGTCGTTCACGGAAACGACCTCATCGTCGCCTCCTACGATCTCAACCTCTACGGCCTGCGTGCCCACGGCGGCCACAGGCTTTGGAATCTCAACCTTCCGCGGCGCACGGACACACTCGTGCTTTGGCCGCCCTACGGCCTGGCCACGCATCCACTGTTCTCCCCTTCCCTGAGGCTCTACGAGCCGCACGGAGGGCTGGAGGTCATGCACTTTACGATTCCGGAGGAAGAGGATGATTACTTCACCTCGCCCATGCTGGTGCGGGACGAAATCCTCCTCGTGGGCACGTACCGCGGCCGGCTGCTGGCCCTCGAGCTTGTGGAGGAGGAGACCGGGGAGCCGGAGGAGGGCGCGCTGGAGGAAGATGCGGAGGAGGAGCCGGAGGATCCATGACGCTTCCTCGGGCGGGCCCGTCAACGACCGCCGCCGGCATGACTTCTTGCGGGGTTTCTGAATATACTGGAAAGAAATTTTCACGTCTGGAAGAATCATGACGCAGGCAAAAACGGTCGTCTCTCTCGCCATCCTGGGCTGCACGGGCTCGGTCGGAACCGCGGCGCTCGACGTAGCGCGGCGGCACCGCGACCGCGTGCGCGTCGCGGGGCTCGGCGCGGGGGGCAATCTGGAGCTTCTCCGCGCGCAGGTCAGGGAATTTCGTCCCGAGCGCGTTTCGGTGGCGCGGGACGCGGACGCGCGGGCGCTTCGGGAAGAGTTTCCGGACGCGGAGGTGCTCGCGGGCGCGGAGGGCGCCGAGGCTGTGGCCGCGATGCCCTCGGCCGACGTGGTGCTCGCGGCCATCGTGGGCGCGGCGGGGCTCCGCTCGACGTTCGCCGCCGTGTCTTCCGGAAAGCGCGTCGCCCTGGCCAACAAGGAGTCCATGGTCATCGCGGGCGCCCTCATGCGGGACGCGGCGCGCGCAAGCGGCGCGGACGTCATTCCCGTGGACAGCGAGCACAGCGCCGTCTTCCAGTGCCTCCGGGGCGGGAGCCCGGGCGAGGTGCGGAAAATAATTCTGACCGCCTCCGGGGGCCCGTTCCTCCGGCGCGACGCCTCGACGTTTTCATCCATCACCCCGCAGGAAGCGCTCCGGCATCCCACGTGGGACATGGGGGAGAAAATCACCGTCGACTCGGCCACGCTCATGAACAAGGGCCTCGAGGTCATCGAGGCGCATTTCCTCTTCGGCTTCCGCTCCGAGCAGATACGCATCCTCGTTCATCCCCAGTCCGTCGTCCACTCCATGGTCGAGTACGTCGACGGGAGCATCCTGGCCCATCTCGGGCGGACCGACATGAGGATTCCCATCCGGTACGCCCTCTTCCATCCCGAGCGCGCGGACGGCGCGTGCGAGCCCTTCGACCTGGCCGGGGCCTCGCCCCTGGAGTTCGGCGAGCCCGACGCGAAGAAATTCCCGTGCATCCGCCTGGCCTACGAGGCGCTCGAGCGCGGCGGCTCCGCACCGGCCGCCCTCAACGCCGCGAACGAGGCGGCCGTCGGGGCTTTCCTCAAGGAGGAAATTCCCTTCACGGCCATCCCGCAAATAAACGAGAGCGTTCTCGGCTCGTGGGACGGCAAGGCGCCGGCCTCCGTCGGCGACGTCCTCGCCGCGGACGAGGAGGCGCGGAAGAGGGCGGGGGAGGCGATCTCGAAGCTCCGCCGTTAGAACCCTCTCTTTCGCCAGGGAGGGGGAGGGCGAGCAAAAAATCCTTTATTCATAAGCACATAGCGGCTTTGCTCGAGTCTCAAAAAAACCCTTTATCCACGCGACTTAGTGGCTTTGTTCCTAGGGCCAATTTAAAAATCCTTTGTTTACGCCACTTAGCGGCTTCGTTTCGTAGAATCGCCCTTTTTTAAACGTTCTTCTTTCCCGGCTCTTCGCCTGCGGCCCGGAACCGGATGACC
>CP070701.1:374199-378885 GCA_020349885.1 Acidobacteriota bacterium
ACCACGTGTGTTATGGACATCGTAGGGCCGTGATAGGATGCAAAACCGCCTTCGTAAACAACTCTTACCGTTAAAAACCGGCTCATCACCCCCCCGGGTATTGTAATAGCTGACTCTCCGGTGTTTTCGAGCACCACGGTCAGGTAAATCGGCTCGCCGAGGATGTGCCGGTTTTTGACAAGCTCGGAGTGCAGCTTGAGCCCCGGAGCGCCCGGAGTTATCGTGCAAGCAAACGTCAACACCGCCAGGGCCGTGAAACAACGCCCGGATGCCCTCAGATAGCTCACTCCGGCTGTTTCTCCGCAGGCGCCTTGGTCCCTTCTTCGGCTTCGCGCTCCGGTTTATCGGCGCGCCCCTGCAGGGCCTCCACGAACGCCCCCATCCGCCCTTTCCGCTTCGCGTCCTTCGTCACCCCGGCGGCTTTCTCGAACATCCCTTGAGCCTGCTGTAAATCCTGCTCCTCCACGTACAAAAGCCCGAGCGCCTCGTAGACGCCGTCGAGAAAGACGAATTCGGGCTGGTGCTTGAGGATGAACCACAAGTCCTCGATTTCTTCCTTGCGTTCGCCGGGACGCACCGAGCGATCGTGCTCGTTGACGGGATTTCGGGCGTTCCGCAAGCGGCTTTCGACGATCTCTTGCGGCGTGACGGGCTTGTCCCCGCGAAGGGGCGCGAAGTTCGGCTTACGGTGCTCCCACAGGGCGTAAGACGTGTAAAGAGAGGAGGGGAATTTTTCGTGGAGGTCGTTAATCACCTCTCGAAGCTTTCCGACGACGCTACAGCATGTCAGCTCCTCAACTTGAGTCTTCAAAAACGAAAACGCCTCACGGTCAATTCCTTGGGCCCTCTCTACCTCAACCACGACCTCTTCCGACCGCACTTCTCCGACCCAATAGCTCTCAGCAGGTACTCCTTCTGTCTTCAATTCCGTCGGCATAGGCTTGTCGTCCGCGCGAAGCACGAAGCGCAACCGGTATTGCCCTGGCTCCAGCATCTCATACCACTGGTTCAGCACGTAAACGTCGCGCCGCTCATAATCCGCTTCAAATTTGTCAGTTCCATAAAACGGCCACATCCTATCGTCGTGCCATCGAGCACAGGGCTTCCCTGCTCCACCGGGCCCCTGGATTTCCACGAAATAATGCCTCTTCGCGGTAAGGCCTGTCCAGATGGGCGAGTATATCGTTCTTCCACTTACATTTCGCACCTCAACGGTCACGTGAATAGGCTCGCCTTGGGTATACACATGTTTGAGGGTTGAAAACGTTACTTGAAACGGCGCTTCTTGGGCGTAGATTGGAATGCATGCTAAGTTCAAGGCCAGGGCTAACAGTGTTTTGTTATTCATGATGGTTACTCCATTTTCCAAACTTTAGTTGTTAGGGGGTAATCCGTCTATCGCTCCCCGGACTTCTTCCGTATCTTTAGCGCCGCTGCTGTCGCTGTTAAGGGAGTGGTCAAATTTTATAATGTCGTTTTCAGCGTCCCGCGACTCGTTCATTACGCACAATTCCGTGGGGCATGTCGTCGCGATGCACCAAGCATCATTTAGATCATGGCCGAGGCTGTCTTCCGGGTTAACGCCAAACTGGTGTCCAAACTCATGGCAGACAACATCGCGGTTGGCCGCAGGCGCATCCGCGGCGCTGGCTTCAATCCTTTTTATCCATACAAAGTTAAGTTCCTTTCCGTCGTGGCTGGTCCCTTTGCTAAGTGGATTATCCGAACGCTCGGTGCCACCTACTAAGAATAGATAGTTTGCTTTCGTTTGATTTGAAAACCAGATGTCACGGAAAGGTGTCAAATCTGCCAGTACGAAACTTGGACGATAGGGAACCGCACCTCGCCCTGCATCTGGAAAAAGGTACTCCACGAACACCTCGCCGTAAGTATCATGCAAGAGCCCCGCATCCGCCTTGTAAAACCCGGTACTCGGCACGCCAACGCCCGCTCCTTTGTCGCCGCCCGCGAATCCCGCGTTGTAGCCCTGCTGCAAATCCACGTCCAGCGCCACGGAGTCGAAGCCCGTGTCCGGCGTGATGGTCTGAATCGTCGCTGCTTCATGGGCAAACATCTCGACAGGATGGTCGGCATCGAAGATGTCGATACCATCTCCGACAATGAGGTTGTGCCCCGTTTCCACCTGGATTGTATCGGGCAAGCTGTCTCCGTCCGGCGTAAAATCGCTAAAGAGCATACCGCCTCTCCGATACATATCATCCCTCTCTACATAAATACGCTTCCACGCCGTGATTGTTCCGCTCTCGGCCTTGATGCGAGTCCCGGGGTTGGGCGGGTCGTCGCCTGCGAACGGTTCGAAGCTCGCCTGAATCTTGTAGTTGTCTCCCGCGTAGCGGTCGGTTATGTAGAGCGTCACTTCGACCGTTCCGTCTGCTCCCGTTACTACCGAGGTCGTGTCCACCGACCGGTCCGCCGCGCTGAAGCTCCCGGCGTCCTCCCCCGCCACCTTGTCATTATTGTCCCCGAAGCTCGGTGTGCCGTAGAGCGCCGTATCCGGGGGGTCTATGATGCGAAGGTACACGGTTTCACCCACCAGCGGCGGATTGGTGATGACCTTTATCGTGACCTGCCCGTCCGCGCTCTGGGCCGTGCTCGGGTAGGGAAGACCATGCAGCCTGGAAATAAGCACCCGGGTGCTGCGAAGCGGCGTCAGGACAATGTCTATATCCCAATCTTTGTAAATTTTCGTCTTCTCCGCGGCATATATAAAGGCGTACCGATCGGCGTTTTCCGCGTAGGCCGCGTCCATGACGGTCTCCAGCGTATTAACGAATATGTTTTCCACCTCGTTCCAATCGAGGCCGTGCGGAACTCCCGGCCCAAGCGAGCCTCCATCATAAGCGCCATCGAGATAGGAAATCCACAGGTGGCCGTCACCCGGCACAAAGGGACTAAGCCCCGTCATCCACATCGCGCCGTCCGAGGTCAATTGCGTGCCCGCCGGATCGTCGGGGAAAAGAAAACCTCCGGGCCAGTTCCCCCAGTTCTTGTCTAGGGACACGTCGTTCCTTTCTATCCTTCGCGGAAGGCTGGAGAAGCCGTCGAACAGGTAGGCGAAATTCACCGGGTTCTCGGACGGATGAACGTCCAATCCCCGTGCATGTATCGGGTCTGACCCGTCTCCCGCATCCACGGTCGAGGCAAAGAGTTCGTCCGTATAAGGCGATGTAACAAGGATAGAGCGAACGTTTCGCGGATTCGGCGGCACCGTGGGAGAGCCGCTTGAATAATAAAGCTTTCCCTCGGCGCTTATCTCCGAAATGAAAGGATCGGGGTAAGCGGATACCCTGGCAACCGGGTTGAGCGGGTCGGCGGGGTCGAGGTCGAAAATTTCTTCCGTTCCCCGATCCGCTATCCACAGGTGCAGGTCGCTGTCGTTGAAAGCGATGGAAGTAATGTCGGTAAAGTCCTCGTCGTTCTCCAGGATATAGAAGGCGAGCAAGTTGCTTCGTTCGCCGTCCGCCCGGGTCACGGTCACGTTCGAGGAAAAGGCCTCGGATGGAACGTCAACGTTGAGGGCCGTAGTGCTTCCGCCCGTGACCTCCGCCTTGAGATAGGCGAACTCCACGATGTTGTTTTTAGGAACGGGGTCAAAGTGGTCTCCGTTTACGACGATGGAGTCGCCCTGCTTTCCGGAATTGGCGGGAGAAAAGGACGTGATAACCGGCGGCTCATCGGGAAAGAACCCCTGCCCCTTCACTATTCTGGGCTCTGCTACCGGGTCGCCGGTCGCAGTGAGGTCCACGGTTTCGTAGTAGAAAATCTCCCCGCTGCTCAGCGATTCTGAGTCGGTCAGCGTCAGCAAGGTCGTGTTCCGCTCGAGCGTGGTATTGTCGTAGGCGAAATCCACCTGCCGGGAGCGCGTGACGGCGTATTGCCCGCTGCTCCCGACGCTCCACGTTAATACGGCGTCACTGCCGCTCAAGCCCACCTGGAGGAGGATGCCGTCGTCGTGGGCGAAGGCGCTCGACAGCGTCCATACCGCCGCGGCCAGAAGGAGGGGTCGATTCCTTAGATGCATCTTGGCTTTTCCTTCCTACAATCAAGATACACCGTTTTACGAGAAAGTCAAGCGGATTCGCGCGGCCAGAAGCCAGCCCCGACCCGTCGGGGTAATTTTTTACGTAGTGGTTTGAGGTTTACCCGCCTCCGGCGGGTCGGCAACCCAGACTAAGAGTCTGGGCAAGCTCCGCCTAGAGCGGCAAATTTTACCCGCCAGGATCGTTAGGGCGGGCCGGCAATCCCGACGGTAGTCGGGATAAAAAGCGGCAAGTTTTACCCCGATGCGGAGCGTCGGGGCCGGCAACCCAGACTAAGAGTCTGGGCAAGATCCGGCAAAAACGGCAAGTCGGCCAAAATCGTTGACAAGAGGCGCGCCGGGCGCGAGTGTGCATGGATATGCGCGCAAACGGAAAGGAGTCCGATTCCATGAAGGAAACACAACCTCTTGTCAAGAACGGAACCGTTCTGGAACTTCCCGCCCGGCGCGTTCCGACCGAGGCCCAGCGCGAGGCGAGCCGCCGGAACGCCAGGCGCTCGACCGGCCCCCGCTCCGAGCGGGGCAAGGCCGCGTCCTCGATGAACGCCATCAAGCACGGCGTCTTCGCGCGCGAGGCCGTCCTGCGCACCAAGCTCGCCGACGAGAGCAGGGACGAGTTCGAAAGA
>CP070701.1:378985-413296 GCA_020349885.1 Acidobacteriota bacterium
ATGTCGTAGTCCGTGCCGCTTCGGTCATCCTCCCACGCGACGAAATAGTCCGTCCCGTTTGAAGCTGCGGCGGGGCGGTACTGAGCGCTTGCCGCTGTCGAGACGGCAATGCCGCCGGGGTCGAGCACCGTCCCGTCCGAGGCCACGCGCGCCCCGTAGATGTCGTAATTGCCGCTTCGGAAGTCATGCCATGCGACGAAATAGTCCGTCCCGTTTGAAGCCACGGAGGAAGCCACTTGGTCGTTTGCCGCCGTGGAGACGGCGATGCCCGCAGAGTCGAGCACGGCTCCAGCCGACGTGACGCGTGCTCCGTAGATGTCGTAGCTCGCGCCACGGTGGTCCTGCCACGCGACGAAATAATCCGTCCCGTTTGAAGCTACCGAGGGGGACCACAGGTTATCCGCCGCCGTGGAGACGGCGATGCCCGTAGGGTCGAGCACCGTTCCATCCGAGGCCACTCGCGCCCCGTAGATGCCGTAGTCCGCGCCGCCGCTTCGGTTATCTTCCCACGCCACGAAATAGTCCGTTCCGTTTGAGGCTACCGAGGGAGACCGCTGGTATTCCGCCATTGGCCCAATCACCGGATTCGGCTCCACCGGAAACTCCGGCCCCACCGTCGGGTCAATCAGGATGGGATATCGGGAATTCTCAAGAAACTCGCGCGATACCTCGAACAGGATTTCCTGACTGGTTGCAAGCGAAGGCCGAATTCTTTCCAGACGCCCCGCGCTGTCCACCACGGTTACGTTGGAGAACGCCACTTGTCCGCTTCCATCCCAGGTTGGAAAAATGAGCCCCTCCGGATGCTCCCGAGGCTCGCCCGCGGCGCGGATCGCAAGACGCACGCGCAGCGCCGAAGCCTCGGGGCCGAGCGGCTCGCCGATCGTCCAGTAGATTTCCATCCCTTCCTCGCCCCGGTTTCGCACGTAGGACGTAATGCCGTCGCGCGCTTCTCCCTGAAGCAGGCCGGGCGCGTGCTCCTCTAGATGATTTCTTCCAAACACCGTCTGCGTATTGCCTCCCTGCTCGAAGCTTACGGAAAGTATTTCGAAATCGGGTTTTCCCCTGCTTCCCTGCGCGAAATACCTCAGCCCGTCCTCGCCAACCTCCGCCTGGAATCGCGGCGTCTCATGCGAGAAGGCATTCCCTTTGGAAACAAACGGACGTTCGCCCCTCGCTTCGGCATGGAAGCCCCGCTTGGGAGGTTCTTCGGGGAGGCCGCGGTTTTTTCTTACCGTGCGGATGACTTCGTTTATGTCGAAGGGGACGTTTGCTATCTCGACTTCTCCTCCGACGTTCAGCGGGCCTTTCCCTGGGGACGCGGGCACTTCACCCCCCCATACGGCCGAGGCGGCAGCCAGCGTGAAGCTAATCCAAGTCGCCGCTCCTTTCATTCTTGGTTTCCTTTTTTACACACTATTATAGATTCGCCGTCTCGGCAAATCAACCGCGGCGGGCAGCGGCTCCCGGTCCCCCCGACTATTGGTCGGGGGGGCCGAGGATTCTCGACCCCGACGTTTCACGTCGGGATCGGAACAAGCGCGGCGTTTGATTCCCCCGCCGAATGGCATATAATTAGAGGGTAAAGCCGGAAGCATTCGTTCCGTTGCTGCCGGTCTTGCCGGATCTGCCGGAGTTTACCCTGATGCTTGCGTCAGGGTTGCCGCTCTTTCAGAGTTTAGAAGTTGCGAGTTACGAGTTGAGAAGTTAACTCCCGAACCCCCAAACTCCTAAACCCTGAACTTGCTTATCCCCGGCGGCTATGCCGCCCTACGAGAAAGATTGAACGGCTTGTCCCGACGGGGGCACGGATACGGTCAAAGTCCTCGTGATGCTGCGCTGAGGAGGCGCCCGCCCGGGGGAGAGAGAGCGCTTTCCTTAGCCCACCGTTTGGTGGTAGACTCATGCCTTACAACCAGGGGTTATGAAACAATCAATCTAAAACAAAAGAGGAAAACCCATGAAAAAAATTGCCGTTTGCATTGCAATGCTTGCGGCCGCCACGCTTGCCTTCGCGCAGGCGGCGCCGCCCGATCTCGTTAACTTCCAAGGAGTCCTCAGAGACAGCGCCGATGCACCCCTTGATGGAGCGTACGACATGGTGTTCCGCTTCTTCGACGACCCGGCGGCTGGGGAGGAGATTCTGGTCGATTCCCACGAGGCGGCCGGAAGCGGCGCCGTCACGGTGACGGGCGGCCTCTTCAACGTCTCGCTCGGAAGCGGCACGGTGACGGACGGCTCGGGGCCGTCGGGGACGTACACGACGCTTACGGACATGTTCCGTGACTACTCGGCGGTTTACGTCGAGGTGCAGGTGGGTGCCGACCCGGCGATGACGCCTCGCATCCAGGTGGTCTCGGCGGCGTATGCGCTGAATGCGGGAAACGTTGGAGGAGTACCGCCAGGAAATTTCCTCCGGAGCGACGTGGACGACACGGCTGAGGGTAGGATTACGTTTAATCAGGATATTGATGTCTTGGGCGGCACCGTGAATTTCGATATGAGTGGGACCGAACTCACAGGCTATTCTGACCGATTTGAGTTAAGCAGAAAACTCGACGTCTTTGGTGAGGTGTCCGGATGGAGATTCTGCGATTGGCTTTGCTCGTATTACCTGGACCCCGGCGACCCAACTTCCGGCAGCCTCTTCGGCAACTTGCAACTGGGCGACGGCTCCGCCGCGGATGACGACTACCTCTATTTCGATGCGACTGCTGAATATCTCAGGTGGAGCGATGTGAATAACCGATTTGAGTTTAGCAATGACGTCTACACGTCGCAGTCATTATTCTCCTCGTCGGTATATTCCAACATTTTTTATGATGCAAACAACGCGAGCTATTACGTAGACCCAGCTTCCACTTCTACTTCCGGCATGTTCGCCGGGGATATTCAGATCGGCTACGGAGTGGCTACGGATGACGACTCTATCTACTTCGATACGAGCGCTACTCCGGAATACCTCCGGTGGGTCGATGCTCAGAACCGCTTCCAGCTCAGCAACGACCTGAGTGTACTTGGATCTCTCGACCTGGGCGCCGGCGCGGACGACGACCTGACGGCAACGGACGTGGAAGGCCTCACGGGCGGTCTTGACACCACGCTGCACAGTCATGATATCACCGGTGATATCACCGGAACGGGCGACGGGCGCTACCTGCGCAAGGACATCGCCGACACGGCGGCGGGCGTGATTACGTTCTCGGCCGCGACGACGGACGTGCAGGGGAGCCTGGTGGACACGGTGGGCACCGTGGTGGACGTAGGGGATGACCTGTACGTTCAAGGCGGAAACGTTGGAGCCGGGGCGGCGCCGAACAACAACTACGCCGTCTACGGCACGGGCTCGTTGTACGGGGGCTACTTCGAGGGCACGCGGTGGGGGATTCGCAGCAAGGTGACGGAGAGCTCCACGACCACTCTCAACGGCGTGGAGATCAACGTGGAGAACACGGGTATCCCGGAAACCGCCATGGTCTATGGAATATTTAATACCACCATGGCTTCGGGGGCCAAGAACGGTCATTATGTCTACGGGATGTGGACAGCCGCCGGGGGCGATTCCGAAAGCACGGGCCCGCATTACGGCGTATGGGCTAGTGCGGGCGGCGGCACGGGAAAACATTACGGCGTTTTTGGTAGGGCTGGAGGCGGTGACGGACTCCAATACGGCGTGTACGGAGAGGTATATAGCGGGGATGGAACGGGCGACCGCCACGGTGTTTATGGATCCGTCTTTGACATGACAAGCTCTAACGATCACTATGGCGTTAAAGGCGAGGCGGTGGGCAGCGGTAAGAACATCGGAGGACATTTCTTGGCGTCCAACGGCACGGAGAATTGGAGCATCTATGCCGTTACCGATGTATTTGTGGGAGGCAAGCTCGATTTTGGAGCCGACGCCGATGATGATTTCAAGGCCTCGGATGCGACGACCCTTACGGGAGGCGGAAACGCCGATACGCTCCATGGGCATGATTTCACCGGAGCGGGCGACGTGCGCTACCTGCGCAAGGACATCGCCGACACGGCGGCGGGCGTGATTAAGTTCACGGCCACAACGACGGACGTTCAAAGCAGCCTGGTGGATACGGTGGATTCGGAAGTGGATGTCGGGGACGACCTCCACATCGACGGCGGGACCCTCGGCATCGGCATCTCCCCCAACGCCGGCCGCAGCATCTACACGAGCGGCCTGTTGTATGGTGCGTACTTCCGCGGGCTGCAATACGGCGCGTATCTTGACGTAGACGTCACGTCGTCGGGGTCAATCTACGGCCTTCAAACACTCGTCCGGCAGAACGATGTCGTGAATACCAGTCCTGTATACGGAACGCACAGCAAGGCTCAATACCTGGGCGCGAACAATCCGGACGTCTACGGGGTTTGGGGCGAAGCCGCGGGCAGCGGCTCGGCCACGTCGTACGGCGTCTACGGCACGGCGGCCGGCGCTGGAAACTGGGGTCTTTACACGCCCGACGCGGCGCATGTGGGCGGCAATTTCGATGTCGACGGCAACACTATATTGGGAAGCGATGCAGCGGACACGGTGACGTTCAATGCCGTCGTGAGCGGGGGAATCGACTTCGGCGCCGGCGCGGACGACGACCTCACGGCGTCCGACGTGACGGAGCTGACGGACGGTTTTGACACCACGCTGCACAGCCATGACATCACCGGAGCGGGCGACGCGCGCTACCTGCGCAAGGACGTGGACGACACGGCGGCGGGGAACATTGCGTTCAACCAGTCCGTCGGTGTGGGAGTATCTCCCGTGGCCGATTGGCGGGTCGATTCGACCTATGGATCCGGTGCGACGGGTTACGGAGCCGTGCGGGGGCAGGGGGCGAATGCTCCCACGAAAGGCTACTTGGGCGTGCAGGGAGCGACCGATTTCGACGGCGTGCCCACGGCGGACTGGTCCGGGCAGGAAATCGGCGTGGCCGGAATCTCGACGGGGAGCACCAACACCGACAACTCCGGCGTGCTGGGCCATTCGAATTACACGGGCGTGAGGGGCGAGGCGATTAGGACGGACGGTCTTGATACGCTTCACGGCGTCTACGGCACGGCCTCGGGCGGCTCGACGAACTACGGCGGGTATTTCACGGGAACGACGTGGGGGCTTTACACGCCGGACAACGTCGGCGTAGGAGATAATCTTTCTATTGGCCGGTCGAGCAGCACGGACAACGACTATCTGTACTTTGACGCGGATGCGGAGTTTCTGGTATGGATTGACGGCTTGGGAGGGGTTTTCGATTTCTCGGATGACGTTATCCCCAACAACGCCGACACTTTCGACTTGGGATCAACAGCCTACTATTGGAACCTCGTCTATGCAGACGGTTTTCGTTATAAAACTGCCGGGGATGCAGACTGGCTCTCTTTTGACACATACCCTGATCTCGATCTGATCGACGGTATGAATGGTATCCCCGTGACCAACCGGGAAACCGGTGAGGTGCAACTCGTCGTGGATCCCGCCACCATCCCCGCCATCATCCGTGGAACGCCGACGCCGGATGACCCGACGGCGGACCAATTCGTGGACGTCAAGAAGGCCGACAGTCTGCTGTTCGGCGCGGTGCGCGAGCTCCGGCGAGAGGGCAAGGGACGCGAGGCGGCGCTGCGCGACGAACTCAATTTGCGCACCCCCGACAAGGAGACCGGCAGGCAGGAGATGGACGGAAATTTGCAGATCGCCCTCGACAAGGACGCGAACGACGCGGCGCGCTTCTCGGTCTTTCGCGACGGCGAGGACGGCCTGCAGGAGGAGGTTTTCCGTTTGGACGAGGAGGGCAATCTCTACTTAAAAGGCTCGGTGCGGCCCGCGTCGCTCGACCTGGCGGAGTATCATCCAATAAGCGAGACAGTGGAGGCGGGCGACGTGCTCGTGATGGATCCCCAGAACCCCAGCGTGCTCCAGCGTTGCGCATTCGAGTCCGATCCGAGGGTCGTGGGAATCGTTTCCGCCGCACCCGGCGTCGAGCTTGGGAGGAGCATCAGACAGATTGCGGCCATGGAGCCGGAGCTTGCGGCGCGGATAGACGACGCGCGCGCTATCGGTGACAAGGAAGCCGAAGACTCCGCATGGGCGCAGCTCGAGGAAATCTTCAAGGCGACGCACGCGGCGGTGGCGCTCTCCGGGACGGTGGCGTGCAAGGTGGACGCTGGATACGGCGCCGTCGAAGCGGGCGACCTGCTTGTCGCGTCACCCACGCCGGGCCACGCGATGAGGGCCGACACCCCCGTCCCCGGGACCATCCTCGGCAAGGCGATGGGAGCGCTCGACGCGGGCACGGGCATGGTGAAGGTGCTCGTGATGCTGCGCTAGGCAGCCAATCGCGGCGTTTGATTCCCCTGCGACATAGCATATAATAAGAGGGTAAAGCCGGAAGTATTCGTTCCGTTGCTGCCGGTCTTGCTGGCTATAAAAAACAAGGGTAGATGAGAGAAACCCCGTATGCGGCCGCTTCCGTGATGACTCTTCTCGATTTTCCCAATGTGCAAGGCACTTAAGAAAGGCTTTTTCGGGAGATGATCACCCGCGAGCGCTCCATCCTCCTGGGCGTCACGTGCCTGGGAATCTCGTCCATCGTCACGCAGATCGTCACGCTGCGCGAATTCCTGAACGTCTTCTCGGGCAACGAGCTCGTCCTGGGGCTCATCCTCGCCAACTGGCTCCTCCTGACGGGACTCGGCAGCTACCTCGGCCGCTTCGCCCGCCACTTGCGCAGGCCGCTCCGCTGGCTCGTCGCGGCGCAACTGGCCGTCGCCTTGCTGCCCCTCGTCCAGGTCGGCGCCGTCCGGGCGTTGAAGACGCTCTACACGCCGGGGCTGATGCTCGGCGTCCGCGAGGCCGCCGGCTACTCCCTGCTCCTCCTTGCGCCCTACTGCCTCGTCTCCGGGTTCCTCCTGACGCTGTTCTGCTCCATGGGGGGCGAGCGTAAGGACGCCCGGCAGATCGGCGAGGTCTACGTGCTCGACACGTGGGGCGACATTCTCGGCGGCCTGCTCTTCAGCTTCTTCCTGGTCTACTTCTTCCCGCCCTTCCAGGCCCTCACGTTTCTCCTGATACTGAACCTGCTCGCCGCGCTCGTTGTGAGCGGGGCGGCGCGCGATAAGACTCTCGCCCTCTCCGCCCTCGCGGTGCTCGTGCTCTCGGTGATAATCCTCTGGAGGCTCGACGTGGAGCGGTTTACCCAGGAGGCCATGTTCCCGGGCCAGGAACTCGTGTACCAGGAGAGCACGCCTTACGGAAACCTGGCCGTGACGCGCATGGAAGCGCAGCTGACCGTGTACGAAAACGGCGTTCCGTCCGGCTCCACGCAGGACCTGATCGCGGCCGAGGAGACGGTTCACTACGCGCTCGCCCACCACCCGGACCCGCGAAAAATTCTGATGGTCTCCGGCGGGCTGAGCGGCGCCATATCGGAAGCGGAAAAATATCCCCTGAGCCGGATCGACTACGTCGAGCTGGACCCCGCCGTTATCGGGCTCGTCGAGAAGATAGCGCGCCCCGGCGAGGACGAGCGTATTTTCCTCATCGCCGAGGACGCGCGGCGCTTCGTGCGCTCCAGGCACCGCGAATACGACGCCGTCCTGATGGACCTCTCGGACCCCGCAACGGCCCAGCTCAACCGCTTCTACACGCTGGAGTTTTTCCAGGAGGTGCGGCGGGCGCTCAGGCCGGGCGGCGTGTTCAGCTTCAGCCTGAGCGGGGCCGAAAACTACGCCAACCCCGAGATCCGCTACCTGTCGTCGTCCGTCCACCGGTCCCTGGCCGACGTTTTTTCGGAAATCATCCTCATACCGGGGCGCAGGCAGTTTTTCGTCGCCTCGGACCGGCCCCTCGACTACGGGATTGCCGGGCGCCTGCGGGAGAAGGGAATCGAGACGGCCTACGTGAACGAGGATTTCCTCTCGGCGCGGCTCACGGACGACCGCATCGCGGGGGCGAAGGAGATGGTTTCCTTGCAGTCCTCCCCGAACCGCGACTTCATGCCCGGCAGCTATTACGCGCACCTGCGCTACTGGCTCACGCGCTTTGAGAGCAGCCTGCTCGTGCCGGTCGGCATCGTCATCGCCGTCGGCCTGGCCCTCGCCTGGCTGGTCGCGGGCTCGCGCCACCGCGCGGCGGCGTCGGCGCTCTGCACCACCGGATTTGCGGGCATGGGACTCGAGGTGGTACTTCTTATCGCCTTCCAGGTTTTTTACGGCTACGTCTATCACCAGATCGGGCTCATCATCACGGCCTTCCTGGTCGGCACGGCGCTGGGCGGCGCCTGGTCGGCGCGGCGCGGAAACAACTTCCTAATGCTCAGGCTCGACGTGCTGCTCTCCGCCGTCTCGTTTCTGCTGGCCCCCGTCCTCGTCCTGCTGCGGGAGACGGGAAACGCCCTTCTTCCGGAGTGGGTGGTCGCGTGGCTGGCCTTCCCGCTCCTTACGGCCGCCGTCGGGTTCCTGGTCGGCGCGCAGTTTCCGGCGGCGGCGAGGCTGGCCTTCCGCCGCGTCGAGGAAACGGCTGGCGCGCTCTACGCCCTCGACCTTCTGGGCGCGTGCCTCGGCGCGCTCCTCGTCAGCGTGTTCTGCGTCCCGCTCCTGGGAATTACCTCGACCTGCTACCTCATCGGCGGCATAAAGGCCGCGAGTGCCGCCGCGCTCTGGCTGCGACGCGGGGCGGCGGAGCGCCCCTCCGCGCACCCGGCGCCCCGGCTGCGCTTCGAGCGGCAGGGCGTGTTCGCCGTCGCCGTGCTGGTCTTCGTCGCCGTCGGCGCGGGGATCGTCATGGACCCCTCCAGCACGGCGGTCTACTCGCTGTCGTTCGCCCCCGCCTATCACTGGGCCCTGCTCGCGCTCCTCGCGGTGGGCGTCGTCCGGGCGATGCGGCTCGACCACGACCGGCCTCGCTCCCGGACCTGGGAGACGGTGAGGGCCATGGGAGAAAGAGTCCGAAGCGGGCTGGCGATGCCGCCACTGCGGTGGCTCAGCTTCGTCGGCTTCGCCCTGGTCGCGTTCTACCCTCTCTTCCGGTGCTATTTCAAAATTCCCTACCTGTTCTGCCACGTGTGCCCGCGCCAGTGCGTCTTCGGCTACCTGCGCCCCTACATGATCCCCGCCGCCCTCATCATGAACCTCAACAACCGGCACTGGTGCTTCAATCACTGCCCCATCGGCACCCTCTTCGACTGCCAGGGCCGGCTGGTCGAAAAACCCGGAGTTCTGCCCCGCTGGCTGAAGGCGCTCCCGTTCCTGGTTATCGGTTTCGTCGCCGTGGCTTACTTCAAGCTGAAGGCGGACCTGGACAATCCCCTCACGGTTTTCGGCGACTGGTACACCGCGTTCTTCAGAAACATCTACGACCCGAGCCCCACGGTGATTCTCGTGGCGGTCGGGCTTATAGTGCTGGGGTTCTGGCTCTACCGCTCCTTCTGCAACACGCTGTGTCCGGTCGGGAACCTTTCGAAGCTGCTGCTCCGGCTGGAGCAGCTCTGGAACAGGAAAAGCCATGCAGAGTGACCGTAGAAAGTTTCTTAAACAGTGCCTGATGGGCGGCTGCGGCCTGGCCGTGGGCGGCTACGCGCTGCGCGATTTTCTCGGCGGCGAGAAGGACGGCGGGCTGCGCGTCGGTTTCCGGAACGACGCGCCCGCCGAGCTCTGGAAGTGGGCGCGGGAGGCGGAATGGTACGAGCGGAGCGGCGCGCTGGTGCGCTGCCGCCTCTGCCCGCACGAGTGCATCCTGGGGGAAAACGACCGCGGCTTCTGCCGCACGCGCGTGGTCAAGGGCGGAAAGCTCCACACCATCGCCTACGGCAACCCGTGCGCCGTGCACCTCGACCCCATGGAGAAAAAACCGCTCTACCATTTCCTGCCGGGCACGCCGATTCTCTCGATCGCCACGGCCGGCTGCAACCTGCGCTGCATCAACTGCCAGAACTGGGAAATTTCCCAGTCCCGGCCCGAGGACGTGACGAACGAGGACCTGATGCCCGAAGCGCTCGTCGAGCACGTGGCCGCCAGGGCGGTCTCCGCCATCGCCTACACCTACTCCGAGCCGATGATCTTCTACGAGTACGTCAAGGACGCGGCCCGGCTTGCGCGGGAGCGGGAGATACGGAACGTGCTGGTCACGGCGGGCTATATTTCGGAAAAACCGCTGCGGGAGCTCTGCCGGGTGGTGGACGCGGCGAACGTGGACCTGAAGGGGTTCAACGACCGCTTTTACAAGAAGGTCACGGGCTCGAAGCTCGCGCCCGTCCTCCGCTGCCTCGAGGTGATGCGCGAGGAGGGTGTCTGGCTCGAGGTGACGCGCCTCGTGGTCCCGGGCCATTCCGACGACCTGGACGATTTCCGCGCCATGTGCGACTGGCTGGTGCGGACCCTCGGCCCGGACACCCCGCTGCACATTTCACGGTTCCATCCGCAATACAAGCTGAAGCACCTGCCGCCGACACCGATTGAGACCATGGACCGAGCGCACGACGCGGCGCGCGAGGCGGGACTGCAATACGTCTACGTCGGAAACGTGCCGGAGCGCTCGAGCCAGGATACGACGTGTCCCCGCTGCGGCCGCAGGGTGCTCCGGCGGCGGGGCTACACGATCACGGGGAACCTCATCGACCGCGGGCGCTGCCCGTGCGGGGAAGAGATACCGGGGGTCTGGACATGAGCGAAACCAACCGAGGCGGACGCCCCCCCATCGCACGCCTGGCCCTCCCACTGGCGCTGCTGGTCATACTTTCCCTGGCGCTCGCGGTGCTGATCGGCCGGGGCAAGGGGCTGTGGGAGGACGTTCTCCTCGAGAACCTGCCCCCCGCCGACGAACGCCGGGCCCCTGAGCCGGTCTCACCGCGTCTTCCGGCTCCTTCCATACGGGTGCGTAACGTCCGGCCCGCCTACGCGGCCGGAAAGTTTTATCCCGAGGACACTGAGGAACTGTTCGACATGGCCGGGCAAATGTTCTCCAATGCCCAGTTCGTGGGGCTCAAGGGGTGCCGGGCCATTCTGGTTCCGCACGCGGGATACGTCTACAGCGGCGAGGTGGCGGCCGTCAGTTTCCGGCAGCTGGACAAAAACTTTCGCCGCGCGTTCATCCTCGCCGCCAACCACAGCGGCGAGGCCGATTTTAAAGGAGTTTCCATTCCCCTCGTGACGCACTACGCCGTGCCGGGCGCCGAGGTTCCGCTCTCGGACATCGCCGAGGAGCTTCGCGCGGACCCGCTGTTCACGCACGAGCCCCTCGCGCACAGGGACCACATGATCGAGCTGGAGTTGCCGTTCCTGCACCTTCTGCGCGGCCAGCCCGACGAGCCGGATTTTTCCATCGTTCCCATGATCCTCGGACGCATGGACACGGAAGACTCCGAGCGGCTTGCGGAAATCCTCCACCGCTACAGCGACGACGAGACCATCTTCGTGTTCAGCGTGGACCTGTCGCATTTTTTCGACGACCAGCGGGCGCGGAATCTGGACGCGTACACCATCCGCTCCATCATGAGCCAAGACCGCGACGCGCTCAGCCGGGCGACGACGGACGGCAACCATGTGCTCCTCACCATGCTTGGACTCGCGGAGCGCGGGGGCTGGGAAGCCACTAACCTGGGGTACCGCAACTCGGGAGACGTGAGCGGCGACAAGAGCCGAGTGGTGGGATATACCGCGATCACGTTCCACGAGCCCTTCTCCCTCTCGGCCGAAGAGCAGAAGCTTCTGCTCGCCCTGGCGCGCGAGGGGATCGGGGAATATCTCGAAAGCGGCCGCCTGAAGGGGCCGGAGCGCACCCGGCTCGCCCAGCATCCCATCCTTCGCATTCCGCGGGGGGTTTTCGTCACGCTCGAGAAGAACGGGCGGCTCCGGGGCTGCATCGGCGATCTTTTCCCGCGAGGCCCCCTTTTCGAGAGCGTGCTGAGCTGCGGCGTCAAATCCGCCGTCCAGGACCGCCGCTTCAGCCCCGTCACGCGCGAGGAGCTCGACCAGTTGACGATCTCGGTTTCGGTCCTGGAGTTTCCCCGGCCCGTCGAGGTCGCCTCCCCTCTCGACTACCTCAAGGTTCTCCGGCCTGGAAAGGACGGAGTTATCCTCCTTTACAGGGGCGGGCAGTCCACGTTCCTGCCGTATGTCTGGAAAGATATTTCCGATCCGGTGGAGTTTCTCGCAAGGCTCTGTCAGAAGCAGGGCGCTCCGCCCAACTGCTGGCGCGACAGGCAGGCCGCGCTTTTGCGCTACGGTGCCTACGAGTTCAGCGAAAAGGCACGCCGCGATTGATTAGGAGCTATCCCAAAACCCCCTTCGCGCGCCCCCTTCGGCTTTGCTCAGGACAGGCTTCGTGACGCACCCCGGCCTTGTCGGGGCAAACCCAGGACAAGCTACTTACGCAAAAATCAACTGCGCAAACCGGGCGGTGGCGAAAAATCGGCGAAAGGAGTATAATGGGCGGAGACTGCTGAAAAAGAACCTCTCTTACGTGCTTATGAGATTTATCCGCCCGAGGCGAACGAGTTGCGGGGGGCTCGATTCACTAAAAATTTCTGCGGATACTTCTATCCATAGGGCAAGCACCCTTTCTTGATGAAGCGAAGCATCCGAGACCTGGATCTTGGCGGCAAGCGCGTCTTCCTGCGCGTGGATTTCAACCTTCCCCTGACCGCGAAAGGAGAGCTGTCCGACGACACCCGGATCTGGAGAACCATGCCCACGATCGAGTTCGCGCTCTCGCGCGGCGCCTCGGTGATCCTGGCCTCGCACTTCGGACGCCCCAAGAGAGAGCCCGGCAGGCGCCTCAGCCTCCGCCCCGTGGCCGAGCGCCTGGAAGAACTCCTGGGAAAGCGGGTGGCCTTCGCGCCGGACTGCGTCGGGGAGGACACGCAGCGGATGGCGCGCGCGCTGCGGCCGGGCGAGGTGCTGATGCTGGAAAATTTACGCTTCCATGCGGGGGAGAGGAAAAACGACGAAAATTTCGCACGCTCCCTCGCGGCGCTCGCCGACGTCTACGTGAACGACGCTTTCGGCACCGCGCACCGCGCGCACGCCTCGATCGAGGCCATCGCGCGCCTCATGCCCGCCGCCATGGGGCTCCTGATGGAAAAGGAAATCCTCTACCTGGAAAAAATTCTCGAGCGGCCGGAGCACCCCTTCGTGGCCGTCATCGGGGGCGCCAAGCTCGAAACGAAGGTGGACGTCTTGAAGAACCTGACCGAGCGCGCCGACGCGGTCCTCATCGGAGGCGCGATGAGCTACACGTTCTTCAAGTCGCAGGGCATCGCCGTCGGCACCACCCCGGTCGAAGACGCTCTTCTCGGGACGGCGGCCGAAATCTATGCGGGTGCGAAGGAAGGAGAGAAACTCCTTCTTCCAGTGGACCACGTAACGGCCCCGGAGCCCAGGCCGGGCGTACCCGTCCGCCACCTGAGCGTGGACACGATCGACCCCTCCTGGTGCGGCGTGGACGTCGGGCCGAAGACGATCGAGCTATATCGAAGCCGCCTGCTCAAGGCGAAGACGGTCTTCTGGAACGGCCCTCTCGGCATCATCGAGATGCCGCCTTTTGACGAGGGCACGAACGCCGTGGCGCGGGCCATCGCCGAGGCTGAAGCCGTCAAAATTGCGGGCGGCGGGGAGACGCTCGCGACCATCTCCGCGCTGGGGCTCCAGGAGAAATTCTCTCATCTTTCGACGGGCGGAGGCGCCAGCCTCGCCTTCATGGCCGGCGAGAAATTCCCTACCTTAGCGGCCCTGCCGGATACGTAGGGAGGCTCGACATCGCCTATGCCCATGCTTTTCCGATTGAAAATTTCCCCGCGGAAGCGTATCTTAAGGCATTCAAGAGGCATTACTATCTAGAGACATTCCGGAGTTCGTGTATGGATCCCCTGGATAAACTCTTGGACGAGGCGCCGAAGCGAATGGACAAGTCTGTCAAGGTCGCGGCCGACGAGATGAAAGTGATTCGCACGGGGCAGGCCTCGGTGAGCATACTGGACGGCATCACGGTCGAGGCCTACGGCGCGAAAGTGCCGCTCAACCAGCTCGCGGGACTCGCGGCGCCCGATCCCTCGCTCCTTACCGTAAAGCCCTACGACCGCTCCATCATCGGTGACATCCAGCGCGCCCTTCAGAAGTCGGAGCTGGAACTAAATCCCTCGAACGACGGCGAGATAATACGCCTCCCCATCCCCCCACTGAGCGAGGAGCGAAGGAAAGCGCTCGTCAAGCGGGTGGGAGAAATCATGGAACAGGGGAAAACGGCGCTACGCAACATCCGCCGCGAGGCAAACGACGCGGTGAAGGCGCTCCAAAAGGAGAAGAAAATCTCCGAGGACCAGATGCATACGAGCCTGAATGAAATCCAGGAAATGCTCGATGAGCGCGTCAAAAAGCTTGAGGAGATTCACGAGGCCAAGGAAAAGGAAATCCTTGAAAAGTAAGAATGCCCCGCCGGCGGCTGCCGTGCTCGTGGCGGCGGGGCGAGGCAGACGTTTCGGCGGGCCGAAGGCCTTTGCGCGCCTCGGGGCGAAGCCCCTCGCCCTCCGGCCGCTGGAACTCCTGGCCGGTCATCCGGACATCGCTCGCGTCGTGCTCGTTGCGCCCGGCAACGGTGTGCAGCAGGGAAAACGCCTCCTTCTCCGGGCCGGCGTTTCCGGCGAAAGGGGCAAGGCTGTGAAAGGCGGCATGACGCGGCACGCGTCGGTGCGGCGGGGCGTCGAGGCGCTCGGCGACTGGCATGGGCTCGTTCTGGTGCACGACGCCGCGCGCCCCCTTGTAAAAAAGGAGCACGTGACCGCTGTACTTCGCGCGGCGGCCTCCTACGGGGCGGCGGCGCTCGCCCGCCCCATCGTGGACACCATCGCGCGCTCGAAGCGCAGCGGCACCGCCGAAGGCCCGCCCACCGTGGCGGGATACGCCAGGCGCGAAAAGCTGTGCGCCGTGGAAACGCCGCAGGCCTTCCGCCGCTCGTGGTGGGAACTCGCGCTCGGGAAATTCCCCCGCCGCAGCGGCTGGACGGACGAAACGACGCTCCTGCGCGCCGCCGGCCTGCCGGTGCGCCTCGTCTGCCACGACGGTTTCAACCCCAAGATCACGACGCGCGAGGACTTGGAAATTGCCGAGCGCCTCGTCCGAACGCGAGGTGGGCGATGAGCACCTACCGCGTCGGCCACGGCTACGACATCCACCCCCTCCGAAAGGGGCGGCCGCTCGTGCTGGGCGGCATCCCTATCAAGCACACCCACGGCCTCTCGGGGCACTCCGACGCCGACTGCCTTCTCCACGCGCTCGCGGACGCCGTGCTGGGCGCCGCGGGATTGGGGGACCTGGGAAAATATTTTCCTCCGAGCGACGCGAGATACAAGGGCAAGGCGAGCGACTATTTCCTCAGGCGCGCGGTCGCGATGGCGAAGAAGAAAGGCTGGCGCGTAGCGAACGCCGACGCGACCGTCTACGCCGAGGCCCCGCGCCTTGCCCGCCACAAAACGACGATGCAGAAGCACATCGCCGCCTGCTCCGGGATACCCGCCGCCCGGGTGAACATAAAAGCCAAAACGATGGAGCGCATGGGCCCGGTCGGTCGGAAGAAAGCCATCGCGGCCGAAGCCGTCGTTCTCCTGGAAAAACGCCGCTAAAGCATTTCGCCGTACACCTTGACCGCCGTGCCGCTCCGTGCTACGTTTCAAAGCACAGCGCAGCGTCGCGTCGCCGCAGCGCGCCCGAATGCTGCCGGGAAATCGGGCAGCCATCGGGCATCCGGGCATCTTGACACCCTCTTGAGCCAGCCCTTACCATAAGGGCACCCATGTCCGCTGATCTTCGCGCCAAAGCCCTCAAACTCGAAGTCGCCAAACGCTACGGTGAGGCCGCCGCGATTTACCGCCAGATGGGCCTCCTGGACAAGGCGGCCTACATGTACCAAAAGGCCGGCCAGATGGACAGTGCCGTGGATCTGTACGGGAAAGCGGGGCGTTTTCAGAAAGCGGCCGAGATGTGCGAGCGCCTCGAGCGATGGGGCGACGCCGCGAAGTGGCGCGAGAAGGCAAAAGAATTTATCGAAGCGGGACGACTCTACCAGCTTGCCGGCATTCCGACGCGCGCCGCCGAGGCCTACGAGCGCGCCGGCGACTGGAGGCGCGCGGGCGAAGCGCACCTTCAAGCGGGAAGCCATGCCCGCGCGGGCGCGGCTTTCTCGAAGGCCGGTGACACCCAGCGCGCCGCGAGCGCCTACGCGACGCTTTCGGAAAAAGCCTCCGCGAGCGGGTCCAAGCGCTCGGTCGAGGACCTGCGCCGGGCCGCACGCACCCTCGAAGCGGGCGGGGAATTTTCCCGAGCCGCCTCGCTCTACCTCGAAGCGACGGACGCCGTGGGCGCCCTCCACGCCGCGGCCCGCGGAAACGACCCCGCGAGCGCCGCGCAAATCTACCTGAAGCGTCTCCAGGGGCGCGGCTACGAGGTTGTGCGCGACATCCCCGCGCAGGGCAAAGCCTACAAAAACTATGCCGCGATGTTCATCCTGACGGGCGAGTTCCAGTTGGCGGCACACGTGTGGGAAAACTTCGGCGAATTCATCAAGGCGGCCGAGTTGTACGAGCGCATCGGCGACGAAGCCATGTCCGCCGAGACCTTTCTTCGAGGCCATGACCTCGAGCGCGCCGCGATGATGTTTACGCGCTGCGGCGAGCATCTGCGCGCGGCGGAGCTTTTCCTCCAAGCCGAAAACCACGACTGGGCGGCCGAGTGCTTCGAGAAGGCCGACATGCCGTACGAGGCCGGACGGGAGTATTTCCTCTCGGAGCAGTTCGAAAAGGCCATCGAGATGCTCCAGAAGGTCGAGGAAGGCAGCATGGAGCACTTCGACGCCTCGGTCATGCTGTGCCGCGCCTACCGGGCCAAGGGATTCTCCGATCTGGCGCTCGAGCGCTACAAGAAGATTCTCGACACCACGCCCCTCAGCCGCGACACCATGGACTTCTACTACGAGCTCGCGCTCCTCTACCGCACGAAGCGCGCCTACGAGCGCGCCGAGGATATTTTGAAGCAGATCGTGCACCTCCAGTTCGGCTACAAGGACGCGGTCAAGCTTTTGCAGGAGGTGCAGAGCATGCGCGCCATCGCAACGGCCTCCGCGCCGCCGCTCGCTGCCGCTTCCGCAGATTCCCGGCCCGCCGCCTCCGCGCCACGCGCTTCCGAGCGCGGCCAAAGCGCGCCGCCGCCGGACGGCGGACAGGAAAAACCTACCGACGCCGAGCCGGCGCTCGGCACCGCAAAGCCCTCGATGCCCGCGGGGGACGAATCAAAGTCGGCCTTTTCCTCCTGGCTCCAGAGCGTCAAGAAAGACAAGACGAAAGGGTGAGGACGGCGGCGCACCGGAGCGCCCCCTTCCGCGCCGTTGAGTTCCCTCGCGCGTTGTGCTAACTTAAGAGCAGGAGAACACCGTGTACGGAGCCTTACTCTATGCTGCATGCGCCCTTTACGTGCTCTCCATTCTGGCTTCATTCGGACGCTTCGCCTTTCCCCGCCGGGAAGCGGTGCATGCGCTGAGCCTGGCGCTTGCGTGGCTTGGGGCGATAACGCACCTTGCCGCCATCGTGGGCCTCGGCTTGGCCGAGCAGCGCTTTCCCGTAAGAAACCTCGGCGAGGTCTTTTCGCTCCTCTCCTTCCTGGCGGTGGCCGTCTACCTCGTGCTCTACCTTCTCTATCGCATCCCGTGGATGAGCATGTTCGTCCTGCCCGTTGCGGTGGTGCTCCTTCTTCTCTCCCCCCACATGCCCTCGCCGCGCGCGGAGCAGGCGCCGCTTCAAGGCCCGCTTCTTTACGCCCACACGACGCTCGTCATCCTGGCTTCTGCTCTTCTGCTCGGCCACGTCATCATGAGCCTCCTCTACATCGCCCAGGAAGCGCGCCTCAAGGCGAAGCACCTCTCCCTCAGCTCCGTCATCCCTTCTTTATCCTTCTGCGACCGCCTGGGCGTGCGGATGCTCGGCGCGGGGTTTCTGAGCCTGACCCTCGGCATCCTCACGGGAGCGCTATGGGCCGCCGAAGCCCGCGGCCATTTCTTCGCGTGGAAATTTCCGGAAGTGTTCGCGCTCCTGACATGGTTCATCTTCGGCATGCTTTATGAGACGCGACTCACCCGCGGCTGGCGCGGCCGCAAGCCGGCGCTCTGGTCGCTCGTGGGCTTTTCGCTCCTTCTGGCCGTATTCGTGGGGGTCGCGCTCACATGACCGAGCGCATCGTTTTGGTGGGTCTCAACCACAGGACGGCGCCCGTCGAGGTGCGCGAGAGCGTGCACGTCACGCAAGAGATGCTCCCGAAGGTTCTGAGCGAAATCCGGACGCTCGACGGCCTACGGGGAGCGACGATACTCTCCACATGCAACCGCACTGAGGTCACCGCGACCTTCGCCTCGTCCGAAACGCACCCCGACACGTCGAAGGCGGGCCAGGCGCTCGAAGCCTTCATGGCGCGCTCCCGGGGGGTTCCCGAAGAAACGCTGCGCGCCCACCTCTACCACCACTTCGATCTCGAGGCCGTACGGCACGTATTTCGCGTGGCGTCGAGCCTCGACGCGATGATTCTGGGAGAACCTCAAATCCTCGGCCAGGTCAAGGAGGCGTTCGAGGCCGCGCGACAGGCGGGCGCGACGCCCGGACTCCTCGGGCGCACCTTCGAGCGCGCGTTCCGCGTCGCAAAGCGCGTGCGCACGGAAACCGCCGTCGGGGACGGCGCCGTGTCGGTCGGGTACGCGGCGGTGGAGCTTGCGCGAAAAATCTTCGACGACCTCTCGCGCCAGCGCGTGCTCATCATCGGCTCGGGCGAGATGGCCGAAACCATCGTCGAGAACCTTAAATCTCACGGCTCCCTGAGCATCGTCGTCTCCAACCGCCACTACGACCGCGCCGTGGCGCTCGCAGCACGGCACGGGGGAACCACCGTCCGTTACGACGCGCTCGCGGAGGCCGTGGACGACGCCGACATCATCCTCTCCGCCACGGCCTGCCCCGCGCATGTGCTGAGCCGCGAGCACGTCGAGGAGCTCCGGCACCGGCGCCGCTCGAAGCCCCTCTTCCTCATCGACATCGCCGTGCCGCGCGACATCGACCCTTCGCTGAACGAACTCGAAGGGATCTTCCTCTATAACATCGACGACCTTGCCGGGGTCGTGGAGGAAAACCGCGCCTGGCGCGAAGCCGAGGCGTGCAAGGCGGAGCGCATCGTGGACGAGGAAGTTCTGAAATTCGCGCGCACTCTCGAAACGCTCGAGGTCGACCCCCTGGTGCGAGCGCTCACCGAGAAGGCCGAAAAGATTCGCCTCGAGGAATGGGAAAAAACGTTCCGCCGCCTGCGGGGACTCGGCGACGAGGAGCGGGAGGCCGTCCAGCGGATGACGCAGGCGCTCCTCAAGAAGCTCCTGAGCGGCCCCATCGTAACGCTCAAGCAGGCGGCCCAGAACGGCGAGGGCCACGAGCTCGCCGACGCCCTGCAGAAAATGTTCCGCCTGCCGGAAGACTAGGCGCGGGCCGAGGCGCACCTCCTCATGGATTGAACCGCCAACCGCGGTTTGCCAGGCGCGCGCGATTTCCGTATACTGATTCAAGAGCCCGGAAAAAAGGAGCACGTGCGCATGCTGGATTACGAAAAAATTCAGAAAGTTCAAGAGCTGTTCGACACGACCATCAATCCGAGCCTGGCCATGCACGGGGGATTCGCCGAGCTCATCGACGTCCGTGACAACAAGGTGTACGTCCGGATGGGCGGCGGCTGCCACGGCTGCGGCATGGTCCAGGCCACGCTGAAGCAGGGCATCGAGAGGCTCATCAAGGAAGAGATTCCCGAGATCGAGGAATTGGTCGACACCACCCGGCACGCCGACGGAAAAAATCCCTACTACCAGCCCCCCACTAAATAGCCGGACCGGCGGAGAGAAAGACTCCCGCCCCGGACGACGGGTTCCCCGGACACTTCAACCTCCCGGCTGCGGACGTGATGTGCTATAGTGAAGACCGTATGCGGCACTGGAAGGGATGGCTCTGCACGGCGGCGGCGCTCCTCGGGATAGCCTGCAGCACCGAGGGGCCGAAGCTGCGCAACGCCGTTTTGGTCACGGCCTCGGGCGTGCGGGCGGACCACCTGAATTGCTACGGCTACACGCTCGCCGAGACCCCGAGCCTCAACGAGCTGGCCGAGCGCGGTGCCCTCTTCCAGAACTGCCTGACGCCCGTCCCCTCGACGCTCCCCTCCGCGGCGACCATCCTGACGGGCACCTATCCCCCCAAGCACGGCATCCTCGCGCCGGGCCTCTTCACGCTGTCGGCGGGCGCCCGGACGCTCGCCTCCCTTTTCAAGGAGCACGGTTACGAGACGGCCGCGTTCGTCTCGACGGAGGAACTGCAGTCCCGCTTCGGGCTGGCGCGCGGGTTCGACCTGTACGACGAGCCCTTCACACGGGAGCCGCGCGGGCTCCTTCCGCCCTACGCGCAGCGCATCGGGGCCGAGACACTCGACTCGGTGGAAGACTGGCTTTGGGAGCGGCGCGGCCGCGCCCCGTTCTTCATGTGGGTGCACCTTGCGGACGCAACGCTCCCCTATGCGCCGCCGCCGCCCTTCGACGAAACGTACAGCTTCAACCTCTACGACGGCGAGGTGGCCTACGTGGACTCCCAGGTGGGGCGTCTGGTCCAGGCGCTCCGCTCCCTGAATTTTCTCTCGAACACGGTGCTCGTGTTCACCTCGGAGCACGGGGAGGGCCTGCTCGATCACTACGAGGAAGGGCACGGGCTTTTCGTCTACCAGAACACGCTGCAAGTCCCCCTCATCGTGTCTTCACCCGAGTACCCGGAAAAAGGCAAAATCTTCGCACAGGTGCAGACGCTCAACGTGGCCGCGAGCATGCTGGAGCTCGCGGGCGTGCCATCAGGCCCCAAGGAGGACGCGACGGCCTATGCGTCCCTCTTTCATGGCACAAGCTTCGTGCCGAAGCTGCGCGAGCCGGAGAAGGCGGCGCAGGGCGACGCCGCGCTAATCCAAAACTTCGTTCCCGCGTTCCGCTTCGGATGGCGACCCATGCATGGCCTTGTAAGCGCCGACCGCCGCTGGAAGTACATGGCTTCGCCGCGCGAAGCACTCTACAAACTGGAGAGGTCGGAGGACAAGGAGCACAACGTGCTTTACGAGCAGAAGGCCATCACGGAGTCGATGCGGAGCATCTGGCGCCGGCTTGACGCCAGCTACGGGCTCATGGCGTCGCCGCCCCTGCTTCCTCCCGAGGTGCAGGAAGCGCTCCGCCGCTTCGGCGACGGCGAGCTCGCAAGAAAGTCGGAGGAAGGCATCCTCCGGCGCACGCCGTCCGACCCGACGACCGCCCTGGAAGAGATAAAAGAGCTTCAACACATGCTCGCCCGGCGCCATCCCGAAGCCACTGTGAGGGCACTCGATTCTTTGGAAAAGAATCCCTACAACCCGGAAATACTTCGGTCGGCGGCCGAGCTGCACCTGCGGCGGGGGGCGTACGCCGACGCGGAAGCGCTCTACGTGCGGCTCGTCTCGCTGGTGCCGCAGCACGCCGACGGCTGGGCGCAGCTCGGGAACATCTTTTTCCTGCTCGAGCGCCTCGACGACGCTCTCGTGTGCCTCGAGGCCGCCCGCCGTCTCGACCCGCGCAATCCAGTGTTCGCGTACAACGCCGGAAACGTGCACCTGGAGGCGGGGCGCGTCGAAGAAGGGGCCGCCCTGTTCGAGGAATCCCTCGCCCTCGGGGGCGAGCGCAGCCACTACTATTACAACCTGGCCGCGGCGTACGAGCGGCTCGGGCGGAGCGAAGAGGCGCTTGCGCTCTACCGGAAGGCGCTCGCGCGCTGGAGCGGCGGCGTCCAGTTCCGAAACTTCATCGCCGCCACCATCCGTCGCCTGAGCAGCCCCTAGTTCGCCGGGGGCATGAAAAGGGAAAGGCTTTGTTATGCAAGGCTTTCCACATTACCCCCTTTGGTAAAGGGGGTTAGGGGGATTACTATAAAAGAAGGAGTGTCTTTATTCGTAATCCCCCCTTCCCCCTTTAGAAAAGGGGGAGAAGCGGCCTTTGCAACAGAGTGAAGAGGCCTCCGGGCGGAGGCCTCTTCCTTTCGAGTAATGCAAGAAAACGTTCGACGCCTAGTCGGTGCTGGTACTGCTAGTAGTACTAGTCGGCGCAGCGCTGCCGCTCGAGTTTTTGCAGCGCTTCTGGCACTCGGGCGCGGCGCCGAAAAGGGCCTCGTAGGGGCAGTCGTATTTCCTGTTGCCGGCGACGTAGGTGACCTCGTCGCCGTCTTTCTTGGCTTCCACGACCACCGCATTGCAGCAGGGGCAGATGATGCTTCCGTTCTCGTCGAAGCAAATTTTGTCGAACGGGTTGTCGCCAGGATAGTTCTTTTCCCAGACCACGGCAGCCGCATCGTACTTGTTGGAATAGGTTTTTTCGCCGTCGCCCGCCGTGTAGACGACCTTGTCGCCGTCCTTCTTGGGCCGTGCGTAGACCTCGCCGGTCACCGCGCAGGCGAGGCTTCCATCGTCGTTATTCTTGAAGCTTTTCTTGATGTATAGGGCGTTCTTCGCAAGGCATGGGGCGTCCGGGGAGCATGGGTCTTCTTTCGCCGCGGGTGCAAACACCAGCGCGGCTATTGCGAGAAAGCCGCAGAGAACCAGCAGTTTTTTCATCTTCAAAACCTCCGTTTAGAGTTCGGGATGTTTTTTTCCGTCCTCACGCGGAACAACGCAAGATACCACGGGGGCAAAACGCCAGTCAAGCGGAACGCCCCTCCCGCAGTCTCATAGAATAGAGCCTTATTCCCTCGCTTCGGCCCGTTCGAGAATTTCCACAACCTCCGCGTGGCCATATTTTGCCGCATACATCGAGGCGGTCGCGCCTTCCGAGGTCTTCGCGTTCACGTCCGCTCCCGCATCCATCAGAGCTTTTACCGTCTCGATATGGCCTCCTGCTGCCGCGAACATCAAGGCGGTCGTGCCTTTTTCGGTCTCCGCGTTCACGTCCGCTCCCGCGTCAAGCAGGGCTTTTGCCGTCTCGGTGCGGCCATAGCGCGCCGCTTTCATCAAGGCGGTCCAGCCGTATTCGTTCTTCGCGTTCACGTCCGCGCCTTTATTAAGCAGTTGCTTCACTTTGGCGGTTCCACCCGCCTTCGCCGCTTCGAGCAGGTCTGAATTGATGCCGACCTTCGCTTCAGCCTTCTTTGGCTGGACTGAATCGTCGTAGGCCTTCGCTTCAGCCTTTTTGAGGAGCTTTACAATCTTCTTGTTGCTCCCCCGTCGGCCACCCTGCGACGCAAGCATCAAGGCGCTCATGCCGTATTTGTTCTCTTTCGCGCCCATGTCCGCGCCCGCGTCAAGCAGGACCTTCACCGTCCCGGTGTGCCCCGTCACAGCCGCGGCCATCAGAGCGGTCCAGCCGGTAATGTCCCTCGCGTTCACGTCCGCACCCGCGTCAATCAAGACCTTCACCATCTCGGGTCTCTCCTTTGCCCGGAAAGCCACCCACTTGGTCCCTACAATTCTGCCCGCGTTGATAACAAAGGCCTTCATTGCCTCACCAGGATCACACATCCATGCCCCGACCATCAGGACGGTCACGCCGTCTCCTCTCTTCACGTTCACGTCCGCTCCCGCGTCAAGCAGGACCTTTACCGTCTCCGTGTAGCCCCAAGATACCGCAGTCATCAGGGCCGTTACGCCGTTATCGGTCTCCGCGTTCACGTCCGCACCCGAAGCAACGAGGGCCTTCACCGTCTCCGTATGGCCTTTGGATGCCGCAAACATCAAGGCGGTCGTGCCGTCTTCTTCCCCCGCGTTCACGTCCGCGCCTTGTTCAAGCAATTCTTCCACTTCGGCGGCGTCACCCGCCTTCGCCGCTTCGAGCAGGTCAGAATTAATATCTCCGAAAGCCGCCTGCGCGAAAAGCAGCGGGAGCAAGAGCACGGAAGAAGAACGTAGGACGTAGGACGACAGGACGTAGGCTTCCTTCACTCCACGTCCTGCATCATGCTTAAGGGAGGATTCAGTATTTATCATCTCTTGACCCTTCCTTTGCCGGGTCGTTGAAGCCGTCCTGGCGATCTTCACCAAGGGAACGTTTTCCGGGCCGCACCCGGCTTTCGCGCGCGTCCCTGGCCGCCCCGCGAGCCTCAGTCCCGCCTAAGACGGGCGAGCCTTGGGCTCTTCTCCGGTCTCGCCGCCCTTCTGGGGCAGGGAGTCCGTAATCTGGTGCCACTTCGCCTTGTGGTCGACGTACATGTGATGCTCGGGCACGCGGTCGGCCTCCCCGTGAACGTTGCCGAGCGCCACGTTGTTCTCCCCCTCCCATCGCGGTGACTTGTAGAAGAGCGTGGTGCCGCATTTTCTGCAGAAGCTCCGCGTGGCGCCGGTGTCAGTGTGGTAGTTCACCAGGTCGTCGGGGTTCGAGGTAAGTCGAAAATCCTCGTCGTCGAAGCCCAGCCACGTCACGAAGGCCGCCCCGTGCGCCCGCCGGCAGTTGGAGCAGTGGCAGTGGCAGCAGTAACTGGTTGGAGTCTCGATCTCGAATGTCACGGCACCGCACAGGCAAGAGCCGGTTAATATGTCGTCTGCTTTTCCCATAATGTAACCTCTCTTTTATTTGTGGCTGTTTCTCCCACCTATGTTATCGACTCAAAGGCGCCGAATCAAACCGCTCCCCCCTGTCATCGTGCCGGCTCCAAAGCCGGGCTATCCGTCACTCCGGGCCGGTTTCGGGGGACGGGTCAAGTTTCATACACCTCCACAATCACCTTGTCTCCCTGCTTGATAACGCCGGGCACGTCGACGACGCCCACAACTCCCCGCAATCCTGCCGCGTGCTCAAAAAACAAGGCCCCCGTGATCGGCTTGCCGGAGTTAGTTGTGTGCTTGGCCGCGATTTGGTCTCCCATGTAGTCACACGGCGGATTCTCCTCTTCCACGACCAGCACGGCCCCCGAGGGGAAGATAAGCTTGGTGCCCTTCGGAAGCTTGGAGAAATCGGAAATACCCTTCAGGCAGATATTGGCCCTGAGCGTGCCGGCCATGAGCGGCTCCTTCAGGTCCATTTCCCGTTGAATGACGGCCAGCTCTTCCGCGGACACACCGGACCACTGGCGCTCGTTGCGCCTCACGGTTCCTTCGGGGCTCACGTCATCCTCGTACGCTACGCGGGTGAAGCCTCTGTACTTTTCGCCGACAAAACCGTCCAGCTCAACTTTCACCGACCGTTGTGCGCCTTTACTGCTCGTATGTACAGAGACGAGCGTACCCACGAGTTTTTTCTTCATACTATTACTATAGATTTTATCGGCGCATTGTCAAACCTTGTGCGGCCCGCCCCCCGGTCATAGTGCCGACTCCAGAGGCAGCCTAGCCTTGCACGTCGCCAGCGCGGGCTCCCGGCAGGCGCACCGATCGGACTTAGCCCTTCACAATGGGCGCGATGGCCCTGATGTGCTCGGGCGTGGTCCCGCAGCACCCGCCGATGACCTGCGCGCCCATCTTCTTCCATTCGCGGGCGTATCCGGCGTACTCCTCCGGGTCGAGCCCCTCCGGCCCGAACACGAAAAACGGCTCGTCTGGCGAGGTGCCGAACTTGGGATTGTCTATATACTCGTTCTCAGCGTAGGCGCCGACGGCGCAGTCGAAAGCCTTGCGGAGCTTGGGCAGGCAGGCCGAAGCCGCGGGAGCGGAGCAGCACATCAGCAGAACGCAATCCAGCCTGAGCCCCTTGAGCGCCGCCGCGAGATCGTCGAAGGACTCGCCGTGCATCATGGTCCCCTTCTCAGTGACCAGGCACACGCCCAGGAACACCGGAAGATCGAACTTCGAGCATGCCTCCACGGCCGTGACGCAGTCCTCTATCGGACTATCGCTATAGGTATCCCCCGCGAAGTATTCGGGAAGCAGAAAGTCCACGCCGCTCTTGGTGAGGACGCGGGCAGTGGCTTCGAACTCCTCGGCGTAGTCGCCTTCGGGGTCGAACGGGGCGAAGCCGCCCGCCACGTACGCCTCGGAGTTGACGGCGTCGCGTGCCTGCTTGGCCAGCTCCACCGCCCTGCGCGTGTACTCCTCCCATTGGTCCTCCTTGCCTATCATCGCCATCATGGGCCGGGTCGTATAGAAGTTGTTGCTGATGATGATATCGGCCCCGAGCTTGAGGTAATCCTCGTGTATCGCCCGGACGAGGCCCGGGGCGTCGATGTTGGCGGCCGCGGACCATACACCGAGGCCTCCTTCGACGGTCGCGCCTTTGTTTATGTTGACTCCGCGCCTTTGAAGCTCGGTTCCCGTGGCCCCGTCCATAAGTAAAACTTCGCCCGCCTTAAGTCGGTCGACAATGCTGCGTTTCGGCATGTTTTTATCCTTTCTATGTTTTTCAGAGTTTTCCGCGACAACCGCCCTCCCCCACGGCTCCGGGAGCACCCACTATCGAGCCCGCGAAGCGACGCCATTATAGCCGCATAAACCGTTCACGTAAAGGCCGCAAGCCCCGATGCACAACCGGGCACTCTAACACTCTGTGGCCGTGTTCTGGTAGAATGGCGCATATGGCGGAAACGTTCCAGCATCTCGCGGCGCGCCGCGCCGGGGAATTTTTCAAACTCTTCCACGAAATAAGCACAGACCACGCCGCCCCGCTCGGAGCGGGAGCAGATTCATGCGGCCCATGACCGGGAGGCCGTAGGAACTTAACAGGAATGTACTCCCTGCTGAGCGGGCATTGGCTCGTGCTTACGCTGATAACGGTTTTCCTCTACGGGATAGGGGACGGACTGTACAAGCAATTCGTGGAGCACATATCGCCTCCCCGTTTCTGCTTGTATTCCGTGCCGGTGGCCGCCGTGGTGTACATAACCTTTTTTCTGACCCACGACCACCCTCCGCCGCTCGCCCCCGAGGGGCGCCTGTTTCTCTACTGCGCTACGCTGGCCAACCTGGTGGAGGGCATAGCCGTAATCCTTTATTACGAGTCCCTCAAGGGCGGCCTCGTGAGCATCGTCGGCCCGATTACGGCGGCCTCACCGGCCGTGACCGTCGTGCTGGCCTACTTTTTTTTGGAAGAGCTCCTTACGCCGGCTCAATACGGCGGGGTCGTGCTGGTGATAGGCGGGTGCCTGGGCATCGCGTACGAGCCCCACGACCCGCCGGCGGGCGCGCCGGGGTCAACACGCGCCGGACCGGAGGGGGAGCCGCCGGGCGGGCCCGGTCGCGGCAAAAAGGCCGTGAAGCAGCTATGGTTTTTGCAGGCCGTCCTTTCCGTGTTCGGATGGGGGATCGGGGCGACGCTGATGAAATACTCTTATCAATTGCCCAATGCGAACGAGGCCAATATTATGCTGTTTCGGGTATTCACCGTAGCGCTCACCCTGGGCGTGTACGGCCTGCTCCGGGAGCGGGAGTGGCGTTTCACGGCAAGGGAGGCGGCGCGCGCCGTCGTGCCCCTGGCGATGTTTTCCATCGGCAACTCGATGCTCATCACCGCCTACAAGTGGGGGCCGGCCTCGCTCGTGATGCCCTTGCTGTCAGCCTCCATACCGGTCACGCTGGTGTACGCGTTCTTCATCCTCCGGGAGAGGCTCACGCGCTTACAGTGGGTGTGCATAACGCTTGCCTTCACCGGCATGCTTTTGTGCTCCACACCCTGAGAAGCACACAAGCGAGAACCGGGGACGCATCGGAAAGCCCCGAGAAAACCTCCCTCCGGATTCTCCCCTCCCCTCTTTTTTTCGGGTAAAACGGAAACCGGCTCAGGCGCCCGTGGCGGGCGGGCGTTTTTCGATGCGGACGCGTAGCACCCGCTTGAGCGTCGCCTCCTCGACCGAGAGGAGCGCGCCGTCGACGGAGAGCGTCTCCCCCTTGCGGGGCACGTGTCCCAGGACCGCCGAGATGAAGCCACCCAGGCTGTCGTATTCCTCCTCCTCTTCCTCCCCGCGCGAAAAGGCGAGGCCCAGCTCTTCTTCAAGCTTGTCGAGGTCCATCCGCGCCTGCACCATGTAAGTCGCGGGGCCGATGGCCACGATTTCTTTCCCTTCGTGGCTGGCATCGTACTCGTCCTCGATTTCGCCTACAATTTCTTCAAGCACGTCCTCGAGTGTCACGAGCCCGGCCGTGCCGCCGTACTCGTCCACGACAATGGCCGCGTGGCGGCTGTCGCGCTGGAATTCCTCTAGGAGGTCGGCGACGGGCTTGGTCTCGGGCACGTAGTGAGGCTTTCTCAGGTAGGTTTCGAGGTGAAACTCAGGGCTACCAAGCGCGACGTGCTTCAGCAGGTCCTTCACGTAGACAAAACCCTTGATGTTGTCGAGGTTGTCCTGATAAACGGGAATGCGCGAGTGGCCCGAGGAGACGGCCTTTCGAAGCACGTCGTCGAAGACGCTTTCCGCGGGGACGGCCACCATGTCGGTGCGCGGCACCATGACCTCGCGCGCGACGGTGTCGCCCATCTCGATGACGCGCCCCAGCATGTCGCGTTTCTCCTTCTCAAGCCCTCCCCCCTCCTCCTCGCTCATCTCGATGAGATCCCGGATGTCCTTCTCCGTCACGAACGGCTCGCGCCGAGTGAGCTCCCCGCCGCTCAGCCGCACCAGACCGCGAACGAGCTTCACCAGGCACCACGTCACGGGATAGAAAAGCCAGTACGGCAGAATCAGGATGCGCGCGAGCCACGGCGAGACCCGCTTGGCGTGCTGCTTCGCCAGCGTCTTGGGAAGAATTTCCCCCGCGACGAGCGTCAGGAACGTCATGGCGCCCGTGGCGACGGCGACGCCGCTGTGAGCGAAAATTTTTAAAGCGATGTCGGTGGCGAGGGCCGCGGCGAGGATGTTGACGAGGTTGTTGCCGACGAGGATGCTCGTAAGCACCCGATTGGGGTGGGCGCTCCAGAGCGCGAGGATGCGCGTCGGGTCGAAGCCGTCGCGGACGAGCTTCTTAATGTGGTAGCGGGGCGTCGCGGTAAGCGCGGTCTCCGTCGCCGAAAAGAAACCAGACAGCACCAGACAAACCGCGATGCTGGCCCATTCCCATAGTGGAACGTCGTCCAATGCCTGTGCTTCTTACTCCTTTTTTCCCGAACCCCTTCTACGGCCCGCCGCAGCCGCTTCCGAAGTTCGTGATCAGCCTGTCCAAGTCGTCGCCGTTGACTACGTCGTTGTTGTCAAGGTCGACATCGTTCAGGAAATCGCTTTCTCCGCATTCGGAGCCGAACGAGCGCGCAAGGCGCATCAAATCGAGGCCGTCCGTGCAGCCGTTGCCGTCCGAATCTCCCCAGGCGGATAACGGCGCGGTGCTGCAGCTCGGCCCGACGCCGCCGGGCAAGGAAGTAGGCAACTGTGTATCCGTGTCGCTGTTGGGATAATAGATGGCGACCTCGCGGGTGGCGAGGTTATTTCCCGATATTCCTCCCCACACGAGCATGGCCGGTTGGCCTCCTATATCGTCGACCGCGAGGGCCGTGTGGAAAGCGGTCGGCATAGGCGCGTTGGCAGTGGAGATTTCGTACCAGGCTGCTCCATTGTAGCGCCCGCCATCGTTGAGGTAATCGGTGAGCGAGCAGGGAGTAAGAGCAAATGGGTTCGAGCATCCAAAGCCGCCCCAGACAATCATCACCGCCGGAGGTGTATTGGTGACGTTCGGAACCCACACCGCCGTGTGGCCGAAGCGCCCGCCCAAGGTCCAACTTAAGGAAGTCCAAGAGTCGCCCACGGGATCGTAGAGCCCGCCATCGCCATGGTAAAAGCCGCTTCCGTAACGGCCACCGAAGATAATCATATCGCTTCCAGTCCACACGGCCGTGTGGTCGCTCCGCGGGGAAGGAGCGTCCACTGATGAGACAGAGGCCCACGAATCCTCGTCTATTTGTCCGTCCCCGTCGTTGTCTACACCATCGGTACAGTCGGTTTCGTCGCAGAGGTCGTAGCGTCCGCCGTCACCTTTGAACCACCAGAACGGCCAGTCCTCGTAGCCGCCCCAGACAATCATATAGGGCGTGAGAAGCCCCTCCGTCCAGACGGCCGTATGACCAAAGCGCGGGGAGGGTAAATCCGGGTCGACCACGTTGACGGGAGCCCACGTCGTAGGAGCAGAGTATACCGCGCCGCTTTGGAGTGCCGTGTCCGCCCAGGCATCATAGCCGCCCCAGGCAATCATTTCCGCGCCCGTCCAGACGGCCGTGTGGCGGAGACGCGGGGACCATCCCACAAACAGGTGAGCGCTCGAGAGCTTCGCATAATTATTTGCGTCATCCGTGGCAAAACAACCAGCTTTTTCGGAAAGGCGAACTTGGTAGGTGCCCGGCTCCTGGTAGGACGCCGTAACGTCGTAAGGATTGAGGTCCGGAACGCCAAAAGGCTTCAGGACAGTCACCGTGCCACCGGGGGCAACCAATGCGACTTCCGTGCACTGCGTCAAAAGCGTGTTCCCCCCAAGCGTATAACAGAGCGTGGCCACGGTGGTGCGGCGGGTCGTAAGCGTAGCGTCCACAAGCTCCGCCTGCGCGCCGAAAGTCTCGCTCAGCTTAACCTGATAGACGCCCTTACCTCCGGTGATGTACTCCGCCGTCACGTCGTAGGGGCTTGCATCCGCGTCTCCGTAATCTTTTATCGTGGTCTCAGCACCCGAGGGGTTAATAAGTATCACCTCGGTGTTGGCCGCCACGTCGGCCGCGCTCCTCACGTCAAAGACTGCGCCTGCCTCAATGGTGGCAACGTCGGCCGCGGCGCAATTCTCGCGGAGCCGCAACGAATAGTCGCCGGGGCCCGCTAGGTACAGCCCCGTCATGCTGTACTCGCTCTCGTCTGTGAAGCCGTCCCCGTCGTCGTCCACATCGTTGGTGCAATCGGTTTCGTCTATTTGGCCGTCCCCGTCGTTGTCGACACCGTCGGTGCAATCGAACTCGTCTATGAGGCCGTCCCCGTCGTTGTCAAGGCTCTCGTCTGTGAGGCCGTCCCCGTCGTCGTCCACACCGTTGGTGCAATCGAACTCGTCTATGAAGCCGTCCAAGTCGTTGTCCAAACCGTCGACGCAATTGGCCTCGTCCGTGGAGCCGTCCCCGTCGTCGTCCACACCGTTGGTGCAATCGAATTCGTCTATGAAGGTGTCCCCGTCGTCGTCCACGCCGTTGATACAATCACCAATGTCATCGGCCGTTCCCAAAATGCCGTCTGGGCCTGGATCGATGTCGGCACACTCGTCACAGTCGGCACAGTCGTCGCACATAAAGGTGCAATCGACTTCGTCTGTGAAGCCGTCAAAGTCGTCGTCCGCGCCGTTGGTGCAATCGAACTCGTCTACGAGGGTGTCCCCGTCGTTGTCCACACCGTCGTCACAAATGGCAACGTCATCGCCCGTTCCTAGAATGCCGTCTGGGCCTGGATCGATGTCAGCACAGTCGTCGCAGTCGTCGCAGTCGGCACAGTCGCTGCAGCCGTCATCGCCGAAGTCCTTGAGAAGATTCGCCACGCCGTTCGGATCAACGACCCTCACCTCCGTGCATCCCTTTACGTCCGTATCGTGGCGAAGCGTGTACGTCACGACGACCGAGGAGGCCGGCGAGCCGATTCTGAACGGGCCCAGCGGATCAACCACAAAGGGCATGTCGTCACAGGGCTCGTCTATGAGGCCGTCCCCGTCGTCGTCAACCCCGTTGGTGCAAGCGTCGGGGGAGAACCCATCCGCACAATTACCCACGGTCATCGACACACTGTCTCGCGTCGTTCCGGTCTCGTGATGGACGAGCTCCTGCCAATTGAGCGTGGCGGTGCCGACGTTCGACGGGTCCATGTTAAAGGCCGGGACGAAGTCGGCCTTCTCCGAGTCGATCTCGTCTATCAGGCCGTCCCTGTCGTCGTCAATGCCCTCGTCTATGAGGCCGTTCCCGTTGTCGTCAAGCCCGTTGAGGCAATCGACCTCGTCTATATCTCCGTCCCCGTCGTCGTCAATCCCGTTGGTGCAATCGCCGATGTCGTCGGCCGTTCCCAGAATGCCGTCTGGGCCTGGATCGATGTCGGCACAGTCGCCGCAGTCAATGCCCTCGTCTATTTCTCCGTCCCCGTCGTCGTCAATCCCGTTGGTGCAATCGACCTCGTCCACGAAGGTGTCCCCGTCGTCGTCCAGGTTGTTGGTGCAATCGCCGATGTCGTCGGCCGTTCCCAGAATGCCGTCTGGGCCTGGATCGATGTCGGCACAGTCGCCGCATAAGTAGCCGCAGCCCTCGTCTATGTAGCCGTTCCCGTTGTTGTCGATCCCGTCGATGCAATTGGTTTCGTCTACGAGGGTGTCCCCGTCGTCGTCAATCCCGTTGGTGCAATCGGTCTCGTCTATGAGGCCGTCCCAGTCATCGTCACAACCGTTGGTGCAATCGAACTCGTCTGTGAAGGCGTCCTTGTCGTTGTTCACACCGTCGGTGCAATCGGCTTCGTCTATTGTGCCGTCGCTGTCGTCGTCCACACCGTTGCAGCAATCGAACTCGTCCCTGACGCCGTCCCCGTCGTCGTCGAGGTTGTTGGCGCAATCGACCTCGTCTATGAGGCCGTTCCCGTTGTTGTCCAAACCGTCGTCGCAATAGGCTTCGTCTGTGAGGCCGTCGCTGTCGTCGTCAATCCCGTTGGTGCAAACGAACTCGTCTATGAAGCCGTCGTTGTCATTGTCCAAACCGTCGGTGCAATTGACCTCGTTTATGAAGCCGTCCTTGTCGTTGTCAACGCCCTCATCTATGAGGCCGTTCCCGTTGTCGTCAAGCCCGTTGGTGCAATTGACCTCGTCTGTGGAACCGTCACCGTCGTTGTCCACACCGTCGGTGCAATTGGCTTCGTCTGTGAAGCCGTCCCCGTCGTCGTCCACACCGTTGGTGCAATCGAACTCGTCTATGAGGCCGTTCCCGTTGTTGTCAAGGCTCTCGTCCGTGAGGCCGTCCCCGTCGTCGTCCAAACCGTTGGTGCAATCGAACTCGTCTATGGAGCCGTTCCCGTTGTTGTCTAAACCGTCGGTGCAATCGACCTCGTCTATGAAGGTGTCCCCGTCGTCGTCCACACCGTTGGTACAATCGGCTTCGTCTATGAAGGTATCCCCGTCGTCGTCCACGCCGTTGATACAATCACCAATGTCATCGGGCGTTCCTAGAATGCCGTCTGGACCTGGATCAATGTCGGCACAGTCATCACAGTCGGCGCAGTCGTCGCACACAAAGGTGCAATCGGCAAAGTCATCGCCCGTTCCCAAAATGCCGTCTGGGCCTGGGTCGATGTCGGCACAGTCGTCACAGTCGGCACAGTCGCCGCAGTCGATGCAAATGGCTTCGTCTATGAGACCGTTCCCGTTGTTGTCAATCCCGTCGTCGCAATCGACCTCGTCTATGAAGGTGTCCCCGTCGTTGTCCACGCCGTCGGTGCAATTGGCTTCGTCTGTGAAGCCGTCCCCGTCGTCGTCACAATCGTTGATGCAATCGAACTCGTCTATGAAGGTGTCCCCGTCATTGTCCACACCGTCGGTGCAATTGGCTTCGTCTGTGGAGCCGTCCCCGTCATCGTCACAACCGTTGCAGCAATCGAACTCGTCTATGAAGGTGTCCCCGTCGTTGTCCACACCGTCGGTGCAATCGGCTTCGTCTATGGAGCCGTCGCTGTCGTCGTCAACACCGTTGCAGCAATCGAACTCGTCTATGAAGCCGTCATTGTCGTTGTCCACACCGTCGGTGCAATCGACCTCGTCTATGAGGGTGTCTTTGTCGTTGTCCACACCGTCGACGCAATTGGCTTCGTCTATGAAGATGCCCCCGATGCCGTCCCCGTCGTCGTCCACACCGTTGGTGCAATCGACCTCGTCTATGAGGGTGTCCCCGTCGTTGTCCACACCGTCGTCGCAATCGACCTCGTCTATGAAGTCGTCCCCGTCGTTGTCAATCCCGTCGGTGCAATCGGCTTCGTCTATGAAGCCGTCATTGTCGTTGTCCACACCGTCGGTGCAATCGGCTTCGTCTATATCGCCGTCGCTGTCGTCGTCCAGGTCGTTGACGCAATCGAACTCGTCTATCACGCCGTTATTGTTGTTGTCCAAACCGTCGCCGCAATCGACCTCGTCTATGAGGCCGTCGCTGTCGTCGTCCAAACCGTTGGTGCAATCGACCTCGTCTGTCATGGTGTCGTTGTCGTTGTCCAAACCGTCGTCGCAATTAACTTCGTCTATGGAGCCGTCCCCGTCGTCGTCCACACCGTTGGTGCAATCGAACTCGTCTATGAGGCCGTTCCCGTTGTTGTCAAGGCTCTCGTCCGTGAGGCCGTCCCCGTCGTCGTCCAAACCGTTGGTGCA
>CP070701.1:413396-460609 GCA_020349885.1 Acidobacteriota bacterium
AACCCCCGACCCGGTGAACGCCCCCGAGAGCAGCGTGCTCGTGGGGCTCAACTACCTCTGGAACCCCGACTTCGCCAAGCTGGGGCCCGGCGCGGTGTGGCTCGCCGCCGCGGGACAGGTCTTCTTCACGCTGAGCATCGGCACCGGCTGCATCGAGACCTACGCCTCCTACCTCCGCTCCAAGAACGACGTGCTTCTCACGGGGCTCACGACCTCGATGACGAACGAATTTTCGGAAGTAATTCTGGGCGGCTCCATCGCCATTCCCGTCGCCGTTGCGTACTTCGGCCTTCCGGGGACGCAGGCCATCGCCGAGGGCGGCTCGTTCAACCTGGGCTTCATGGCGATGCCCATCATCTTCCAGAAGCTTCCGCTCGGAGATTTCTTCGGCTTCATGTGGTTCGCGCTCCTGTTTTTCGCGGGCATCACCTCGTCCGTGGCGCTCTCGCAGCCCACCATGGCGTTCCTCCAGGAGGAGTTCGGCCTCTCGCGCAGGAAGGCGGCGTTTCTCCTCGGGTTCATCATCCTGCTCGCGAGCCAGCCCATCATCCTCTTCCTCGGGCACGGCTACCTGGACGAGATAGACTTCTGGATAGGAACGTTCGGGCTGGTGGCCTTCGCGCTCATCGAGGTGGTGATCTTCATCCTGTTCTTCGGGATGGACAACGCCTGGGAGGAGATGCACCGCGGCGCGCAGATTCGCCTCCCCCGCGTCTACTACTACATCATCAAGTACGTCACCCCGCTCTATCTCGTTGTCATCTTCGCCGCCTGGGGCTGGCAGAAAGGCATTCCCACCCTCCTGATGGAAGGCCAATCTTCCGAGAACGTGCCTTACCTGTGGCTTGCGCGCGCCTTCATCCTGGGCACCGTAGGCGCCTCGATGCTCCTGGTCTGGCTTTCGTGGAAGCGCAGGCGTGCGCGCGGGGAGGAAGCGCCGTGACCGTGCTGGGCTGGCTCTTCATGCTGGGCGCCTGGGCCGCCATCGCGGGCGCGACGGCGTACTGCTTCTGGCGCGTTCTCTCGTCGGAGGGCCGGCGGGGCGACTCCTGACCTTCAGTCCCGGCCCTCACCAGAGCCCGAGGAGGTCCTTCACCTCGTCCGAGGCCATGGTCTTGGGGTCCCACAGGGGCTCCCACACGACGTACACCGTCGCCGTCTCGACGCCCTCCATGCCCTGCGCGATCTCCCGCACCTGGTTTATGAGCACCTGCCCGTAGGGGCACATGGGCGAGGTGAGAGTCATCTTGATGGTGACTTCTTTGCCGTCCTCGGAAATATCCACGTCGTAGATAAGTCCCAGATCCACGATCCCGAGCCGGATTTCCGGGTCCTTGACCACCTTGAGCGCTTCGAGAACCGATTCCTTGGTGAGGGGCATTTTTTTCTTTTTTTTACTCCTCCTCCGTCGTGGAGGCGGCCTCGGGCCGCGAGCCTCCGGCTTTCCACGCCTTCAGGGCGTCGGCCAGCGTAATCCACGCAAGGAGCGCGCACTTGACGCGCACCGGGAATTTCCGCACGCCCTCCAATGCGTCCAGGTCGCCGATGTCCAGCCCCTCCGGAATCGCCTCGCCGTGCATCATTCCCTTGAACGCCGCCATGAGTTTCTCCACCTCCTCGACGCTCCTGTCCTTCAAAAGCTCCGCGAGCATGGAGCCCGAGGCCACGCTGATGGAGCAGCCGCGGCATTGCACCGCGACGTCGGCCACGTTGCCGTTCTGCAATTTCAAGGCCAGCGACGCGGAGTCGCCGCAGAGGGGGTTGAACCCCTCGTTCCGGACGTCGCAGTCGTGCAGCTCCTTGTTTCCGCGCGGACTCCGGTAATGGTCGAGGACGATGTCGCGGTACAGCTCGCTCAGCTCAGGAAACCGGGTGTCCAAAGTATTTCCTCGCTCCTTTGAGCGCTTCGACGAGCATGTCCACGTCGTCGCGGTCGTTGTAGACGTAAAGGCTCGCGCGCGCCGTGGCCACGACGCCCAGGCGCCGCATCAGCGGCTGGGCGCAGTGGTGGCCCGCGCGGATCGCCACGCCGTACCGGTCGAGCACGGTGCCGAGGTCGTGCGGATGAATTTTCTCGTCATGCATCGAGAGAACGCCCAGGCGGTTTTCCACGCCCTCGGGGCCGAACAATTTCAGGAAGCCGAGCTCTCTCAAACGCTCCAGCGCGTACCGCGTCAGCTCCCGCTCGCGCGCAAGTACATTCGCCATCCCGAGCGCGTCGAGGTAGTCGAGCGCCGCCTCGAAGGCCGCCACGTCGGCGATGTTCGGCGTGCCCGCCTCGAACCGCCAGGGAATCTCCGCCCACGTGGCGTGGTCGGGGTGCACTTCCCGTATCATGCCGCCCCCGGTCTGGTAGGGCTCCATGCGCTCCAGCAGGTCGGGCTTCGCGCACAGCACGCCCACGCCCGTCGGCCCGAGCATCTTGTGGGCCGAGAACGCGAAGAAGTCGCACCCGAGCGCTTTCACGTCCACGGGGAAGTGCGGGACGGCCTGCACGCCGTCCACGACCACCACGGCGCCGCGCTTGTGGGCTTCCTCCGTAATTTCCGCGACGGGGTTGACGGTGCCGAGCACGTTCGATGCGAGCGTCACCGCCGCGACGCGCGTGCGGTTCGTGAGAAGGCGCGGGAGCGCGGCCATGTCGAGCGTTCCGTCGTCCAGGACGGGAACGTATTTCAGCGCGGCGCCGGTCTCGCGCGCCGCCACGATCCACGGCACGAGGTTGCTGTGGTGCTCCATCTCGGTGAGAAGCACCTCGTCGCCCGGCTTGAGGTTTTTTCGCCCCCATGCGCTCGCGACGAGGTTGAGCCCCTCGGTGGCGTTGCGCGTGAAGACGACGCCCCGCGGGTCGACGCCGCCCACGAATTCCGCGACCCGGCGGCGGACGCCCTCGTAGCGCTCCGTCGCCTCCTCGGAGAGGGCGAAGAGGCCGCGGTGGACGTGGGCGTTCGTCGTTTCGTAGTACCGGGTGAGCGCGTCCAGCACCGCCTTCGGCTTCTGGGTCGTGGCCGCGTTGTCCAGGTAGACGAGGCGCCTGCCGTGGACGCGGCGCTTCAAAATTGGGAAGTCTTTCCGGATGGCCCGCCCGCAGGCAGGGCCCGCCGGAGCGTTCATGCCTATCTCGGGCCTCGCGGCCTCCGCTCGCCTCAACGCCGCTTCTTTCATGGCTATTGCGTTTCCTCGCTCAAGGCGACGCACACCTGGCCGTCCTCGACGCGGACGGGGAATGTGCGGATGGGAGCCGAGGCCGGCATCCTTCGCACCCGGCCGTCCCGCACGTCGAAGCGCGCGCCGTGCCAGGGGCACTCTATCTCCGTGCCGTCGAGCGTCCCTTCTCCGAGCGGCCTGTCGTCGTGGCTGCAGACGTTTTCGACGGCGTAAACTTCACCATCGACATTACAGAGGGCGATCTCGACGTCGCCGGCTTTGAAGACGCGAACCTTGCCCTCTTCGAGCCCGCTCAGGGGAGTCAGCGCAATCCATTTCTCCGGCATCGAATTACCCCAGGCGCTCGCGGACGCAGCCGCGAAGCTCTTCACGAATGTTTTCCGGCACACGGCGCAGGGCCGGCTCGACGAAGCCTTCGACGATTATGCGCGCGGCCTCGGGCCGGGGGATCCCGCGGCTCAGGCAGTAGAAAATTTGTTCCGGGTCGAGGGAGCTCACCGTGGCGCCGTGCTTGCATCGAACGTCCTCCGTGAGAATCTCGAGCTCGGGTATCGACTCGGCCCGCGCCCCCTCGCTCAAGAGCAGGTTGCGGTTTTCCTGGTAGGCCTCGCTCCCCCGCGCCTCGTCCGCGATCCGGATGAGCCCCGTGTAGGCCGAGCGGGCGCGGTCCGTCAGAACGGTTTTGAAATCGATGTTGCTGCGCGTGTTGTGCTCCCGGTGGTCATGGAGCGTGTGGTGGTCGAAGTGCTGGCGCCCCTCGCCCAGAAGCACGCCGACCATCTCGCTCTCCGCGCCCGGACCCGACAAGACCGTGCCGATGTCGGCCTTCATCGCGGCGGCTCCCAGCGACGCCGTGACCGTGAGCACGCTGGCGTCGCGCGCCGCCCGGACGCGCTGCGTCACGTAGAAGCGCGCCTCGCGCCCAAGGCGCTGCACCGCGACGTAGCGCACCCTCGAGGACGCGCCGGCGAAAATCTCGACGCCCGCGTTAACATAACCTTCCTTGCGTCCCGCGGCGTACTCGTCCACCAGCGTGACGTCGGAGCCTTCGCCCGCGACCACCAGAAGCCGCGAGGCGAAAAATTTCTTTCGCTTCCCCGCCGCGTGCAGGAGGCGGACGGGCATCTCGAGCGCCGTGCCGCCCGGCACGTACAGAAAGACGCCGCCGCCCCAGACGGCCCCGTTGAGCGCCTCGAACTTTCCATGCCCGGCCCCGACCAGTTTTTCGAGATGCGCCTGCACGATGTCCCCGTGCCTGAACGCGGCCTCACGAAGGTCGCCCAGAATAATTTCGGACTTCGCGAGCGCCGGCGCCAGCTCGGAGCGGACGAACTGGCCTTCCCGCGAGAGCGCCGCCCCGCTCAGCTGCCCCGCGTCGAGGGATTTTCGAATCACGCCGGGCCAATCGGTGCTTTTCGGGGACGGCACCGGGGAGGCGAGCGCCTCCTCGTCCGGGAGCGCGAAGCGCCCGGCGGGGGTGTAGCGCCAGAGGTGCCCCGCCCGCGCGGGGAGAGGCGCCCCCTGGTAAGCGTCCCACGCCTTCCGCCGTGCCTTGACGAGCCACGCCGGCTCGTCGTAGACCGGGCGGAAGGGCAGCCGCCGCGAAGAGTCCGTTTGCGCCGCGCCTGTTTGAATCATTTACTTTCCCGCTTCATAGAAATCGACGTTAACATGCACTCACCCCACGGAGCCTTCCATCTCGAGCTCGATGAGGCGGTTGAGCTCAACGGCGTATTCCATGGGAAGCTCCTTCGTGAACGGCTCGATGAAGCCGTTGACGATGAGAAGCCGCGCCTCGTCCTCGCTGAGCCCGCGGCTCTGGAGGTAGAAAATCTGCTCCTCCGACACCTTGCTCACGCGCGCCTCGTGCTCGACGTGCGTGTCCCGCTCCTTTATCTCCATCGTCGGGTAGGTGTCGGAGCGCGAGTCCCTCGTGAGAAGGAGCGCGTCGCACACGACGCTCACCTTGCAGTTTTTCGCGTCCGGCTCCACCCTCACCAGCCCCCTGTAGGAGGCGCGGCCGCCCCTGTTCGAGACCGATTTCGACGTGATGCGCGAGCTCGTGTTGGGCGCCGCGTGAAAAATCTTCGCGCCCGCGTCCTGGTGCTGCCCCTCGCCGGCGAAGGCGACGGAGAGGATCTCCGCCTTGGCGCCCTCGCCCATAAGGTAGACGCACGGATACTTCATGGTGAGCTTCGAGCCGAGGTTGCCGTCCACCCACTCGACGGTCGAGTTCCGGTGCGCGACGGCGCGCTTCGTGACGAGGTTGAAAATATTGTTCGCCCAGTTCTGGATGGTGGTGTAGCGGATGTAGGCGCCCTCGAGGGCGACGAGCTCGACGACCGCCGAGTGGAGCGAGTTCGTGCTGTACTGCGGCGCCGTGCAGCCCTCGATGTAGTGGACGCGCGAGCCCTTGTCGGCGATGATGAGCGTGCGCTCGAATTGCCCCATGTTCTCGGCGTTGATGCGGAAGTACGCCTGGAGCGGGATGCCCACGTCCACGCCGGGGGGCACGTAGATGAAGGAGCCGCCCGACCAGACGGCGCTGTTCAGCGCCGCGAACTTGTTGTCCGCGGGTGGAATGACGGTCGCGAAATATTTCTTCACGATGTCCGGGTGCTCCCGCAGGCCGCTGTCCATATCGAGGAAGACGACGCCCTTCCTGGAAAGCTCTTCCTTCATGGAGTGGTAGACGACCTCGGACTCGTACTGGGCCGAGACGCCCGCCAGGAATTTCCGCTCCGCCTCGGGAATCCCCAGCCGCTCGAATGTTTTCTTGATGTTCTCCGGCACCTCGTCCCATGATTTTTCCTGGTTCTCGATGGGCTTGATGTAGTAGTAGATGTCGTCGAAGTCGATGGAGTCGAGGAGTCCGGTGTTGCCCCACCGGGGCATGGGCTTCGCGAGGAAGATGTCCAGCGCGTCGTGCCGGAATTTTTTCATCCACTCCGGCTCGCGCTTCATGCGACTCATCATCTCGACCACCTCGTGGTCGATCCCCTTGCGGCCCTTGTGGAAATATTCCTCCGGATCGCGGAACCCGTACCGCTCGGCGTAGTCCCTTCCGAGCTCCAGCCGGGTTTTTTCCCTGTTTAATGCTGCGGCGGGCCGGCTCATGATGCAGTCGCCTCCGCGTTGCCGTCCGTCCGCTTCTGGACCCAGTCGTAGCCCTTCTCCTCCAGCTTCAGGGCGAGCTCCGGGCCGCCCGATTCGGCGATGCGGCCCTCGATCAGCACGTGGACGCGGTCGGGCTTGACGTGGTTGAGGATCCGCTGGTAGTGCGTCACGAGGAGAACGCCAGCGTCGGGGCCGCAGAGCTTGTTGATGCCGTTTGCGACCACTTTCAGGGCGTCGATGTCGAGCCCCGAGTCCGTCTCGTCGAGCAGGGCCACGCTCGGGCGGAGCACCGCCATCTGGAGGATTTCGAGGCGCTTCTTCTCGCCGCCGGAGAACCCGTCGTTCACGTAGCGGGTCGCGAACGTCTCGTCCATGGCGAGGAGCTTCAAATTTTCCCTGAGGGTCTTGCGGAACGTCTTGAGGGAAGCGCCGCCGCCTCCGTTGCCCGCGTCGCCTTTGGGCAGGCGCGCCTTGACGGCGGAGCGCAGGAAATTGGCGACCGTCACGCCGGGGACGGCCACGGGATACTGGAAGCCCAGGAAGAGCCCCTTGCGGGCGCGCTCGTCGGGCGGCATCTCGGTAATGTCCTCGCCGCGAAAAAGAACCCTTCCCCTCGTGACGCGGTAGCCGGGATGCCCCGCGAGGGCGTTCGCCAGGCTGCTCTTTCCGGAGCCGTTCGGGCCCATGAGGGCGTGTTTCTCCCCCGGGCGAATCTCGAACCGCACGCCCCTGACGACCTCTCTGCCCCCGGCCTCAACGTGGACGTCCAGGCACGAGAAGAGGGTATCGCTTCGTCTCACCTTGTCTTGCCTTGCCATGTTTTGTTGCCTCTCATTAAGCCATTATACGTAATCTATACAAAAAAGTCAACATTAAAATTTACTGAAAAAATTCGAGGGAGCTGCTCCTACCGAAAAATCCCTAAATGGCGTCATTGCGGAGGAATTCTCTCCACATCATGACGGGCTCCGGGGCCGGGGAATCACGGCTTGCCCCCCGCGGCTTCGGACGCCGCGTCCGAGCGGCTCTGAAGCAGGTAGCCCATCAAGCGCTCGGTCCGGGACATGTCGGCCAATGAGGTCTTTCTTAGAATTTCCCTGATCACCGCGTCCAGCCGGGCCCAGAGCGAGCGGATGGAGCACTCGGTCGTGTGAACGCAGAGGTTCTCCTGGCCGTGATAGCGCTCGCAGTAGTCCGGCTCGAAGAAGTGCCCGTCCAGGGCGGAGAAAATCTCGTCGAGAGAAATGTCCTTCGCCGGCCGCGCGAGATGGTAGCCGCCCTTCTGCCCGCGGATGCTCTTCACCAGGCCGCCCTGCCGCAGGGCGTGCATCAGCTTTCCCACGTACGGCGCCGTCAGCCCTTCGAGCTCGGCGATGCTCGTGATCGTGAGCGGCTTGTCGCCCTCGTGGCGGGCCATCTGTAGCATGCATCGGAGACCGTATTCTTCCTGTGCCGTAAACCGCATTGTTTTACCTCCAGGGTCTCAGCATAACAAAAGAATACGAAAAAGTCAAGTTTCAAAACAGTGGAATTATACCACCTGCCTCACCTTCAAGACCGGGCGATTGCCGGCTTTATTCCTCTTTTTTCTCTTCTTCTTTTTCTTTGGCCCTCTTGATCGCGCGAAGCAGCTTCCCGGCCAGTACTTCGTCCAGCCCCTTCAAAGTCTTGTGCTCCTTCGAGGCGTCGTCGGGCCGGTCGAGCGCGAGGTACGCCGTCCCCAGCAGGTAATGCGCCCTGGCGTAACCCGGCTTCAGCCGTGCCGCCCGCTTGCAGGCTTCGACGGCTTCCTCGGGGCGGGCCGTATTGAGGTAGCTAGCGCCCAGCTTGACGTGCGCTTCGGCGAAATCCGGGTCCAGCCGAAGCGCCTCCTTGTAGGCATTGATTGCATTCTCCGGACGGCGCAGCTGGGAGAAGACGATGCCCATGTAGTAATGCGCCCTGACGAAATCCGGCTTCAGCCGTACCGCCTCCTTGAAGGCTCTAATGGAATCCCAGGAGCTGTTGCGCACATGGACGTGACAGACGCCGCGGTTGAAATAGTTCTCGGCCTCCGGAGCCAGCTCGAACGCCTTTTCGACGTAGGGGTTCGCCTCGTCGTATCGCTTGCTTCCTATGAGATATTCCGCGACGAACCGGTTCCCCTCCGCCGTGTCGAGGTATTCTTCCGCCTCGCCGGACCGGAGCTTGCCTTGCAGCAGCCAAGGGTCCGCGAGCGCCCGCGCCTCGCTTTTCCCCTCAAGAAGCTCGCGCACTTTCTCGACGGGGACGGCGAACGTCAGGGTTCCGCCCTCCACCGGAAGGGCGGTGGCCACCCCGACGACGTTGCCCCGGTCGTCGACGACCGGGCCTCCGCTCGAGTCTTCCTGAATGGCGGCGGTTATATCGAGGAAACGCTCGCCCGACTCCGCCTCATGAACGGCGCTCACCGCGCCCTCGGAAACCGGGCTTTCAAAAGAAATTCCAACGGTGAAGACGCGCGCGCCGGCCTCGAGTTTCCTCGAATCGCCCAGGGCGAGCGAGGGCGAGTCCCTGCCCCCGAGCTTGAGGACCGCCAGGTCCGCCGCCTTGTCCGCCGCCGCCACGCCCGCCACTTCGAAGCTGCCTCCGTCCGCGGCCTTGGCGGTCGCGGCGGAGGCGTTGTGGACGACGTGGTAGCTCGTCACGAGAAGGCCGTCGCCGCCCGCGAGAAAGCCCGCGCCGGTAAGGAAGGCTTTGCCTTCGGCGTCGCGGGCCTCGACTTGCATGACGGCGGAAGCGGCCGTCTCGACGGGCGCGGGCGCGTCAGCCTGCGCTCCCCGCGGCGCGGCAAGCAGCACAGCCGCCGCCGTCAGGAACGCCGCCGGCCATCGACCGCCTCGTGTGACATGGTTCGTCATTTCGTTTACGCCTCGGCCCCAAGTATAGCATGTGCCGGAAATCACCCGCACCTCCGGAAGAGAACGCGGCAGGGCGGCGTTTTGTTCTGGAACCTATCCCTTTACGACGGGAGCGATGGCCTTGATATGGTCGGGCGTGGACGCGCAGCACCCGCCGATGACCTGTGCGCCCATCTTCTTCCACTCGCGGGCGAATTCGGCGTATTTCTCAGGAGGGCAATCCTCCGCATCGATCGTGAAGAACTCTTCCTTGGGAGAGCTGCCGAACTTGGGGTTCTCATCGTACCCGATCTCAGCGTAGGCGCCGACGAATCCGCCGAAGGCCTTGCGAAGCACGGGCAGGCCGGCCGAGACCGCTTCGGGAGGGCTGCACATCAGAAAAATGCCGTCCACCTTGTGTCCCTTGAGCGCCGCGACGAGGTCGGTGAGGGACTCGCCGTTAAACATCGTTCCGTCTTCTCTCAGACAGCACACCCCGAGGAACAACGGCAGGCCCGCCTTGGCGCAGGCGTCCACCGCCGTCACGCAGTCCGCTATAGGACTCTCGTGAACGATATCCCCTCCGAAGTATTCGGCGATCAGGAAGTCCACGCCGGCCCCGGCGAGGATGCGGGACGTGTCTTCGAGCTCCTCGCGAAGGTCGCAGTCGCATTCGCTCGGGGCAAAGCCGCCCGCAACGTACGCCTCGGGGTTGAGGGCGTTCCGCACCTCGACGGCCAGCTCACCGCCCCGCCGCGTGTACTCCTCCCATCGGTCCTCCTTGCCTATCATCGCCATCATGGACTTACTCGTATAGAAGTTGTTGCTGATGATGATCTCGGCCCCGAGCTTGAGGTAATCCTCGTGGATGGCTCGAACGACGTCCGGGGCCTCGAGGTTCGCGGCGGCCGACCACACGCCGATTTGTCCGGCGTACGCGCCTTTGCTTATGGTAACTCCGCGCCTGTGCAGCTCGGTGCCCGTTCCCCCGTCCATGAGCAGAACTTCACCGGCCTTGAGCCGGTCGAGAATGTTTCGTGAAGGCATGGCTATTTTCCCTTTACGATGGGCGCGATGGCCTTGATGTGCTCGGGCGTGGACGCGCAGCACGCGCCGATTATCTGCGCGCCTATCTTCTTCCATTCCCGGGCGTATTCGGCGTACTTTTCCGGAGGGCAGAACTTCGTGTCTATCGTGAAAAATTCTTCCTCGGGCGAGCTGCCGAACTTGGGGTTCTCCTCGTACCCGATTTCCGCGTATGCGCCGACGAATCCGCCGAAGGCCTTGCGGAGCTCGGGCAGGCCGGCCGAGATCGCGTCGGGACGGCTGCACATCAGGAAAATGCCGTCCACCGGGTGTCCCTTGAGCGCCGCGACGAGCTCGGTGAGGGACTCGCCGCGATACATCGACCCGTCCTCGTTCAGACAGCACACCCCGAGAAACACCGGCAGGTTCTCCTTCGCGAGGGCGTCCACCGCCGTCACGCAGTCCTTGATGGGAGTATCGTGTGTGGTATCCCCTCCGAAGTATTCGGCGATCAGGAAGTCCACGCCGGTCGCGGCGAGGATGCGGGCCGTGTCTTCGAGCTCCTCGCGGTGGTCGCCGTCGTATTCGGTCGGGGCGAAGCCCCCGGCCACGTACGCCTCGGGGTTGAGGGCGTTCCGCACCTCGACGGCCAGCTCCCCGCCCCGCCGCGTGTACTCCTCCCATTGGTCCTGCTTGCCTATCGTCGCCATCATGGACTTGCTCGTGTAGAAGTTGTTGCTGATGATGATGTCGGATCCGAGCTTGAGGTAATCCTCGTGGATTTGCTTGACGACGTCCGGGGCCTCGAGGTTCGCTGCGGCCGACCACACGCCGAGGCTTCCGGCGATGGCAGGCTGGATGGGCGAGCGCGCCGTGGTCCGTTGTTTGCTGACCGCGCCCTTGCTTATGGTGACTCCGCGCCTGTGCAGCTCGGTGCCCGTGGCCCCGTCCAGGAGTAGAATTTCACCGGCCTTGAGCCGGTCAAGAATGCTTCGTGACGGCATAGCTTATTTTCCTTTCTGTTTTTTTCCGAGTTTTCCGTGATAACCGCAACCCCCCTGCGGCTGTGGGAGTGCCCGTGCCGGGCACGAGGCACGCCGCAAGCAATACGAATTTAGCCGCACGGCCCGCTCATGTCAAGCCAGTTCGGATTTTATAGAAGCTTTCCGCATTGGGAAAAGCGTATCCAGCGCTTTGCCTGCGCTCCCGGCCCCCTGCTTCGCCGTCTCGTCACAAGAAGCGGCCTGATTAGAATTTTCCTTTCTCGAATTCCTCCACCGTTGTGGTGCCCTCGTGGACGAGCTCGAGGCAGCGCCGCCGAAGGGGCGTCATGCCCTTCCCGACGGCCACGCGCGCGAGCTCCACGCCGCTTGCGCCCTGCTCGACGAACTGCGTCAGCTCGTCGTTCCACTCGAGCGCCTCGGAAACGGGGACGCGCCCCGCGTAGCCCGTGTTATGGCATTTCTCGCAGCCCTCGCCGGCGAACGTTTTAATCTTTTCCATCTCTTCCGGTGCGAATCCGGCGCGCTGGAGTCTCGCGGGAAGCACCCGGGTCGGCTTTCGGCATGCCGGGCAGATGCGACGCACGAGGCGCTGGTTCAGGATGAGCGAAAGCGAGCTCGAAATATCGCGGAGCGAAACGCCCAACCGCAGAATTTCGTCCAGCGCCTCGGCTGTGCTCGAGGTCTCCAGAACCGCCGCCACGAGCACCTTTGTCCCCGCCTTGAACGCAAGCGACGCCGTCTTGTTGTCGGGCAGGTCGGAAAGCACGATGGCCTGCGGATCGGCTTTAAGAAGCGACTGCAGCGCCTTCGCGAACTTTTCGTCCGTAACATGCACCTGCTCGACGCCTTTGATCGGCGTGAGCGCGTGGGACTCGATAGTGGCGACCCTGCGCCCGCTGGCGCTCAGGTACTTGACCACGGAGTACGCCGTGGTGGTCCTGCCGCTCATGACGGGGCCCGTGATGAGCATCGTCCGCCGGGTGCCCGCGAGCGCCTTGCGCATGCGGCGGAGGTCGTCCGGCGCGAAGCCCAGCTCGTCGAGGTTCTTGAAGAATCTCTCCCGGTCTACGAACTTGACGCTCAAGTTCTCGCCGGAGGGCGAAGGGTAGCACCGGACGTTGACGTCGTACTCCTTGGCGCCGTGCTTGATGATGGCCCGGCCGTTTTCGGTCTCGCCGCTGCCCTCGGGCGCAAGCCCCACCATGCGGCGGAATTCCGCCGCGAGGTCTTTCCGCAGGCCCGCCGCGAGGGGCTTGTGGCGAAAAAGAATTCCGTCGATGCGGTAACTGACCTGAATGGAATCCTCCTTGGGCTCGAGGTAGAGGTTGGACGCCCTGCTCTTGACGCCGCCGAGGAGCAGGTTCTGGACGAGCTTCTTGACGTCGGCCACGGCCTCCTCCCTGGGCTTGAGCTCCTGCCGGCTGAAGCACGCTTCGAGCAGGGAGCGTATCTTTTCGGGCGGCGCCTGAAGAGGAATGATCTTGGCGTCGGTCTTCGTCTGGATGAGATCGATGAGACCCACGTCCTTCGGGTCGGCCATGGCGACCGTGAGGACGGCCTCGTCCGTAAGGCTTTCCTCGTCGAGCGGGAGGATAAGCTTTTCGTAGCAAAACGGCGGCGACAATTTTTTAAATTGCGCCGGATCGAAAGTGTAGTTGTCGAGCGAGGCCGTGGAGACGCGCTCCTGGCGCTCGACGAAATAGTCGATGTCCTTCTGCGCGACGAAGCCGAGCTCGACGAGTGCCTCGCCCAGCTTGCAGCCGCGCATCTTCTGGTATTCGAGCGCTTTCAGCAACTGGTCGGTCGTGAGGAGGTTCGAGCGGATGAGCGATTCGCCCAGCTTCCCCTTGGCCTCGGCGAGAAGGCGGAGTTCTTTTTTGAGGACATCGGTCGCGCCTTTCCAGAACTCGGCTTTGTAGTCGTCGGAGGCGCGGCAGAAGCACTGAAGGCAGAACTGGCACAGGCGCGTAGGGTTGCGCGGGTCACAGCTGCACCACACGGAGTCGGCGGCGTCGAACTCCCCAAGGCACGTCCAGCACTGCACCACGTAGGGTTCGGACATGAATTCGTTCTCTTCCTCTTTTTCCTCCTTAATGAAAATATCACAATTGGTGCTAATCTTCAACGATTCCGCTGTAACGACTTTCCTCAATTGACCGCTTCCGAGGCGTTGGGGTAGGATGGCACGCATGGCCGACTCATCCAAGCCCGCGGAAGACCGCCGCCGCCACCTCGAGCGCCTGCGCGCCCTCGGCGTTCATCCCTATCCGGCGCGCTACCTGGCCACGCACACCGTGTCGCGGGCCGTGGAGGGCTATCGGGAGCTGGGCGCGGACGCGCTCGAAGACAAGCGCGTCGAGGTCGCCGTGGCGGGCCGCATCGTGGCGCTCCGGCGGCACGGCAAGGCCGGATTCGCCGACCTGAGCGACGGGCGGGAGCGTCTTCAAATCTACGTCAAAAAGGACGTTGCGGGTGAGCGCGGTTTCGAGATTTTTTCAAACTGCGACCTGGGCGATTTCGCGGGCGCGCGGGGGCCGCTTTTTCGAACGCGCGCGGGCGAGCTCACCGTGCGCGTGGAGGAGTTGACGTTTCTATCCAAGGCCCTGCGGCCGCTTCCCGAAAAGTGGCACGGCCTCGCCGACGTCGAGCTGCGCTACCGCCGGCGCTACCTCGACCTCATCGCGAACCCGGAGGTGCGAAAAATTTTCGAGACCCGCACGCGCCTCGTGACCGCCATGCGCGGGTTTCTCGACGCCAAGGGGTTTCTCGAAGTCGAGACACCCGTGCTTCAGCCCCTCTACGGCGGGGCGCTCGCCACGCCCTTCAAGACGCACCACCATGCGCTCGACATGCCCCTCTACCTCCGCATCGCCGACGAGCTCTACCTGAAGCGCCTCGTCGTGGGAGGCATGGAAAAAGTCTATGAGATTTGCACGGACTTTCGGAACGAGGGCATCTCGAACGTCCACAACCCCGAGTTCACGATGGTGGAGACCTACGAGGCTTACGCCAGCTTCGAGGAGGTCATGTTGCTCACCGAGGAAATGCTCGCGCACTGCGTCGAGCGCGCGACGGGAAGCCTCGACGTGGAGTTCCGGGAAAAGAGAATTTCCCTCGCCCGCCCCTGGAAGCGCATGCGCTACGACGAGGCGCTCTGCGAGCACATCAAGGGATTCTCGCCGGGGGATCTGGAAAACGAGGAACGCCTGCGAGCCGTCGCCGCCGAGCATCAGGTAAATCTCGCCACGGCGGAGACGCCGTGGGACATCGTGAGCGAGTTATTCGAGCACCTCGTGGAACCCGGCCTCGTGCAGCCCACGTTCGTCACGCACCTGCCGCGCGCGCTCTCGCCGCTTGCGAAGGCCGAGGAGGAAAACTCTCCCTGGGCGGGGCGCTTCGAGCTTTTCGCGGGCGGCATTGAGCTCGCAAACGGCTACAGCGAGCAGAACGATCCCGACGAGCAGCGCGCGCGCTTCGAGGAAATTCAAGCGGCCAATCCCGAGTGCAAGGTGGACGAGGATTACCTTCTCGCGCTCTCGCACGGCATGCCCCCCACTGGGGGCCTGGGCGTGGGGATCGACCGCCTCACCATGCTGGCCACGGGCGCCCCGAACATCCGCGAGGTGATTCTCTTCCCGCTCCTTCGGCCCCAGGAGAAGCCATGACCAGCGCGCAGCGCAGACGGCGAACCGGGAAACCGAGTAACTGACGAACGGCGAACGGCTGCCCATGCGCTACGAAACCTTCATCGCCCTGCGCTACCTGCGGGCACGCCGCAAGCAGGCGCTCGTCTCCGTCATCTCGCTCGTATCGACGCTCGGGTTCATGGTCGGCGTGGCCGCCCTCATCATCGCCCTCGCCCTCATGACCGGCTTCCGCGAAGACATCCAGCAGAGGATTCTTTCCACGAGCGCCCACCTCGTCGTCCAGCCCTTCGCGAGCGGCGGCGTCTTGGAAGACTACCGCGAAACACTCGCCTCCCTGGAAGCGGCGGAGGGCGTGGTCGCCGCCTCGCCCGTGATCCTCGACAAGGGCCTTCTTCTCTCCGCCGCCAGCTCGAAGGGCGAGGCCGTGATCCTCAAGGCCGTCCTCCCGGAGCGCGAGGCGCGCGTGACGAGTCTTTCGGAATCGATGGAAGAGGGTTTTTCTTTGAAGGCCCTGGAAGGCGGGGGATCCTCCCCCGGCATCGTGCTCGGCCACGAGCTTGCCCTCTCGCTGGGCGTCGTCGCGGGCGACCGCGTGCGCCTAGTCTCTCCCAACGTGACGCTCTCCCCGATGGGCGTCGTGCCGCGCACGCACAGCTTCGAGGTCGTGGGAACGTTCCGCTCGGGCTTCTACATCTACGACACCTCGTGGGCGTACGTCCATTTTGAAACGGGGCAGGCGCTGTGGGGGCAGGGCGACGCCGCGCAGATGATCGAGGCGCGCGTGGTGCGGCCCGAGCGGGTCGAGGAGGTGCAGGAGCGCCTCGCGGGGGCGCTCGAGCCCTTCCACACCCTCACGAACTGGAAGGAAATGAACCGCCCGCTGTTCTCGGCGTTTAAAGTAGAAAAACTCTTGATGTTCTTCGCCATCGGGTTGATTGTCGTGGTGGCGTCATTTAATATCATTACTACTCTCGTTTTGATGGTCATGGAGAAACACCGTGATATTGGCATCCTCAAGGCCATGGGGGCACGACCGCAGAGCATTTCGCGCATCTTCACGTCGCAGGGCTTCTCCGTCGGGGCGTTGGGGACGGCCCTGGGCGTGGCGCTCGGCGTCGGCCTCTGCTACGTTCTACATGCGTACAAACTCATTCCCCTTTCTCCCGAAGTCTACTTCATTCCCTACGTACCGTTTCATGTGAAGGCGCTCGACGTGGTCGTCGTGGCGCTCGCGGCGCTTGGCGTCTCGCTTCTTGCGACCGTGTATCCCGCGCATCAGGCCGCCCGCCTCGAAGTCACCGAAGCCTTAAAGCATGAATGAGACCCTCTTGTCCTCCACGGAGGGCGATTCAAGCAGGCTTCGTCTTTCGGTGCGCGGCCTTTCAAAAAGCTACGCCGCCGTCGAGCGGGCCGACTCTCATCAGGCGGAAGCGAAAGGGCGAATCGAGGTGTTGCGCGGCCTGTCCTTCGATCTTCGGGAAGGCGAGAGCCTCGCCGTGGTCGGCGTCTCCGGTGTGGGCAAAAGCACGCTCCTTTACCAGTTGGGCGCTCTCGACACGCCCGACGAGGGAGAGATTCTCTTCCATGAGCCGGCCCCCGGTGGCCCCGCGGAGGGTGGACCCGTTCTCCGTAGCACTGCGGAGGGTGGACGCGACGTGGCCCGCATGTCCCCGGAGGAGCGGACGGCGTTTCGGGCGAAGCACGTGGGGTTCGTCTTTCAGCACCACCATCTCCTTCCCGAATTTACGGCGCTTGAGAACGCCGCGATGCCGCTTCTCATTCAAGGCGAGGATTTTTCCGCAGCGGCGGAGGCGGCGCGGGCGCGGCTCGAGGAACTTTCCTTGGAGCAGCGCCTGCACCATCACCCGGCGGAGCTTTCGGCTGGCGAGGCGCAGCGCGCGGCCATCGCGCGGGCGCTCGTCGCACGCCCCACTCTCCTTCTCGCGGACGAGCCCACCGGGAACCTTGACGAAGAAACCGCCCATGAGGTGTTTTCGCAATTGTTGACACTGGCCTCGGAGCATGCGGCCAGCCTCGTTTTGGTGACGCACAACGCCGCCCTCGCGCGCCGCTGCGGGCGATGCATGCGCCTGCACCGAGGCACGCTCCATGCGGAAGAGCTTCCCGATGCCCCCGCCTGAATCGCCGAAACCGCTCAAGTCGCCTAAATCGCTCAAGGCGTTAAGCATTCGGCGTTTGGCGTTTAACATCCTCCTCGCCGCCCTTCTTCTGTTCGCCTTCCCGTCGGTTCTCCTAGCTCAGGAAGGCGCGGTCATCCGGAAAATCACCGTCACGGGCACCATCACCATGACGCCCGAATCGGTGCTCTTCTACACCGACCTCAGGGAGGGCGAGCGCTTCGACGAAGAGCAGGCGCGCAAAGAATACCGGCGCCTTTGGCAAAGCGGCCTCTTCCGTAGCCTCTCGATGGAGGTGCATGAAGTCGAGGACGGCGTCGAGCTGGTCATCGCCGTGCAGGAAAAACCCGTTCTGCGCAGCGTGACCTACAAAGGCGCCAAGCGGCTCAGCGAAACCCGAATCAAGGAAGGCCTCAAGCAGAACGGCGTCGAGTTCAAGGAAGGCGAGCCGCTTGACCGGGCAGCGGTGCGCAGGGCCGAGGTCATCCTGACGGCACTCCTCGAGTCCCGCGGCTACAAATACGCGGAGGTCACGTCCGAAATCGACGACGTCGGAGACGCCGAGGTTACGCTGACGTTCCACATGGACCAGGGGGCGCGCGTCAAGGTCAAACGCATCGCGTTTAAGGGCAACAAGGCGTACTCCAATCGGAGGCTCAAGCGCCAGATGAAAAAGTTCAAGGAGGCGGGGCTGTACAACTCTCTCCGGCGGCGCCACATTTTCTCGGAAGCCAAATTTTACGAGAACCTCCAAGGCATCGTTGACTTCTACAAGGACCGCGGCTACGTCACCATGACGCTCGACGAGCCCGTGGTCGACGTGCGCAACCTCGCCCCGGAGGGGAAAAAGCCCAAGCAGCGCGCCTTCGTGACCATCGTTGTCAAGGAGGGCTTGCGCTACCGGGTCGGCGAGATTTCTTTCAAGGGCAACACCGTGTTCTCGACCGGGGAGTTGCGGCCGCTCGTGAACCTCAAGAGGGGCGCTCTTTACCGCCACAAGGAGGTTCAAAGCGCGCGCAAAGAGGTGGACAGCAGGTACGGCGAGAAGGGCTACATCTTTTCGCAGTCCGGCGTCATCCCGAAAACGAACGATGAAACCCGGATCGTGGACTTGGTGTTCGATATCGAGGAAGGAAAGCCGTACTATCTCCGCCGTTTGGAATTCCGTGGCAATATAAGCACCCACGACAGGGTGCTTCGCCGCGAGTTTCTGCTGAGTGAGGGCGATCTGTTCAACATGCGCTCCTTCGACCGGAGCATGCGCAAGGTCAGCCAGTTGGGCTTTTTTAAGATTACCGAGCCGCCCGCCATCACGCGCGTGGAGGACACCGAGGGCCAGGTGAACACGCTCGTGGCGGGCGAGGAGGATAAGCGTAACATGTTCGAGTTCGGCGGGGGCTACAGCGGCCTCGAGGGGGGCTTCGTTCAAAGTTCCTACTCGACGCGCAATTTCCTGGGGCGCGGCGAGGTGCTTGAGTTCATGGTCCGCATGGGCGGTCGCACGGACAGCTATTCCATTTCCTTCACGGAGCCCTGGCTTTTCGACCGCCCCTACACGGGTGGCATCTCCCTCTTTCGCCTCGATCAGCGGTACATCCAGTTTGACCAGCGCTCCACGGGCGGCAGCTTGGTGTTCGGCGTGCCCGTCACGTACTTTTCGCGGGCCTATATCCGTTACTCCTACCAAGAAACGACCCTCAAGATCCGCGAAGGGTCCATAGTCCCGCTCCTTTCCGACTTGGACAAAACGCGGATTGTGCAGGTGTCACCCTCGTTCATCTACGACTCGCGCAACCATTTCTACGCTCCGAGCAAGGGAACACGGTTCACGATGTCATTTCCCGTTTCTCACTGGCGGTTTGGAAGCGACGTTTCCTACTACAAATTTGTCACGCAGTACACCCACTATTTCCCGGCGTTCCGACGCACGTACTTTGCCGCGAACATCGAGTTTGGTTTCACCCGCCCCTTTACCAATCACCGCATCCCCACCAACGAGCGCTTCTTCCTGGGCGGAGCCAGCTCGATTCGCGGCTACGAAGTCCGCTCCGTGGGCCCGGCCTTCCAGGGGCTCATCTACGGAGGCGACACCTACCTTCAGGCGAACGCCGAGTACGTCATCCCGGTGGGAGGCACGTTCCAGCTTGCACTGTTTGCCGACGCGGGCGACGCGTATACGCTCCGGCCCATCCGAACCCTCATCGACGGAAACATCGAAACGCTCAAGAAAGACTTCGACCTCTCCCTGCAGTCCTCAGCGGGGCTCGAGGTGCGTTTCTTCATGCCGACGTTTCCGTTCCCGGTCCGCCTCATCTGGAGCCGCGCCCTCAACCCGGAGCCCTGGCAGCGCACGCGGACGTTCGAGTTCAACATCGGGGCGGGGTTTTAACGAATTTTACCTTTTTGGGGGATACATTCCGCTTGACAGACGTTTACGTATCATGGCACGCTATCCCCGTTCTTCCTTCCCGCGGGAAGGAACGGTATGCGTAAATACGAAACACTAAGAAACCTGACGGAGGTTTGAGACATGAAAAAAATCCTGGCTCTGTGTAGTGTTTTGGCACTCGTCGCCGTGGTGTTCGCGCCGTCGGCTGAGGCCTGTGGAAGGAAAGCCGTGCAGGCGGCTTCCGCACAGAAGGCTTCCGAAAGGGCAGCCAGCTGCCCCTTGGCGGCCAAGAAGTCGGCGAGGAAGAAAGGCTGCTGCGTCGCGAAGACCGCCAAATATATCAAGAAATGCTTCGATAAGGCCGACGATGGAAGCCTCACCTGCACGGAGACCGGCGCGACCTACGCACGGACCGTGAAGGACGGAGACGAAGTCGTCTACGCCGCAGGCGATAGCGAAAAAACCTATTCCTGCAAGTACGATGCGGCTTCCGCGACCTGGGACAAGACCTATCCGGACGAGGCCAATCCGTTCCACAAAATTTGCTTTGACGACGACGGGAACATCGTCTGCGGCCCCTCCTGCGAGACGGTGATCGTAAAAGCCAAGAGAAACGAGACCGAGACCGTCTACGTCGCCGACGGAAATGACTACGACTGCGCCTACGAAGCGCTCTTCGCCATAGCGCCCAAGTGCAAGAAACTCTACCACAAAAAGGAAACCGCCTCCGACGAAGGCGCGAGCTCATAGATTGAAGAAACGCTAATTCCGCACCTCCACGGTGAAAGGCCTCCCTCGCGGAGGCCTTTCTTTTACGGCGCTTTTTCTGAAAATCCGCCGTGTCCGAAGGTCGAATCCGTTCAGAATAAAATTGGAGCGGGGTTTTAGCGAAACTTGCTTTGGGTGGGATATATTCCGCATGCCAGACGTTTAAGTACCATGGCACGTTATACTCGTTCTTTCCGCCGAGAGGAACGGGATGCGTAATTACGAAACACTAAGAAACTTGACGGAGGTTTGAGCATGAAAAAAATCCCGGCTCTTTGTGGCGTTTTGGTGCTCGTCGCCGTGGTGTTCGCGCCGTCGGCGGAGGCCTGCGGAAGGATAGCCGTGCAGGCGGCTTCAGGAAATGTGCGCGGCTGCCCCATGATGGGCATGAAGGCTAGAGGGAAAGGTTGCTACGTTTCGAACACCGCCAAACACATCAAGAAAAGCTTCAATAAGGACGAGGCGGGCAATCTTGTATACAACGAGACTGGCGACATCTACGCACGGGTCCAGAAGAAAGGCGACGAAGTCGTCTACGTCGCGGGCGATGAGACCTATACCTGCATGTACGAAGCGGCGTCCGCGACCTGGGACAAGACTTATCCGGACGAGGCCAATCCGTTCCTTAAAATCTACTTTGACGACGACGGAAACATCGTCTGCGGCCCCTGCGAGATTGTGATCGCAAAAGCCAAGAGAAACGACGTCGAGACCATCTACGTCGTCAACGGAAAGGACTACGACTGCGCCTACGAAGCGTTCATCGACGCCGCGTCCGTGTGCGATAAATGCCGCCGCGGAAGGAAAGCCTGCCTCAGACGAAGGGGGCGCTTCTAGATCGAAGAGATGTTTCCGCACCTGCATAGTAAAGGCCTCCTCCTCTGAGGCCTTTCTTTTATGGCGCTTTTTCTGAAAATCCGCCGTGTCCGAAGGCCGGATTCGGAAGTAAGCATGAAAATTTCCCGCCGCGGCGCGCCCGTGCTATAATACGGCCTATCTGAGTAAAACATCTGCCGAATCACTCCCAGGAGAACTCCCACATGAAACGGCGTAAAATTTCCTCCCCAAAGACCCGCATCGAAAAGGACGCGCTGGGGCCGGTCAAGGTTCCGGCGCATGCCTACCACGGAGCGCAGACCCAGCGCGCCGCGGAGAATTTTCCAATCAGCGGCTGGCGGCTCAGCGGAGGTTTCGTCCGCGCGCTCGGCCTTATCAAGAAAGCCGCCGCCGAAACGAACCTCTCGCTCGGCCTTCTTGACCGGAGGCGCGCGGCCGCCATCATCGCATCGGCGCGGGAAGTGGCCGAGGGGCGCTTCGACGACGAGTTCGTGGTGGACGTGTTCCAAACGGGCTCGGGCACCTCGACGAACATGAACGCCAACGAGGTCATAGCCAACCGCGCCATTGAGCGCCTTGGCGGAAAGCGCGGCTCGAAGAAACCCGTCCACCCGAACGACCACGTCAACAAGGGACAAAGCTCGAACGACGTGATCCCCACGGCGCTCCACCTCGCGGCACTCGTGGACCTGGAAAAATTCCTCTACCCCTCTTTGAAGATCTTAAGAAAATCTCTCGAGCGCAAGGCGAAGAAATTTGATTCCGTCGTCAAGCTCGGGCGCACGCACCTTCAGGACGCGGTGCCCGTTCGGCTGGGGCAGGAGTTTTCGGGCTACGCGGCTCAGATTGAGCTCGCGGAAGAGGGCGTGCGCAAGGCGAGCGACCGCCTGCGGGGGCTTCCCATCGGGGGCACGGCCGTAGGCACCGGCGTGAACACCCATCCCGCGTTTGCCAAGGGCGTCTGCGCGCGGCTCTCGAAGGCGACCAAGTTGAAGCTCCACGAGGCGCGCAACCACTTCGAGGCGCAGGCGGCGCGCGACGGGGCGGTGGAGCTGAGCGGGGCGCTCAAGGTGCTCGCCTGCGCGCTCATGAAGGTGGCGAACGACATACGCTGGATGGCGAGCGGCCCGCACGGCGGCCTGGGCGAGATTACGCTTCCCGACCTGCAGCCGGGCTCCTCCATCATGCCCGGCAAGGTGAATCCCGTCATGTGCGAGGCCGTGACCCAGGTCGCGGCTCAGGTCGTGGGGGCGGACACGGCGGTTACGGTGGGCGGCGCGACGGGCAACTTCGAGCTGAACGTAATGATCCCCGTCATGGCCCACAACCTTCTCGAGTCCATACGCATCTCGGGAAATGTTTCCAAAATCTTCGCCGAGCGCTGCGTGGACGGCATCAAGGTAAGGCCCGCCCGCTGCCGCGCGCTCGCGGAGCGCTCGGGCGCGCTTGTGACGGCGCTCGTGCCGCACCTTGGATACGACCTCGCCGCGCAGATCGGCCTCGAATCGGGCCGCACGGGACGCACCGTCCGCGAGATTGTGAAGGAAAGGGGGCTCCTCTCCGACCGCGAGCTCGACAAGGCGCTCGAGTTAAGGAAGATGACGGAGCCGACACGTCCGCGCAGCAAGCGCCGCGTCAAACGTTAGCGGCTGGCAAACGCCACTCATCCATGCTATCTTGACACCCTGATGCGCAAGGAAATTCCCGTATTTCCGCTGCCGAGCGCCCTATTGCTTCCGGGCGTGATGCTTCCCCTGCACGTCTTCGAGCCGCGCTACAAGAAGATGGTCGAGGCGGTCCAGGCGCGGGGGAAGCACTTGGCCGTCGCGTGGGCGCGCGTGGAGGAAGGGGTGCTTGAACCCTGCGAGGTGGCCTGCGCGGGAAGCGTGCAGATTCTCCGCGAATACGAAGGCGGGCGCAAGGACATTCTCGTTTCGGGCCGGACGCGGGTGCGCCTAATCGAATACGTTCAGGAGGTGCCCTATCGCGTGGCGCGGTGCGAGCCGCTGCCTATGGTCGGGATGCCGCAGGCGCCCTACGCGAGGCGCTTGCGCGAGCTCAAGAAGGCCTTTGCGCGCTGGGTTTTCCTGGGCTTTCGCGACGCAGACCGCGTCATCCACTACCTGAACGCGCTCCACGATCTGGACAGCCTCGCCAACTTCATCGTCTATCACTTTGTCGGCGACCTGGCCTCGAAGCAGTCATACCTCGAAATGGACGGCCTGGAAGAGAAGACCGGGCGCCTGCTCGATTTCGTGCGCAACGAGACGCGCGCCCTCGAGAGCCACATCAACCTTTTGCGTCCTTCGCGAGAAGACGAAACGACTAACTGAGCCGGCACGCGCCCGGAGCCGGGCGACGCCTCCGGGAAGTGCGATCCCGTCGATAGCGCAAGCGAGCTTGTCCACCCAAGGTGGGAGTGTGTAAATTTATCCGGGCTTTTTTGCTCTCGTCCCCGCCTTTGCCGTTTTCCTATCTCCAAGACTCGGCGAACCGAGCCCGGTGGCGGCGGACGATCGTGCGGGCGCCGTAGAGGAATCCGAAAATTCCGAGGCCCTCGCCCGCCCAGAAGAGGCCGGCGGCGAAATTTTCCGGAACGCCGCCCCGGATCACCTCGGGTGCGTCCTTCGTGAAGGACAGAATGACGAGAAGCCCCGCCGCGATCTCGACCGCCCACAGCCATTTCGGAAATGAAAAGGCGTAGCGTTTTTCGACGAGCCAGTCCATGAACAGGGCGCCGCCGATGAGCGAGAGGGACACGACGATCGGCGCCCAAACGGGGCCCGTCCAAACCGTGGGGAGGAGAAAGAGCACGTCCCACGTGCCGAGCGACGGGGGCCAGTCGAGCGTCGCCTTGAGGAAGACGTAGTAGAAGATGTCCCACACGCCGAAGAGGAAGCAGAAGTGCGCGAAACGTTCCCATGCGCTTCTTCCCGCAATCCACGCCACCGATAAAAGCATGAGGAGCGAAACGAACTCGCGCCCGAGCTCCACGAGCGCCACGGTGCCGGAAATCAGGACGAGCGGAAATTGAAAACCGTCCGGATAATATAGGGCGCGCAGATAGACGACGACGGCCGCCTCGAAATAGCCCATCGTGACGCCGAAGAGGGTGAGCCAGAGGATTCTTTTCCGCATGTTTTGCCGCCGCGACGGAGCCGCTTCAGGCCGCGAGAATGCGGCGCGCAAGGTAGAGAACCGCCGCGCCCGCCGCCATGGCGAGCAGCCCTATCATGCGAAGCACGTTCGGCGACGCTTCGGATACCTGCCCCATGAGGGCCTTCATGCGGTCCGGCGCGGCAAAATACGGAGCCCCTTCCAGGATGAGCAAAAGCCCGACGGCGGATAGGAAGAGTTTCACGCGCGCAGTGTAGCATGCGGGCCGCAAGGAGACAATCGCAAGAGAGCCCATGCCGCTGGGGTCATCCGCGTTCCGCTTTTTGAGGTAAAGACGGCAGGAATGGCTGGCCTCTGCGGAGCGACAAGGATCGGGGCCCTCGCGGCTCGCGCGTGGAGAGGGCGTCGCGGTCGGAGTATAATAGGTGGAGACCGCGCGGCGCACCGGGCGTGATGCAAAGGAAAAGACCGTCATCCCCTCCAATCTCGATGTCCGCCGAAAGCCCGTCCTCCGCACGGCTTCGGAGGATGGACGCTTTAGCGGAGCAGGGCGCCAAGCGCTTGCGCGGCGTGTAGCCGGCGAATCAAGGAATAGTTCTTTCTGGTCCCTGGTGACTGGAAACTGGCTACTGGCTAACCGCCCTTGAGCTTCAGAAGCACCTGCTTGACCACGGCCTTCAGGGTTTCGAACACGCCGGGGCCCTTTACGGCCGAGGCGGAGAAGTAGGGCTCGCCCTTGTAGTGGAGCTTCTGGAGCATTTCCTCCTCGGAGGAAATGTTCGGCAGGTCGCGCTTGTTGAACTGCAGGACGTAGGGCATGGTCTTGAGGTCGTAGCCGTATTCCCGCAGGTGTTTGACCAGGTCGCGCAGGCTCTCCACGTTGGCGTCCATGCGCTCCGTCTGCGAGTCCGCCACGAACACCACGCCGTCGGCTCCCTTGAGGATGAGCTTGCGGCTCGCCTCGTAGAAGACCTGTCCCGGCACGGTGTAGAGGTGGAAGCGCGTAGAGAAGCCGCGAATCTTTCCGAGCTCTAGGGGGAGAAAGTCGAAGAAGAGCGTGCGCTCGGTCTCGGTCGCGAGTGTGATGAGCTTCCCCTTGGCGTCGGGGTTGGTTTTTTCGTAAATGTACTGGATGTTGGTGGTCTTGCCCCCGAGGCCGGGGCCGTAATAGACAATTTTACAATTGATCTCGCGCGCCGCGTAGTTGACAAAGGTCATGAAAGACTGGGAAGGCGGTCAATCCCCAAAGAGGCTGTCGATATCGTCGTCGGTGATTTCCGCGAAGGGCGACTCGGCCTGGGTGAGCGTAGTGCGCTCCTGCTCCACCTTCTGCATGATGGTGTCGAACACCTGTTCCAGCTCCACGGTGGAGCGTTTCACGCGCAGCCGCACCAGGCCGAGGGAGGAACGCTCGTCGAAAATCACGACGAGGATGACACGCCGGCCCACGATGGAAATGTGCACGTTGTCGTGCCGTCCCTCATGAAAGAGGATGTTGAATTCCTCCTGGCCCATCAGCCGCGCGAGGCCGTCGGTCGCCGCCACGTTGCCGGCCGTGAGCGAGGCAAGGGACGTCGTATCGATGTCCGTGATGTCGCCGACCTGTGCAATCTGCTGGCCGTTGCGGTCCACGACGAACACGAGCTTGGCGTTCGCATCGGCCTTCAGCTTGGCGATGATGGACTTAATCTTTTGGAACTCTTCTTCGTAGAGTATCAGTTCCGATGTCGACATCGGCACATACCTCTCTTTGTGTGCTTGACAAGCTCATTGTATAGCATACCCGGAGTCAAATCGCAACCGCCTGCGCCACTGGCGAGTCCCCAGTTTTGAATTGAGGAAAAATCCTTTAAGTCCATGGCATTATGAAACGTCTCCATTTCGCCCTCCCGACCCGTCGGGGCAAGCAGTTAGCAGTCGGCAGTTCGCAGTTAGCGACGGGACGCCGCTCGCCGCCGCGGAGCGCTTTGGCGGAGCAGGGCGCAGAGGCTTTGTCCTCGCGGGCTGGAAATTAGAAGAATTGAATTCCGCTCGCCAACGGCCAAAGGCTAACGGCCCTCTCGGACAAGTCCGGCAGATCCGGCAAAAGCGGCAAGTCCGGCAGATCCGGCAAAAGCGGCAAGTCCGGCAGATCCGGCAAAAGCGGCAAAAACGGCAAATCCGGCAAAAGCGGCAAATCCGGCAAAATCCTTGAAGAATCGCTGGGGAGGCATAACGTATGAAGCGATGACCAAATTTCCGAATCTCCAAATGACCAGATATAAGAAATTACATCGTCCTATTCGGTCATATGGTCATTCGGTCATATGGTCATTTCGAAGAACGTAGAGTGAAAAAGGAGTTTCATTGCCATGGATGAAAAGATTCCCTCAAACGGGACGCCCGGGCGGGCGGAGCCCGCCGAGCCTTGGCCAGCGCCAGACGAGCCTTCGGCGCCCCGCCTGGTGCGCCGCACGCCCACGAAAGCCATTCGTAGCGCGAACCGCCGGAACGCTAGGCGCTCGACCGGCCCCCGCTCCGAGCGCGGCAAGGCGACCGCTTCGGCGAACGCCATCCGCCACGGCGTCCTTGCGCGCCCCGTTTTAACGCAGGGCTTCCTCGCGCGCGACGGCGTCCTCCGCAGCGCCCTCGCGGACGAAAGCGCCGACGAATTCCGCGCCCTCCTCGACCGCCTCAACGAGGCGCTCGCCCCGCGCGACGCCCTGGACGCCATGCTCGTCGAGAAAATGGCCCTCGCGCTCTGGCGCTACCGCCGCCTGCGGCGCTTCGAGCGGAGCAAGGTGGACTGGGAAATCTCCTTCAGGGAGCTGTGCGTGGCGAAAGAGGGATTCTCCGAGGCCCGGAAGCCCGGGATGGCCGAGGGCCGCGCGGAGCGGCGCCTTCTGCCCGACGAGGAAACCCTCCAGAGAATTCTGCGCTACGAAGCGGCGCTGGAGCGGGAGTGGATGCGGTGCTACGCCCTCCTGGAGCAGCGACGGCAGCAACGGGAAAGCGACGATCCCCCGCCGCTCCACAGCATCCTGCGCATAGGGTGAATCCCGGAAAAAAGGGCGATTCTACGAAACGAAGCCACTAAGTGGCGTCAACAAAGGGTTTTTTAATTGGCCCTAGGAACAAAGCCACTAAGTCGCGTGGATAAAGGGTTTTTTTGAGACTCGAACAAAGCCGCTATGTGCTTATGAATAAAGGATTTTTTGAGTACCTCGCTACGCCCCGTCCTCCGGTGCTCTTCGAGCTAAGGAGGGCTACGGAGGACGGGCGCTATGGTTCGAAAGCCGCGCTGTCGCTCTTGAGGAGACGGTTGTAGTTTTATGTCGTTTAAAAGAAAGCAAGGGCAGGGCAGGGAGGAGAGACGCGAATCATCCTAACATCTTGAAAAGAATACCTTTTTCCCAATACGCCACGGGCGCACAAGAATGAACTTGCTCGTGCAAGCGAGTTTCCCACTACGTTACGGATGGCCGCGGGAACTTCTTGACAATTTTGCGGCCCCTGTGTTACGGTTTTCTGCCATGGAAGCCCTTCAGCGCCTGGTTCTTGAGAATTGGGACACGGTTAGCCAGTGGCGCGTTGAGATTCCCGCCGTCATCGTTCTCGTTGCGATTCTATACGTTGTCCTCAAGAAAAACCTCTTCGACCCGCTCGGCAAGATTATCGAGGAGCGGGCGCGGATTCTCGACTCCGCCGCCGAGTCGGAAAAAACAGCTCTCGCCCGCCACGAGGGGGCGGCGCGAGCGGTTGAAGAGGCGATCCGCAAGGCCCGTGCCGAAGCCGCGCGGGTGCGGGAGGAAGCGCGCGCGCGGGCTCAGAAGGAGTGCGACGCCCTCTTGGCCGACGCGCGCGCCCGGGCCGAGCAGGAGTTGCGCGAAAACCTCGTCCAGCTCGAAAGCGAGGTGGAGCGCGGCCGGGCCGCCCTGGAGCCCGAAAGCCAGGTTCTGGCGAAGAGGCTGGTCGCGCGGCTGCTCGAAGCCGAGGGAGGGAGCGCCTGAGCATGAAAGTGCTCCTCGTCGTTCTCGTGGCCGTGGCGGCACTGGTTCTCCTGAATCTGGCCGCCTACGGGATCGGCGTCGAGTCCGCATGGGTGCATTGGAGCGGTCGGATTTTTAATTTCGTCGTGTTCGTTGGAATTTTGACGTGGGCGGCCGTCCGCGCCGATGTCGCCGGGCGTTTTCGCGAGCAGCGCCGAAGCGTTCAAAAACGCCTGGCCGATGCCGAGGTCAAGCAGCGCGAGGCCGAAGAGCGCCTCAAGGCCGTGCAGGAGCGCCTTTCGAGCCTTGAGGGGGAGACGGAGCGCATCGCGGAGCAGGCGCGCCGGGACGCCGAAGCCGACGCGCAGCGTCTCCGAAGCGAGGCGGACCGCCAGGCCGGGCTCGTCCTGGCCCGGTCGCGGCGGGAATTGGAGCTTCGCGTCGAGGCCGCTAAGCGGGAGTTGCGGCGCTACGCGGCGGAGCGCATCGCCGAGACGGCGGCGCGCGAGGCCCGCGCCCGGCTCGACGATAGGGTGCAGGGCATGGCGTTCGAGCGCGCGCTCCGGAGCTTCGAGGAAAAAGCGCCGTGAGCGATCTGACCGTCGCCCGCCGCTACGCGCGCGCCCTCGCGGACGCCGTCACGGAATCGAAGGATCAGGAACTCGTCCGAAGCGAGCTGGAGGAATTTGCGGCGCTTTTTCGCGCCGAGAAAATGCTCCGCGCCTACCTTCTCGACGTGCGCGCCAAGGCGGAGCTTCGGGAGCGGGTGGTGAACGCCGTTTCGGAAAAGGCAAAATTTTCACCGTGGACCCGCAACGTTCTTGCGCTGGTGGCCCGGCACGGCCGCTTCGAGCATCTCGAAGAGATCGTTCGTCTCTACGGAGAGGAGCTCGACCGGCGGCACGGCGTCGTCCGCGCCCGCGTTTCGGCGAGCACGCCCCTCAGCGGCGAGCAGACGGACCGCCTCGCGCAGGCGCTCTCCCGGGTCACGGGCGGGCGGGCGGAGCTTGAGGTCCGGGTGGACGAAGACCTTCTGGCGGGCGCGGTCGTGCGGATCGGCAGCCGCGTGTACGACGCGAGCCTGCGCACGCAGATTGCGCGCCTCGCGGAGCGGATGACGGCATGAAGCCTCTTATCGAAGACCGGCCGCTCGCCTTCGCGCAGCCGTGCTACGGCGGAGCAAGGTCGGTCGTCGGCATTGATAGCCGACCATGGAAAAGGAGTTTTTAAACATGGCGTTGAACATTGAGGAAATCAGCAAATATCTGCGTAACGAGATTGCCCAGTCCCAGTGGGATGTGGACGTGAGCGAGGTGGGCACCATTGTTTCCGTGGGCGACGGCATAGGACGCGTCTACGGCCTCGACCACGTCATGGCCGGCGAGATCGTCGCGTTTCCGCGTGACATACGCGGCCTGGCCCTCAACCTCGAGGAGGACAGCGTCGGCATCGTCGTCATGGGCGACACGAGCTTTCTCAAGGAAGGCGATACGGTGAAGCGCACGGGGCAGATCATGAGCGTTCCCGTGGGCGAGTCACTCGTGGGGCGAGTCGTGGACCCCCTCGGCGGTCCGCTGGACGGGAAAGGTCCCGTCGAGGCGGCGCAGCGCAACCCCATTGAGCGCATCGCGCCCGGCATCGTGGATCGGAAATCCGTTCATGAACCCCTGCAGACGGGCCTCAAGGCCATCGACGCAATGATTCCCATCGGGCGCGGGCAGCGGGAGCTCATCATCGGGGACAAACAGACGGGCAAGACGGCCATCATACTCGACACCATCCTGAATCAGAAGGGCGGCGACGCCATCTGCGTCTACGTTGCCATCGGCCAGAAGCAGTCCACGATTGCGCGCGTCGTGCGCATTCTCGAGGAAGGGGGCGCGATGGAGCACACCATCGTCGTGGCGGCGGCGGCCTCCGAGCCGGCGCCCCTGCAGTACCTGGGGCCCTATGCGGGGTGCGCGATGGGCGAGTATTTTCGAGATAACGGGCGCCACGCCGTCTGTTTTTATGATGATCTTTCAAAACACGCCGTCGCCTACCGCGAAATTTCGCTCCTCCTGCGCCGGCCTCCCGGCCGCGAAGCCTACCCCGGCGACGTCTTCTACCTCCATTCGCGGCTCCTCGAGCGCGCCGCCAAGCTGAACGAAGCGAAAGGCGGCGGGTCGCTTACGGCGCTTCCCGTGATCGAGACCAAGCTGGGCGACGTCTCGGCCTACATTCCGACGAACGTCATCTCCATCACGGACGGGCAGATTTACCTCAAGAGCGACCTCTTCTACCGCGGCGTGCGCCCCGCCGTGGACGTGGGCATATCGGTCTCGCGCGTGGGCGGGGCGGCCCAGATCAAGGCCATGAAGAAAGTCGCCGGCATGTTGCGCCTCGACCTGGCGCAGTACCGCGAGCTCGAAGCGTTCGCCCAGTTCGGAAGCGACCTCGACGAGACGACGCAGCGGCAGCTCAACCGCGGCGCCCGCATGGTCGAGATCCTCAAGCAGGACCAGTACGAGCCGCTCCCCGTCGAGAGGCAGGTGGCGGCCATCTTCGCCGGCACGCGAGGCTTCCTGGACGGCATTCCTGTCGAGAAGGTGCGCGCGTTCGAAAAAGCGCTCTACACGCACCTCGAGACGGCGCACCGGGAATTGCTCGAGGCCCTGCGCACCAAGAAACAGATTGACGATGAGCTGGAAAAGGCGCTCCGCGCCGCCGTGCAGGAAGCGCTAGACGCCTTCAAGGCGGAGCTCGGCGAGGAGGCGGCGTAGGGTTCTGGAGATCAGTTTTCACAGGCGAACCGAGTAACTGAGAAACCGAGTGACCGAATAACTAGCCATGGCCCAAGCCGTTCGAGCCCTGACGAAGCGCATCGAGAGCATCGACAAGACGCGCAAAATCACGCGCGCGATGAAGCTCGTTGCGGCCTCGAAGCTCCGGCGCGCCGAGGAGCGCATCACCCGGGCGCGCGTCTACGGCGAGCGCATCCGCGCGATGGCGGAAAACCTGGCGGCGTACGCGCCGGCGGAGCATCCCCTCTTCGCCGTGCGCGATTCCGTTCGGCGCGTCAAGCTCGTGCTCGTGACGAGCGACCGCGGCCTCTGCGGCTCTTTCAACCACAACGCCGTCCGCGCCGCGCAGGATTTTCTCAAAGAGCGCGCGTCCGAGGGGCAGGGGGCGCGCCTCGACCTGGTCGGCAAAAAGGGCTGGGAGTTTTTAAAAAAACGCTTCAAGGGAATCGACGAGCACCTGGAGGACGCCGTTGGAAGAAACATTCCGCGCATCGCGCGGGAGCTGGCCCGGCGCTTGATGCGGGAATACACGGACGGGGAGGTGGACGAGGTGCACCTTTTGTTCAACCGCTTCGTGTCGATGGCCGTGCAAAGGGTGGCGCGGGAGCGCCTCCTTCCGGCCTCGCCCCCGGCCCTGCGCGCCCTGCCCACGCAGCCGCCCATTTTCGAGCCTTCGGCCGAGGTGCTTTTTTCGGAAATCGTGCCGCGGGCCGTCACCGTGCAGGTTCAGAACGCGCTCGCCGATTCCGAGGCCGCGGAGCACGCGGCGCGCATGGCGGCCATGGAGAACGCCACGCGCAACGCCACCGACATTATTCATAACCTGACGCTCGTGCGGAACAAGATGCGCCAGGCCGCCATCACGAGCGAGATCGTCGAGATTGTGGGCGCAGCCGAGGCGCTGCGAACCACCGGCGGATAATGGGCGCGCGCGGCGGTCATGAAAAAGTGAGCCCTGCTGGAATCGAACCAGCGACCCCCTGCTTAAAAGGCAGGTGCTCTGCCGACTGAGCTAAGGGCTCACGAATCCCGCTCCCTGATCTTCTTTCCTCCGGCAGCGCAGTGTTTTCCACCCGTGCCCCCATCGTGAAATCATACACGCCGTTCGGGCCAAACGCAAAGCGTTTGGTGGAGGCGCGCGACGCGGAAAAACCTCATTCTGTCGTGGAGAGAAGCTCCTCTCCTGCGTCCAAGCCCGCCGGCGCGGCAGGGGAAGGCATCCGGCGATCCGGTGGCGGGGCCGTTTTCTACAGCCCGTACTGTTCGAGGAGCAGGTCGTAGGTCGACTTCCCCGTGCCCTCTGGGTTGTCGTTCTTTATGGTGTTGAGGAAGGCGTTCAGGCGCTCGAGAAAGTCCGGGCTGCCCTTGCGTGCGGCCATGCAGATTTGGCTCGCCGTCAGGGGAGTGTCGAGGGCCGCCGTGGTGTCCGGATACTCCTCGGTCAGCGCCTTGACGAACAGGGTATCTCCCACGTACGCCGCGGCTTTCCCCGCGACCACCTCCTGGACGGCGTCATCCTCTTGCTGGAACGGCTTTTTTTGGGCTTTGGGAAAATACTGCGTCGCCGTCGTGGCGTACAGGGTGTTGATTCGGAACGTTACGACGTACTCGCTGCTGTCGAGATCCTTGTAGCTCTCGATCTTGTCGGCGACGCTCCTGCTCAGCAGAAGAGACACTTTTTCGGTGTGGTAGGGATCGGAAAAGTCCACCAGCTTCGCGCGGTCGGGGGTGTTCGACAGCGTCGAGACGATCACGTGGTACTTTCCGTTGAGGAGCTCCGTGATGATTTTGTCCCACGGGGTGTGAACGAACTCCACGGAGACTCCCCACGCCTCGGCCAATTTCTGCACCAGGGCGACTTCGAAGCCGTCCAGAGTGCCGTCTTCCTTGTGGAAGTGATAGGGGGTGTAGTCTTCCGCCTCGACACCCACCCTGAGAACGCCGGATCCGAGGACGTCCTCAAGGGCGGAGGGCCCAGACTCCGCCTGGGTCGCCGGGGACGGCTGCTGTGCTTGCGGGGCCTCGGCGGGACGGCCGCACGCCACGCTCAACACGGCAAACAGCCCGGCCCACAGTAGACAGGTAAGCGATTTCGTATGCATCATGATTGGTATTATATGACCTAATAGTAAAAAGCGCAATAAAAAAATACATTTTTTCGGCCCGCCCCCCGCTGTCGGGAAGGCGGCACCGGAATCGTAGGCGGCGCCTGGTGCGGCGGACGGGAGCCTTGCGGAGGGAGGACGTCCCCGTTCCGCTTTCGCCTCCGCCAGGGCGGGGCGGTGGCGTACGTGCGTGACGAGACGATGCTTCCTTCGGCAGGATTCTATATGACGCGGTTCGGTGCGTTGCGCGCCCCGAGAGTTCTGTGATACTCTGGACGAGAGGCATTCTATGTCGGGTCATTCGAAATGGTCGAAGATCAAGCGCCACAAGGGCGCGCAGGACCAGAAGCGCGCCAAGATTTTCCAAAAATTGGCGCGGGAGGTCAGCGTCGCCGTACGCGTGGGCGGCTCTGGGGATCCGCAATTCAATGCCCGCCTGCGGGCGGCCGTTGAGGCGGCGCGAGCCGCGGAGATGCCCAAAGACAGCATCGAGGCCGCGATTCGCCGCGGCCTCGGCGAGGATGGCGGCACGCGATACGAAGAGGTGGTGTATGAGGCCTACGCTCCTGGAAACATCGCCCTCTACATCGAAGCCCTCACGGACAACCGCACGCGCACCGTGGCGGAGCTTCGGAATCTTTTCGAAAATCGCGGCGGCAGCATGGGCAGCGCCGGGTGCGTGGCGTGGATGTTCAAGAAGAAGGGCTACCTCGTCGTCCTCAAGCGCGCGGCGCCGGAGGAGAAGATTCTCGAGGCCATCGTCGAGGGCGGCGCCGAGGACTTCGAGGACCGCGGCGACCATTTCGAGATTTACACCGCGCTTGAGGACTTCCTGCCCCTCCGTGAGACGCTCGAGCGCTCCAAGATCCCCGTTGAATACGCGCGCCTCGTCTTCGTGCCCACGAACACCGTCGCGCTTTCTCCCGCGTCGAACGAGGGGCGCAAGGTGCAGACGCTTATCGAGGCGCTCGAAGACCATGACGACGTTCAGAGCGTCTGGACGAATGCTGACTTTGGCGATGAAGCCTCCGTCGAAGAAGACTCCACGGCGGCGTAGCCGCCTCCCGAAGGACGGGGTCGCGGCGACAAAACGGGGGACGGGGCATTCTTCTCGAACGGGGAAAACGGCGGGCAAAACCGTACTGATGGGCATCGACCCGGGGAGCCGCGCCACCGGGTACGCCTTTCTCGAAATTAATGCGGCCCCCGCCGAGCCGCGCCTTGTCGAGTGTGGTGCGGTTCGCGTCCCGCCGGGCCGGAGCCACGCGCTTCGCCTGCGCGCCATTTTCGAAAAGATCCAGGCGTTGCTCCGGAAACATCGGCCCGCGGAAGTCGCGGTCGAAGCGGTGTTTCACGCAAAGGACGCGCGCGCGGCGCTTCTTTTGGGCCAGGCGCGCGGGGCGGCGCTCGCCGCCGTGGGCGAGCGCGGCGTGAGCGTGTTCGAATATTCCCCTTTGTCCATAAAGAAAACCGTCGCGGGCTACGGCCGCGCCCCGAAAGAGCAGGTGCAGCGCATGGTGCTGGCCCTCCTGAATCTTCATGACGCTCCCTCCGCGCGGATGTCCGCCGACGCCTCGGACGCCGCGGCCGTCGCGCTCTGCCACGCCGCGCACCGTGCCGCGCGCGCACGGGGGCTTGTTTCATGATCGCCTATTTGAAGGGTCGGGTCGTCTCGCTCGAGAGCGGAACGAGCGCGGCGTCGGGCCAGACGGCGGTGCTTGATGTGCACGGCGTTGGCTACCGTGTGCGCATTACGACCGGCCTCTACGCCTCGCTCAAGGGACGCGCCGACGGACCCGGAGAGGCGGGCGGCGGCGAGGTGGCGCTCCATGTCTATTCCCACGCGACGGACGGCGACGTGGCGCTTTTCGGGTTCGCGTCGGCGTTCGAGCGGCGCGTCTTCGAGCGCCTGCTGCGCGTTTCGGGCGTCGGCCCCTCGCTCGCGCTCGCGGCGCTCTCCGCGCACCGCGCCGAGGACCTGATCGCCGCCCTCGCATCGGGCGACGGAAGCCTCCTTGAGCGCGTGCCCCGCGTCGGAAAGAAACTCGCAAGCCGCATTCTTCTCGAACTCCGTGACAAGCTCGACGACCTTCTTCCCGAGGCCGCCGGCGCGGGGGAGGTGGCGGGCGCGGGCGCCGTCTGGCGCGACGTGGCATCGGCGCTCGTCAACATGGGCTATCGCGCCTCGGACGCCGAGGCCGCCTGCCGCGCCGCGCGCGAGCGCGCGGGCGAGTGCACATTCGAGGACGCTTTCCGCGCCGCGCTCAAGAAGGCGCAGGGGAAATAGAGGAAACCGGGAGGGCAGGCGAGAGGCTCTCTGGAATAGAGCTCCGGCGCACGGCGGCGATGGGCTTGCCCAATTTGCCGCTTTTTCAGTAGCCAGCTTCCAGGGGCCGGAGCGTCAAGGATCGAAGGCTGGATGCCGGCTTACGCCGCCTTCTCGACGGCTTTCTGAACCTTAACCTTAACATGCCGCGCCTTGACAGGCCGTGCGGAGTTTCCTACACTACGCGTAGCGTTATGTCCCGCGTTCAACTGGCCGAAATTCAGGAAGGCGAGAGTTTTCGAGGCTTCTTTTTGGTTAAGAAGAAGGCCGTGCGGACGGCCTCATCCGGCGCGCCGTACTGGGATCTTACACTGCAGGACGCCACGGGGCAGTGCCACGCCAAGGTGTGGAGCGAGGTGCTTGCGTCCCACGAGGGCGTTGCGGTGGAGGAGGGCACGGTTCTCAAGGTGGAGGCCGTGGCGGAGAGCTACGACGGGCGTCTACAATTGCGCGTCCTGCGCTTCCGCCTTTCCCGCCCCGAGGACGGGATAGACGCGGCGGAGCTTATGCCGCGCACGCCGCACGACGTCGACGCGATGTATGAAGAGCTCCTGGGTTTCGTGGATCGTGTCGAGGATCCTCATCTCAAGCGCCTGCTCGAGTCCTTCTTCCGCGAGGACGAGGCGTTCGTTCGCCGCTTCAAGTACAGCTCCGCGAGCCGCGCCATTCACCATCCCTACGTGGGCGGCTTGCTGGAACACGTGGTTTCGCTTCTTAAAATTTGCGAGTTTCTCGCCTCGCACTATCCGGACGTGGACCGCGACATTCTTTTCGCGGGCGCGATCTTCCATGACGTCGGGAAGGTGAGCGAGCTCGACGGCTTCAGCTACTCCACCGAGGGCGAGCTCCTCGGGCACGTGGCCATCGGGTTCGAGATGGTGCGCGAGCGGATGCGCTTGATCGAAGGATTCCCGGAGCCGCTCAGCCTGAGTCTCTCGCACATGGTGCTCTGCCACCAGGGCGAGCTCGACTGGGGCGCGCCCGTCGTGCCGAAGACGAGAGAAGCCATGATTCTCCACTTCGCCGACAACATGGACGCCAAGCTTTTCCAATGCTACCAGTCGCTTCAGGACACGGCGGACTCGGTGAAGGAATGGTCCGAGAACAACTGGCTCCTGCGACGGCGTTTCTGGCGCGGCGCCGAAACTTCGCAAGAGACAGAATCGTTAACCCCAAAGGCGTCCGGAAACGGAGGCCTGCACGAAGATGTGTTCCCTATTACCAAGGCTCGCCTGGCGCCGGCCAAGGCTCGATAGACAAGGTTCGCCATGAAGAAAGGACTCAGCCTTCTCGTAATCGTCTTGCTTGCGAGCCTGTCGCTGTTGTTCGGCGTCCTGGTGGCACAGCTTCCCTCGCTTGGAGGCAAGGAAAAGGCGAAGGAGGACTTGCCCCGGCAGAGCGGGGAACGGCAGCACCCCCTGTACGTTGAAGCCCCGGCCGACCAGCCGCCCCTGCCGCCGCTGTCGGGGCCGGACTTCACGCCGATCGTGGAGCAGGTGAAGCCGGCGGTGGTGAGCGTCTCCTCGACGGAAGTCGTCGAGATGTACCGCCAGCACCCGCAAGAGTTTTTCGACCTGTTCGACTGGTTTTTCGGCCGCAGGCCGCGCCGCAACGAGAAGGAGATGCCTCGGCAGCACCGCAGCGTGAACTCTGGCTCCGGCTTTATCATCAGTCCCGAAGGCTACGTCCTTACGAATTACCATGTGGTCGCCGACGCCACGGAGGTTATGGTCATGCTTTCCGACGACAGCGAATTCGAGGCGGAGGTCACGGGAAGCGACCGCGAAATAGACATCGCGCTCCTCAAGTTCGACCCCGAGGACAAGTCCCTCGTCACGGCGGTCCTGGGCGATTCCAGTCAGCTTCACGTCGGCGAGTGGGTGATGGCCATCGGCAACCCCTTGCGCCTCCAGCATACGGTCACCGTGGGCGTCGTGAGCGCCCTCGGACGCAATCTGGGGAGCGGAAGCTTCGATGATTTCATCCAGACCGACGCCGCCATCAACCGCGGCAACAGCGGCGGCCCCTTGGTGAACCTGCGCGGAGAGGTCGTGGGCATCAATACCCTCATGAGCCCCTACGGCGAGAACATCGGTTTTGCCGTTCCCGTCAACCTCGTCAAGGAAATCCTGAACGATCTCATGGAGGTGGGGCGTGCGTCGCGCGGCTATCTGGGGACCCAGATCATGAGCATTACCCCCGAGCTTCAAGAGGCGTTCGGCCTCGAGTCCTCCGAGGGCGCGTTCGTGCAGTCGGTCGAGCCGGGGCTTCCCGGAGACGAGGCGGGGCTGCGCCGCGGCGACGTCATCGTCGAGGTGGACGGCACGCCCATTAAGGATTCCTATCACCTCGTGCGCGAGATTTCTCAGAAGAGGCCGGGCCAAAAAGTGGCCTTGAAAATCATCCGCGACGGGCGCACGCGCACCCTGAAGGCCACGCTTGCGGACCGGGGCGCCGAGCTGTGGAAAGAGGAGCCCGTGGAAGAAGAGGCGGAGGCGCCGCGCGGCGCAAGCGAGCTTCTCGGCTTTCACGTCGAGGAGGTCACCCGCGAGACGCGGGAGCAATTCGGCCTTTCGGACGACGCGCGCGGCGTGGTCGTGGTGCACGTCGATTCGATGAGCGAGGCCGCCGAAAAGGGACTGCGTTCGGGTATGGTCATCGTCGAAGTGAACCGGGAAGAAATTTCCGACATGCGGGAATTTACGGAAGCCCTGAAGGATGTCGAAACGGGTGATTTGGTCCTGCTGTACGTGACGGGGCGCGGGTTCCGCGGCTACATTCCCATCCGCGCCAAGGAATAGGTTTTCCCACAAGCAAGGCACCAAGGAACCCTTATGCCGGAGAAGGCCGCCCCTCCCCAAAAAAAGAAAGCCATCCTGCTCGTTGATGATTCAAAGCTCATCCTTCAGATGGAGGAGGCGATCTTGGGCCGGGAGCAATTTGACCTCTTCAGGGCGACCTCCGGCCAGCAGGCGCTGGATCTTGTCAAGCGCCACAAGCCTTTGCTGGTCCTCCTGGATTTCTTTCTCCCTGACGTAAACGGCGACGAGGTCACGAAGCGCATCCGCGAGGACCCCGAAACCACCCATGTGTCCATCATCATTGTCACGATGAAGGGCTCGGATGAGCAGAAGGAGAAGTGCTTCAAAGCGGGGTGCAACGATTTTATAACGAAACCCATCAACTCGGGGCTCCTCAAGCTCAAAGTCGACCGACTCGTCAACATCGCCCCGAGGACGCCCTACCGGATTCTCGTGAAGATGTCGCAGGCCGGGAGCGAGCAGCGCGACTTCGTCTTCAGCTCGAGCGTCAACATCAGCGAGACGGGCATGCTTGTGGAGACGGACAAGAAGTTCGACCTCGGCACGGAGGTTGACCTTCAGTTCTACGTCACCTCCTCGCGCGAGCCCATCGCGGTGCGCGGCTTGCTGGTGCGCTACCAGAAGAAAGGCTTCCGCCGCGCGAACGCCTACGGCATCACCTTTAGCGAGCTCTCCGAAGAGAACAGGAAGAAAATCCGGGCGCTCATCGAGCAGAAGGCCCGGCCGTAACCGTTCGGATTCATGTCCCGCTCCGCACCGAAACGCCGCGCTAAGGATTCTTTTCCGTTCGGGCAAAAGTGCGAGGCGCGCATGGTGCATGTGGTGTTCCCGGAGGATACGAACCACTATGGAACGCTCTTTGGAGGCACGGCGCTTGCGTGGATGGACCATGCGGCGTTCGTGGCCGCCACCCGGTGCTGCCGCAAAAGCGTGGTCACGGCCGCCTCGGAGCGGATGAGTTTCAAGGTGCCGGTGCGCGTGGGGAGCATTGTGGAGGTGGTGGCCAACGTCCTGGAAATAGGACGCTCGTCTTTGAAGGTTCTCGTCGAGCTCTTCGTCGAGGACGCTTTCCGCGGGACGCGAAAGCTCTGCGCCCGCGGCCGTTTTACCATGGTGGCCGTCAACAAGCGGGGAAGACCCATCGCTGCACTGCCCAAGCGCGGGCGCGCGAAAACAAGGAAAACAAAAAAAGCGAGGTAAACGATTGTGACGTTTGTGTTTAATTTAGGATTTCCGCGAATCGGCCGGCGCCGCGAGCTCAAAAAAGCCACGGAAGGCTATTGGAAGGGCGCGGTTTCGGAAAAGGGGCTTCGGGAGGCGGCGCGGGAAATTCGCCGCGCGAACTGGATTTTTCAAAAAGACGCCGGCCTCGACTCCATCCCCTGCAACGATTTCTCGTTCTACGACCACGTGCTCGACGCCGTGGCGCTTCTCGGGGCCGTGCCGCCCCGCTACGGCTGGAAAGGCGGCACGGTGGACCTCGATACGTATTTCGCCATGGCGCGCGGCGCGCAGCGCGAGGGCCTCGACGTGACGGCCATGGAGATGACCAAGTGGTTTGACACGAACTACCACTACATCGTGCCGGAGTTCTACCAGAACCAGGAATTTCGTCTTTCTTCGGAAAAGCCGTTCGAGGAGTTCGAGGAGGCCAAGGCCGTCGTGGGCGGGCGCGCAAGGCCCGTGCTCGTGGGGCCCTTGAGCTTTGTCCTTCTCGGAAAGGCCAAGGACGAGGGGGTGAGTCCGCTGCGGGATGTCCTTCCCAAGGTGCTCGACGTCTACAAGGAGGCGCTTGGGCGCCTGAGCGCCGCCGGCGCCGAATGGGTGCAGTTCGACGAGCCCTGCCTTGTCCAGGACCGCTCGAGCGAGGAACTCGAGGCGCTGAAGCGCACCTATCAGGCCTTGGCCGAAGCCAAGGGCGGCGTGAAAATTCTCGTCGCCACCTATTTCGGCCACGTGGGCGACGCCTACGATGCGCTTGCGGTGCTGCCGGTGGACGGCGTGGCGTTCGACCTGGTGCGCGGCAGGCGCAACCTGGATTTCCTGCGCGAGAAGGGATTCCCCCGCGAGAAGACGTTCGTGGCGGGCGTCGTGGACGGCCGGAATGTCTGGCTCAACGACCTCGAAGCGTCACTCGGCCTTCTTCAGGACGCGCGCAAGCACGGGGTGGCGGGCGAGCGCCTGGCCGTTGCGCCCTCGTGCTCGCTTCTCCACGTGCCCGTCGATGCCGACCAGGAGTCGGCGCTCGACGCGGAGCTCCGCTCCTGGCTCGCGTTTGCGAAGCAGAAGGTTCGTGAGGCGGTCGCGCTCGCGCGAGCGCTCGACGGCCGGCGCGACGAGGCTTTCTTTGATGCGAATCGGAAAGCGCTCGAAAGCCGCCGCACCTCGAAGCGCACGCGGAACCCGCAGGTGCGCGAGCGCGTCGAGAAAATCCTCGCCTCCAGCCCCGGGCGCTCGACGCCGGCGGGGGAGCGCTTCAAAATTCAGCGCGAGCGGCTTCCGCTGCCTTCGTTTCCGACCACGACCATCGGCTCATTCCCCCAGACGCAGGAGGTGCGCAAGGCCCGCCTGCGCTTCCGCAAAAAGGAGATGAGCGAAACGGACTACAAGGCCTTCCTCAAGGAGAAGACCCGCGACGTCGTGGAGCTTCAGGAGGAAATCGGCCTCGACGTGCTCGTCCACGGAGAGTTCGAGCGCAACGACATGGTGGAATATTTCGGAGAGCTCCTCGACGGGTTCGCGTTCACGCAGTACGGCTGGGTGCAGTCGTACGGCTCGCGCTGCGTGAAGCCGCCCGTCATCTTCGGCGACGTCGCGCGGCCCCGCCCCATGACCACGGAGTGGATCGGCTACGCGCAGTCGCTGACGAAGAAACCTCTCAAGGGCATGCTCACGGGGCCGGTGACCATCCTGACCTGGTCGTTCGTGCGCGACGACCAGCCCCGCTCCGAGACCTGCGCGCAGATCGCCGTGGCCCTTCGGGACGAGGTCCTCGACCTCGAGTCTGAAGGCATCCGCATCGTGCAGATTGACGAGCCGACCCTGCGCGAGGGCATGCCGCTCCGGAAGGAGGAGCGGCCGGAGTACCTCGACTGGGCCGTGCGCTCGTTTCTCATTTCTTCCTCGGGCGTCCGCGACGAGACCCAGATCCACACCCACATGTGCTACTGCGAGTTCGGGGACATCATGGAGAGCATCTCCGCGCTCGACGCCGACGTCCTCTACATAGAAAACTCGCGCTCGGACCAGGAGCTCCTGGACGTGTTCAAAAAATTCCGCTACGACAAGGGCGTCGGCCCGGGCGTCTACGACATCCACTCCCCCCGCGTGCCGGGCGTCGAGGAAATGGAAGAAAACCTGCGCGCCTCGGCCAAGGTGCTCGACCCCGGGCATCTCTGGGTCAATCCGGACTGCGGCCTGAAGACCCGCGGCTTCGAGGAGACGACGCCTACGCTCAAGAACATGGTCGCCGCGGCGAAGCGCATGCGCGCGTAGCCTGGAAGGGGAGCGTAGCGGCGATAAAGAAGAGAGTCGTTTCAGGGCCTTTCTTACTCTGTTGAAAAGGCCGCATCTCCCCCTTTCCTACTCGCCTTCGCGAAGCCTATCCTCCGCACTATGATGCTCTGCCGAAGCGTTCCGCAACGACAAGCGGCTTCTTCCGGAAGATGGACGCTTCGGCGGAGCGAGGAAGGGGGATATAGGGGGATTACCGTGGGTGAATTCCTTGTCTTGCAACGCGCTTTTCTGTTTCATAAGGTAACAGATTTGGCTGGCGGGCCTTTCTAGGTGAAATTTGGCCGGAAAAACAAGGTGTTGGAAGCAAAGAAATCCTTGTTTTTCGCGCAGTTATGAGCTATTCTGGGGTGACGGCGAACCTGGCACGGCAATTGCTTGTTTTTCCTTATAATGCGTCTGCAAAAGGACGGCCGGACTGCGTTTAATGGAGCAGGATATCTGAGTCTCTCTGCAGGGTGGCGGCATGCTTTGACAACGGGATGCCGCCAGAGGAGACTGTTTTCGGGTGAAGGGCGCACAACTTGCGCAAGGGGCTCATTTTTACAACGTCAATGAGGGGAAAATCATGAAAAATTCAATGCCACGATACACACGATACAAATGGTCGACTCTTGTTTTCGGGAGCGCGCTGCTTTGGTGTCTTTCGGGCAGCGCGTTCGCGCAGGTCATCTTCTTCGACGACATGGAGGGCGGTCCCGGCGGCTGGACGAACTATCTCATAACCGGCGATCCGGGACCTCCCGTAACAAACGACTGGCAGCAGTCAGTGGCGCGCTCCTACAGCGGTGCCACGAGCTGGTGGAGCGGAGACTGGGCACCATCGTGGGGCGATACAGCACTTGAATCACCTGATATTGACTTGACGTTGGTTGCCGGCCCCCCGCAGCTTGAGTTCTGGCATTGGTACGAGTTTGATGAGTGTGCCCCCCCCCCTGACCCAACGTTTGAGCCCGACGGCGGTATCGTGGAAGTGTTCGTCATGCCGTTGGGGCCGTGGACCCAGATTTTCCCCAGCGGTGGATATCCCTACAACATTAATGATGATCCTTGTGGGGTAGGTTCGCAGAATCCCCTGCTTGGACTCGACGCCTATTCGCACACCACTGGAGGCGTTTGGGTGCAGGAGACCTACGACCTGAGCGCCTTTGCGGGAAGCGTCATTCGCATCCGCTTCCACGTGGGCTGGGACTGCGGCAACTGCGCGCCAGTAGGAGACGAGGGTTGGCACATTGACGACGTTCTGGTCCACGTTCCCACTTTGGAATACGACAGCCACAATGTCCTTTTCGACTGCGGGAACTTCGATGGCATCGTGGACCCGGGAGAGACGATTGACCTGGAAGTTACCCTGGAAAACGTCGGCACCTTTGATACCTGCAATATAAACGGAACGCTCTCGACGGGCACGCCGGGGATAACGATTCCCGTGAACACGGCGTTCTTCGGAAACATCGCCATGGGCGGATTCGGAACGTCGTTTCCCCCGCCGTTCCAGTTCGTCGTGGCCCCGGGCGTGCCCTGCGGCACGACGATTGACTTCACGCTCGACCTTGCGTTCGACGATTGCTTCGCCACTCCCTATACTGCCACCTCTACGTTCCAGGTGCAGGTCGGCTTTGTTGCGCCGTCCGTGCCGCTCCTTTCAACGGACTTTAACCCCCTCCCCCTCGGATGGACGGTGATAAACGGTGGGAGCTCTATCGACACTTGGGACAACTTCGACCCATGCGGGCGGGGGTCGTTCCCTCCCCTTTACATGATTTGCGATAACAACTGCCCGTTGGGCGGGTATACTATGGATGAGGAGCTTATCACGCCGCTCATTAACGCAGTTGGCATGGGGACGGTCACGCTCCGCTTCGACCACGACTTGTTATATGCCTTTATGGGAGAGATGGTGGAGGTGGACGTCATGAGCGCGAAGACGGGATGGGTGTGGGTGAACGTGGCGCAGTATACGAACAGCACCGGCGGTCCTGTGTCCGAATTTATAGACATCACGGCGCAGGCGGCCGGAGCGCCGGATGTCCAGATCCGCTGGCACTACTACAACGCGCTCAATGCCGGATACTGGGGCGTGGACAACGTTTTCGTGGCAGGAACGCCTCCCGCGGTATGCAATCCCATCGCGTGCGGGCCCCACCTGCTATACGAGGGCCACCAAATACTCATGGATTGCGGGAACTTCAACGGCGTCGTGGATCCGGGTGAGACGATTGACCTCGATGTCACGGTGTTTAACTTCGGCAACAACGACGCTTTCAATGTAAACGGGACGCTTTCGACGACGACGCCCGGCGTAACAATCCCGATGAACGTGGCATGGGTTCCGAACATTCCGACAGGCAGCTCTGCCTCGCTCGCACCGTTCCAGTTCGTCGTGGACCCGAGCGTGCCCTGCGGAACGTTCATCAATTTTACGCTTGACCTGACCTACGACGACGGGTTCACGCCGTACTCCAATTCCGTATCGTTTGTGGTGCAGGTGGGGAACGGGGCGCTGGTTTTTGCCGACGACATGGAGGGCGGCGACAACGGCTGGACGCACTATCTAATAAGCAGCGACCCGTTTGCCATCCCGCCCGTAACCGACGGGTGGGAGCAGAGCACCATGCGCTCCTCGAGCAACTCGACGAGCTGGTGGAGCGGCACACTGGACGGCCCGTGGCACACCTCCGCGCTCGAGACGCCGGATATTGATTTAACGAAAGTGGGAGGCGCGGTCCTCTCGTTCAACCACTGGTACGATTTCGGAGAATGCGGTGTGATAGGAGACGAGTACGACGGTGCACTCGTAGAGGTGAGCGTCGGGGGAGGCCCGTGGAACCAGATTTTCCCGTTGGGAGGTTATCCGTATACCCTGGTCTTCTGCGGCAACCCGCTGGATGGCTTTGCTGCTTACGCGCACGACAGCGCCTGCGTGTTCGAACCCCAAGCGTTCGACCTGACCCCGTTTGCAGGAAACGTCATCCGCATCCGCTTTCGTGTGGGAGCGAGCGCCTGGTGCAATTGTAATTACCCCTTAGAGGGGTGGTACCTCGACGACGTGGTGATAGGTACCGTTCCCCCGGCGTGCGCGCCCGCGGCGTGTGGGCCGTACCTCCAGTACGACTCGGAAGTGATTACCGACTGCGGGAACTCCGACGGCGTCGTTGATCCAGGGGAAACCGTGACCGTCAGCCTGACGGTTCTGAACACAGGGAGCGAGGGAGCCTTCAATGTGAGCGGCACGCTCTCGACCTTGACGCCGGGAGTGACGATAACCGTTCCGACCGCTTCCTTCCCGGACATCCCCGTGGGTTTGACGGGCACGTCGCTTACGCCGTTCGAGTTCATCGTGGACGGGGCCGTCGTGTGCGGCACGGTGATTGATTTCACGCTTGACCTTACCTACACGGACGTTGCGCTCAATCCCTTCTCGAACACCATTACAGGTCCCGCACAGGTGGGCTCGGACGGGCCGTCCGTGCCGATTTTCTCGGAGAACTTTAACCTTGGTCTTCCGGGAACGTGGACCGTCGTGGACAACGGGGACAATTCATTCTGCGCTCCCAACTGCACGTGGGTGAATAACGATCCTTGCGGTCGTGGGTTCTTCTTCGACCCCTATATGATTGCCGATGAGAGCTGTTTCTGGGTCGACATGGACGAGGAGCTTATCACGCCGCTCATTGACGCCTCCGGCGTGACCAAGGTCGGCATTATCTTCGAGCACAACTTCGATAACGGCGCGAACTGCGCCATCGCAAACGTGGACGTCCGGAGCGCCAATACGGGCGGCGCGTGGGTCAACGTGGCGACGTTCACGGCGAACGTCATCGGCCTCGAAATAATTGACATCACGACGCAGGCGGCCGGCGCGGCGGACGTGCAAGTTCGCTGGCATTACGTTTCCCAGCCGAGCCCCGGCTGGTGGGCCATTGACAACGTCTCCGTGCAAACCCCCACGCCCGTCTGCAATCCCGGATGTTGTCCACTGGATCCGGCGGTGATATCCAGTATTGCGCCCGACCCGGTATGCCAGGGCACTTTCCAGGTGTTCACCGCCGCGGCGGCGACCGGCGGCGTGGCACCGTATACCTATTCGTGGGACTTCACGGACGATAGCACCTTCGACGCAGTTGGCCAGATTGTGGGCTACACCTACCCGGCGGACGGCAGCTACACGGTGCGGCTGCGCGTTACCGACTCCTGCAGCTTAGGGTCGCAGGTGCAGGAGACTACGGCCAGCGTGACGGTGTACGAAAACCCGACGGCGGCACCGGTGGTGGCCCCGGAGCCGGTGTGCCTGGGGACTGTGCAGACGTTCACGGCGAACGCGGCGCTGGGACTGGCGCCGTACACGTATTTGTGGAATTTCGGAAACGGGGACACGTCGACGGCTGCGAACCCCGTGTACATGTATCCGGCGGACGGAAGCTACGTGGTGACGGTGACGGTGACGGATTCGCTTGGGTGTTCGTCCGGGCTGGTTGGGGTAGCTACCAATCCTGTGGAGGTGTACGGGCCGGAGGCTGCGCCGGTGGTGGACGCGGAGCCTGTGTGCCTTGGGACGGCGCAGACGTTCGTGGCTAACGCGTCGAGAGGCAGTCCCTTTGGGTTCATTCCCATTTTTACGGACGACATGGAGAGCGGCATAAACGGTTGGACAGTTTCGGGGTTGTGGGCTCAAATCAGTGACCCGGCGACCTGCTCGCCGGTTTCTAACTCCGCCACGACAAGCTGGTATTTCGGTCAGGATACGGGCTTGGCCTGTGACTATAACGTAGCTTCAAATTGTACGTCTCCCAGTACCGGGTTTCTTGCGGTCTGCGGGGAGCTGGTGTCACCCTCCATCGGGCCTTTGCCGGCGGGAGCCGTTTTGAATTTCTGGTATCGGCGCCAAACCGAGGATTTTTGTGCGACATACGATCGCACATATGTAGAGATTTCTGATGACGGAGGCTTTTCGTGGGCCGTATTGTGGGAGCTGTGCGACGAGAGCAACTCGTGGGTGAACTCGGGAAACATTGACCTCAGCGCGTACGCCGGGGCGACGGTGAACATCCGGTTTCGCGTTGACACGGGAGATTTAGCTTTAAATGCCTTCTTGGGCTGGATGGTGGACGACGTGCTCGTGGGCGAGCCGATCTACAATTACCTGTGGAGTTTCGGGAACGGGGACACGTCGACGGCTGAGAACCCCGTGTACACGTATCCTGCGGACGGGAGCTACACGGTAACGGTGACGGTGACGGATTCGTTCGGGTGTTCGTTCGGGCCGGTTGGGGTAGCTACCAATCCTGTGGAAGTGTACGGGCCGGAGGCTGCGCCGACGGTGGACGTGGAGCCTGTGTGCATCGGTACTGTGCAGACGTTCACGGCGAACGCGTCGTTGGGGCTGGTGCCGTACACGTATATGTGGAGTTTCGGGAACGGAGACACGTCGACGGCGGCGAGCCCCGTGTACACGTATCCTGCGGACGGTAGCTACACGGTGACGTTGACGGTGACGGACTCGTTCGGGTGTTCGTCCGGACCTATTGGTGTAGCTACCAATCCTGTGGAGGTGTACGGGCCGACGGCTGCGCCGGTGGTGGACGCGGAGCCTGTGTGCATAGGCACTGTGCAGCAGTTCACGGCGA
>CP070701.1:460709-466859 GCA_020349885.1 Acidobacteriota bacterium
CACGCTGTAGAAGAGCACCTGGAAAACGCTGTTGAACGCCACCAGGCCGGCCGCGTACTCGGTGTCCCCCCGGGCCAGCTCGTTCCACACGATGACCATCGCGATGCAGCGCGCCAGGCCGATCATGATGAGGCCCACCATGTACTCCGGATAATTTCTCAGGAAGAGTATCGCCAGAAAAAACATCAGCGTCGGGCCGACGAGCCAGTTCTGCACGAGCGAGAGCCCGAGAATTTTCCAGTTGCGAAAAACGTCCCAGAGCTCCTCGTACCTCACCTTCGCGAGCGGCGGGTACATCATCAGGATCAGGCCGACGGCGATCGGGATGTTGGTCGTGCCGACCTGGAACCGGTTGATGAACGCCTCCACGCCCGGGACGGCGTACCCGGCGCCGACCCCTACGCCCATGGCCAGGAATATCCACAGGGTCAGGTACCGGTCCAGGAAGGAGAGCCCGGCGGAAACGCCGCACGACGGCCCGCGGGCGGGGCCGCGCCCGCTCATCGCTGCGCTTTCCCTCTCCCGTGCGCGCAGCATACGCTGGCCCTGAGGGGCTTCTTCACCCGGTCTTCCCGGATCTCCGGAACCTCCTGGAAACAGGATCCGAGACAGTCGAGCAGCTGCCGGTGAAACTTCGTCGTCGCCCCGGCGAGCGAGTAGAAGCACCAGCGGCCGTTCCTTCGCGCCCGGACGAGGCCGGCTCGCCGCAGATAGGACAGGTGGCGGGAGACCGTCGGCTGGGGCACGGTGAGTATCTCCACAAGGTCGCCGACGCAAACCTCACCTTCTCCGAGCAGGTGAAGTATCCGTAGACGCGTCGGGTCGGAGAACGCCCGGAACATAAGGTTTGTAGCCTGCTTTTTCATACCCGCTTAGGCGAACATATAGGGATTTCGCCGCCCTGTCAAGAGAGCGCGGCCCTGAAGGGTCCGCGATTCTTTCTTGCGCCCGCGACGCCTTATTAATTAAAGGATGGGAAATCTTTACCCCGCAGGGTCTTGTTTTCTAATCCTCTTTTTCCTGTATCGTGATTGGGGAGCTTCAGCGGACGTTGACATTCGCCCCCGCGTTCCCTATGCTAAGGCGGTTGGAGGCCGTTGAACGATGCCGCGCTTTGGTTTCGTGACCCTCATGACCGATTTCGGCGAGCGCGACCACTATGTGGGCGCCGTGAAGGGGTCGATTCTTTCGATCAACCCCGACGCCACCATCCTCGACATCACCCACGACATCGCTCCCCACGACGTGAAGGAGGCCGCCTTCACGCTCCTCGGGTACGCGTCCACGTTTCCCTTCCGCACCACCCACATGGTGATCGTGGACCCGGGCGTGGGCACGGCGCAGAAGCCCCTGCTCGTCGTCACGGACAACTACTACTACCTCGCGCCCGACAACGGTGTTCTCTCCTACGTCCTCGAGCGCGAGGAGATCGAGCGCATCGTTCCCCTCGAAGAGGATCACTTCTTCCGCAAGCCGGTCTCTCCCACGTTTCATGCGCGCGACATCTACGGCTCCGTCGCCGGGTGGCTCTCGAGGGGCGACACGGACACGAGCAACTTCGGGCCGCTGGTCGACTCGTGCACGCGCTGGGAGATTCCCAAGCCCCGCCTTCTGGGCGACAAGCTCCTCAAGGGCCATGTCCTGCACATCGACCGCTTCGGCAACATCATCACGAACATTTCCCGCGAGCAGTTCGAGGAGCGCGTCAAGAAAAAGCCCAAGGCCAAGCCCAAGGTCATCCTTGCGACGAAGGAAATTCCCGAGATGGTTAAGACCTACGGGGAAGGAAAAAGCCCCATGTTCTTTCTTTTCGGGAGCACGGGGTTTCTGGAGATTGCGTCCCGCGAGCGCTCGGTCGCCGAGTCGGTGAACATCACGGTCGGCAAGGACGTGGGCCTGATGTTCGAGTAGCGGAGGGGCGCCCGTCCTTCCGCGCGGATTTTCAAGACTCCCGCGACGGTCACGCCCGGGTTCCGGAGAGTTTTCCCCCACGGCCGTCGCAGCGCAAAGAAAGTCAACACTCATGCTCCCTTCTCGGGCCGGGACCGGTTCCCGGGGCGGGCGTGGTAGAATGGGAAAAATCATGAAGCGAATCCTTGTCCCGAAGCCCCTGCGGCATGGTGCGACCCTGGGCGTCGCGGCGCTCTCGGGGCGCCTTGCGAGGCCGGCGCTCCGAGCCGGCATCGCCGCCCTCGAGCGGCGCGGCTACGGCGTCGTGCGGGCGGACAATCTCGCCACCTCCCACGGGTATCTCTGCGGCGGAGACGGGGAGCGCCTCGAGGGCTTCCACGCCCTGCTGCATGATCCGCGGGTGAAGGGCGTCGTCTTCGCGCGCGGCGGCTACGGCGTCATGCGCGTTCTCGATTCGCTCGACTACCGCTCCATGCGCGCGGAGCGCAAGGTGCTGGCCGGCTTCAGCGACCTTACGGCCCTGTTCTGCGCCGCCTACAAGAAGGCGGGCCTCGCCTCGCTCTACTCGCCGATGATTCTGAACCTCGCGACGCTCGCGCGGGAGGACGCGCGGCGCTTCTGGTGCGCGCTCGAGCGGCGGAAATTCTTCCCCGTCTCCTTCCGTCCCGGCCGCGTGGTTCGCCCCGGGCGCGCCGAGGGGCGGCTCGTCGGGGGCTGCCTGACGCTCCTCACGCACCTCCTCGGAACGGCCTACGACTTTTCGTGGCGGGGGTGCGTTCTTTTTATCGAGGACACGGACGAGACGCCCTACTCCACCGACCGCCTGCTCACGCACCTGAAGCTCGCCGGGAAATTGAAAGGTCTAGCGGGCGTACTCATCGGCGCGGAGGACGCGGGCCGCTACGACAAACGAAAATCCTTCACCTTCCGCCAGGTCTACGAGGACCGCTTTTCCTCTTACCGCTACCCCGTGGTCGAGGGGCTGCCCTTCGGACACGGTCCGCGCAAGGCGACGCTTCCGTTCGGCGGCTGGGCGCGCCTCGATACGGCGCGTGGCCGCCTGGAGATGTCGTTTCGTGCCTAGGAAGCGTGCACGCGGCAAGGCTAAAGAAACCTTCGGGCCGGAGTTGCGCGCCGCCGTCGAGGCCTCCGGGAAAGCGGGCGATTTCCTGCTCTCGCGGTGGAGCCGCCGCGCGTCGCTCCGCGTCAGGAGCAAGAACCGCGAGGCCGTGAACTACGTGACCGACGTGGACCGCGGGAGCGAGGCGCGCATCGTCGCCCACCTTCGGCGCCGCTTTCCCTCCGACGCTATTTTGGGCGAAGAGGGCGGCGAGCGGATGAAAGAATCCGGAGCGCCGCGGCGCTGGATCGTGGATCCCCTCGACGGCACGACGAACTACCTGCACGGCTTTCCCTTCTTCGCCGTCTCCATAGCGCTCGAGGTGGAGGGCGATCTGAAGGTGGGCGTCGTCCTGGACCCGCTTCGCGAAGAGCTCTTCACCGCGGTGCGCGGGCGCGGCGCCCGCCTCAACGGCGGGCGCATCCGCGTCTCGCGGCGGAGAGGCCTTCGGCACGCGCTCGTTGCGACGGGGTTCCCTTTCAAGGAATTCTCCCGCATGGACCGCTACTTAGGAATTTTCACCCGCGTGTCCCGGGCCACGGCCGGCGTGCGGCGCCCGGGCGTGGCCTCGCTCGATTTGTGCTACCTCGCCTGCGGGCGCGTGGACGGGTTCTGGGAATTCGGCCTTGCGCCGTGGGACGTGGCGGCCGGGGGGCTGCTCGTGGAGGAAGCCGGCGGCCGGGTCACGGACATGGAAGGAGGCGGGGATTTTCTTAAAGGTGACCTCGTCGCGTCGAACGGCCGCCTCCACGGGGCGCTCATGCGAATCGTGAAAGCCGGCAAGAGGTCTTCCTCGTAGAAGCGTATACCTTTTTAATACAGGGGATTCCACCCTCGGAATTAAAAAATTTTATGGTTTAAACACTTGCAATTCGCCGAAAAATGTGCACAATAAGATTTCCTCGGCGGATGCCCTGCCGGGGGGTAACGACAAAGGAGAAACCGCATGGCGAAAAAGAAGGCAAAACGCAAGACGACGAAAAGGAAAACGACGAAAAAGAAGACGACACGCAAGAAGCGCAAGCCGAATCCGGCGTTTATGAAGCCGGTGCGGCCCGATTCCGTCCTGGCGGAGGTCGTGGGATCGAGTCCCCTTCCGAGAACCGAGCTCACGAAAAAACTCTGGGCCTACATCAAAAGGAACAAGCTCCAGGACGCGAGGAAGCGCACCCAGATCAACGCGGACGCCAAGCTGAAGGCTGTCTTTAGCGGAAGGAGCAAAGTCAGCATGTTCGAGATGACCAAGTTGGTGAGCCGCCGCGTAAGATAACATTCTTTAATCGTCGCTTGCCTTCAGGCCGAAAGGCCCGGGGGGCATCGCAGGGAACCGACTCTCGCGGGAAAGGGGGTGTTGCCCTTTTCCTGCGGAGTCGTTTCTTTTGGGGGGACACGGAGAGAAAGGAACAAGGGCTGCGAGCTCAGCGCCCGAGCCCTAAAACCGACGGCTGGCCCCTGACAACTGGCGGCTGTGAGGAGGGCGCCCGAGAGGAATCGAACCTCCAACCAACGGCTTAGAAGGCCGCTGCTCTATCCTTTGAGCTACGGGCGCACAGCGAGAAGACTCTGGCGCGCCCGGAGGGAGTCGAACCCCCGCCCTTTGGATTCGAAGTCCAACGCTCTATCCAGCTGAGCTACGGGCGCGTCCTTAATTATAAAAGTTGCGAGACACCACGGGCTTTTTCAGGGCCCCGGTGCCCATGTCCCATGATACCGATTTACTCTTTCCGAGGCCACCGAAAAATAAGACGGCTCAACCCCGCCCTGAGAGTTCAACCGATATCTGACTTCCCGCTTGCGGAGATTGCAAAACGTTTCTGATGGAATCGGCTATGGTTGCGCGAGCCGTTTCAGCTCGTATTCTCAGTGCCCTTGTGCTTTCCGCGCTTTCTCCTCCGGCGGGACGCCGGGATTCTTCGTCAGCGCGGATAGGAGCTTTTCGGCTTCTTCGGTTTTCCCACGGGCCCGGTATATCTCCGCAAGAAGCAGGTACTGATCCGTCGAACCGGGCCATTTCCCGATTGATTCCTCCAAGAAGGACGCCGCCTTTTCCAGCTCCCCGTTTTCCCTCATGTAGTAGGCGACGGTGTAGGCGTAATCGGGACCGGGAAGGAGCTCGAAGGCTTTTTTCAGGAAATCCATGCTTTCGCCGGGCCTGGCGTCCGCGAGCATTACGCCGAGGTTGAAGGCGGCGGCGTGCAGGGCCGGGTCCGACTCGAGAGCTTTGCGAAGGTGTCGCTCGGCCGCTCTCATGTCGCCCAGCTCCGCCTGGAGGAGTCCCATGTTGAAGTTGACGGCCGCGTCATCGGGGGCGATTCGAAGGGCTTCGGCCAGGCGGCCGTTCGCTTCATCGAGGTCTCCCAGTTGCGCGTGGGCCGCGGCGAGGTTGGACATGGCCATGACCGCGGTCGGCTCCAGCCTGAGCGCGGTTTCGTACGCGGCCACCGCCTTCTTATGCTCGCCCCGGTCCAGGTGGAAGTTCGCGAGATTGTAGTGCGAGAACCACCGGTCGGGGTTCACCGTCAGCGAGGCAAGGTATTCCCGAGTGGCGGCGTCGAGGCGGGCCTCGTCCTCTCCGGCGAGCGCGCCCGTGGGGCCCGTGGGAATGGAGGCGAGGGCCTCGGCCGCCCTGATCCTCACCAGGCGGTAATCGTCGCCGGTGAGCTTAACCAGCGCCGGGACGACGCCGGGAGCAAGGCGCGTTCCGAGGGTCGCCGCGGCCGCGGCCCGGACCAGGGGCGACGGGTCCGAGAGGGCCGACACCAGCGCCGGACTCACCTTTTCATCCTCGCAACCCGCAAGCAGCCTGACCAGCGAGGCCCTGAAAATCTCGTCGTTGTTTCTATCGGCGACGTACGCCAGAGTGTCGTCCAGGAGGGACCAGTCCCGCTTCCGCGCGAGGTGGACCATGTCGGCGCGCCGGAGGATTATTTCCCGGTATTCGTCGCCGTGCCACTCCCGCACCAGCTCGTCCGCCCACGCGGCGTCCCGCTCCGCTTCGGTGTGGCAGGCGTTGCACGCGTTGGGCGACCCGTACCTGGCGGTCGCCGCGGGGGTCGGAGGAAGCATGGAGTGGTCGCTTCGTTTCATTCGGGCGAACCCGGTCGTGGGCATGTGGCATG
>CP070701.1:466959-482642 GCA_020349885.1 Acidobacteriota bacterium
CGTGACGGGAGGGGTGAAGCTGAAGGAGGGAGTGGAGATGGTGATGCCTGGGGACATGGCGCAGTTGGGAGGGGAGTTGATGACGCCGGTGGCGATGGAGGAGGGGTTGAGGTTTGCGATACGCGAGGGGGGCCGGACGGTGGGGGCAGGCGCCGTTACCAAGGTGATCAAGTAGTTTGGCGCCGGTGAGGAGCGTTTTTTATGCGGGTGCTTATACACCTTCAATGCGGTCAGTGCAAGCGGCGCAACTATACGACTCAGAAGAATCGAAAGAACGTAGAGCAAAAGCTGACATTAAAGAAATATTGCAAGTTTTGCCGCAAGCATACGCCGCACAAAGAGACCAAGGTATAACGAGTTGAGCCGTTTCACCGGAACATATCGAGGGCTTGCCGGTGGCCTGCGGGTCGGGCCGTACGGCGAGTCTGCCGGTGAGTCGGAGCGGCCCCGTTTTGGCGGGGCGGTACCGGTTTTGATTTTTTCATGGAATCAATCAGAATGCGCCTGATCGAAGGTTTCCGTAGGCCAGTAGCTCCAACGGCAGAGCACCGGTCTCCAAAACCGGGGGTTGGGGGTTCAAATCCCTCCTGGCCTGCCAGGGCCGCGCTTGCCCTGCCGCGGCGGGTGTGCTGGCGGGCGGTCGGGGGGAGGTAGGGAATGCAACAGGTAAAGCGCGGGGTCGAATTTTTGCGCGAGGTGCGGCTGGAGCTGAAAAAGGTGACCTGGCCCACCCGCCCCGAGGTCGTGGGAACGACGGGCGTCGTTATGGTGATTGTGTTTATTTTCTCGATATTTTTGTATCTGGCCGACCTCATGTACGGATGGATTATTAAGCAGATTTTCGGCATTTAGTGACCGAGGTTACATAAGGATTACAACTGTGGCACTTGCCTGGTACATTGTACATACCTATACCGGCTACGAGCAGCGCGTGAAAGAGATGCTCGAGGAGCGCGCCAAGATCGAAGACCTGCAAGACCGGGTCGCGGAAGTGCTTATTCCGGTCGAAGACGTGGTCGAGCGCAAGAAAGGCAAGACCGTGACCACGTCGCGCAGGTTCTTTCCGGGCTATATCCTCGTGCACCTCAATTATGAAGACATGGACGAGGACGAGTCTCCTGAGGTTAAAGAGCTCAAGCAGCACATCAATGCGCGTGTTTGGGCGCTCGTGCGGAATACTCCTCGGGTCACGGGGTTTGTCGGGGCGAAGGGGAAGCCCGCCCCTATTTCCGACGAGGAGGTGGAGCGCATCAAGACGCAGCTCAAGGTGGCCAGTGAGGAGCCTCCCCGTCCGCGTTTCTCGTTCGACGAGGGCGACGCGGTTCGGATCGTGGACGGCCCCTTTGCGGACTTTGCGGGCACCGTCGAAGCGGTGAACGGGGAAAAGAAGACGCTTAAAATTATGGTGACAATTTTCGGCCGCGCGACTCCCGTCGAGGTCGATTTCCTGCAGGCCGAGAGAGTGTAGCCGAAAGCGAGAATTTCGATGGCCAAGAAAATATTGGCGCAGGTGAAACTGCAAATCGAAGGCGGCAAGGCCACGCCGGCGCCGCCGGTGGGGCCGGCCCTGGGCCAGCACGGCGTCAACATCATGGAGTTTTGCAAGCAGTTTAACGCGCGGACCCAGAAGGACGCCGGCACCATCATCCCTGCGGTGCTCACGGTGTATTCGGACCGCTCGTTCACCTTCATCACCAAAACGCCGCCGGCCGCGGTGCTTCTCAAGAAGGCAGCCCAGATTGCGAAAGGCTCGGGCGAGCCCAACCGCGAGAAGGTCGGGCAGGTGACGCGCAAACAGGTTGAAGAGATCGCGAAGCTCAAGCTTCCCGATCTCAACGCCGAAAGCATGGAGGCCGCCATGCGCATCATCGAAGGCACGGCGCGGAGCATGGGCCTCACCGTGGAGCCGTAGCCGGGATGCGTTTTGCGGAAAAGGGAAATCGGCGAATCTTGTGAACAGGGCTGAAGCATAATGAGCAAGCACGGAAAACGGTATCGAGAAGCCTTGAAGAAAGTGGAAAAGCCGGCCTATCCGCTCGCGGAAGCGGTGCGCCTGCTGAAGGAGTTTCCGTCCGTCAAGTTTGACGAGACGGTCGAGGCGGCGTTTCGCTTGAACGTGGACCCCAAGCACGCGGACCAGATGGTGCGGGGGAGCGTGGTGCTCCCGAAGGGCACGGGCAAGAAAATGCGCGTGGCCGCCGTGGCCGCCGGCGAGAAGATCAAAGAGGCCGAGGAGGCCGGGGCCGATGTGGTGGGCGGCAAAGAGCTGGTGGAAAAGATAAAGGGCGGCTGGATGGAATTCGACGCCCTGGTGGCCACCCCCGACATGATGGGGGAGGTCGGAAAGCTGGGGAAATTTTTGGGCCCCCGAGGGCTGATGCCCAGCCCCAAAACCGGGACGGTCACGTTCAACATCAAGGAAGCCGTCCAGGAGCTCAAGCGGGGCAAGGTCTCCTACCGGGTGGACAAGGCGGGCAACGTCCACGTCTCGACCGGAAAGAAATCGTTCCCGGCCGAGGACATAGTGGCAAACGTGCAGGCGCTTTTTCAGGCGATTCTGCACGACCGCCCCGCAGCCATCAAAGGCACCTATGTGAAGAGCTTTTACTTGAGCTCCACGATGGGCCCCAGCGTGCGCATTGACATGGGAGACTTGGGCTCTTGACGAAGGAGTGTTCCGGATGAATCGCCAGGAAAAGCAGCAGGAAGTCGCGGCGCTTCACGAGCTCTTCGCCGAGGCGCGCAACGCCTACCTTGTGGATTTTCGGGGCCTCACGGTGACGCAGGCGACGGATCTCCGGCGAAAGGTGAGGGCGTTGCAATCGTCCTATCGCGTGGTGAAGAACACGCTGGCCGTGCGCGCCGCGGAGGGCACGCCGCTGGCCCCCATGAAGGAATGGTTCGAGGGCCCCACGGCGGTGGCCATCGGTCGGCACGATCCCGTGGCGCTCGCAAAGGTTTTAAAGGATTTCGAAAAAGACAACTCCGTGCTTAAGCTCAAGGCGGGCGTGGTGGACGGAAAGCCCGTGGAAGCCGCCGACCTGGAAGTCATCGCCCGGATTCCGAGCCGCGAGACGCTCCTTGGGCAGCTGGCGTATATGCTGGCTTATCCGCTCCGGGGCATGGCGAACGTGCTGACGGCGCCGCTCGCGAAATTCAACGCGGCTTTGCAAGCCTTTAAAGAAAAAAAATAACTCCATTGAGAAGATAACAAGGAGATATTCAATGCCTGAACTGAACACAAAACAGGAAGAACTGCTCAAGGAAATCGAAGGCTGGACGGTTCTCGAGCTGGCCAACTTTGTCAAGGCGTTCGAGGAGCGCTTTGACGTCAAGGCGCAGGCGGCGGTTGCGGTCGGCGGTGCCGCGGCGGCGGCTCCCGGAGCCCCGGGTGCCGCGCCGGCGGAGGAGAAGACCGAGTTCGCGGTCCACCTTACCGCCATCGGCAGCAACAAGGTCAGCGTCATTAAAGTTGTGCGCCAGTTCACCGAGCTCGGCCTCAAGGAGGCCAAGGACCTGGTGGACAAAGCCCCGAGCGTTGTCAGGGAGGGAGCTAACAAGGAGGATGCGGAAAAAATGAAGAAGGCCTTTGAAGAAGCAGGCGCCACGGTTGAGCTTAAGTAGATAGATGCGCACGAGCTGGCTGGGCGTTTCGGCAGGGCCTTGGAGGCTGGGGCGCGCCTTGGGGGCGGCCAAGGCCGGTGTTTTTCTCTCACCATGAAAAGGAGCCTTTTCACTCTGTGACCACGAAAACCCTTTCGCCCGACAACAACCTTTTGGATTTCTCGCGCATTAAGACCTGGGCGCCGGTGCCGAATCTCATTGAGATTCAGATGCGCTCCTATTTGGAGTTTCTCCAGATGGATCGTCTGGGGCACGAGCGCGACGAAAACGGCCTTAAGGGTGTTTTCGAGAACGTCTTTCCCATTAAGGATGCCAAGGGCGTTTATTCCATTGAATTTGTGGATTACTCCATCGGGGACTGGCGTTGCAAGTGCGGGGCGCTTGCGGGGCTCGAGCACTTGCGGAGTCTCTGCGTGTCCTGCGGGGCTTCGCTTGTCTGCGATCCTCGGTACGGCCGCACGGTTGCCTGCCTGGGCTGCGGGATGCGGAACGATAAGGTGGGCAAGGTGTGCACGGTATGCGGGGATATGGTGTCTCTGCATCTGCGCCACAGCGAGCAGGAATGCAAGGAGCGCGCGCTGACCTACGATGTGCCTCTTCGGGTGACCCTTCGGCTCGCGAGCTACGATGTCAAGAGCGACGGCACGCGCGAGCTCAACAACGTCAAGGAGGAGGACGTGTATTTCGGGGAAATTCCCCTGATGACGCAGCGCGGTACTTTTATCATCAACGGCACCGAGCGCGTCATCGTGAGTCAGCTTCACCGCTCGCCGGGGGTGTTCTTTAGCGAGGGCAAAAAGCGCCGAACCTTGTACATGGCGAAGATCATTCCCGCGCGCGGTTCCTGGATCGAGTTCGAATTCGATCCCAAGGGGCGCCTCCATGTCCGCATTGACCGAAAGAAGAGATTTCCTGTGACGGTGCTTCTTCGGGCGCTGGGGCTTGAATCGAACGAAGCCATCCTGCGCCGGTTTCATGTTCCGGTCACGGCGACTCTGGCGAAGCGGGAAGTGTTCCGGCCGCTTGATCGCCGCATGATCAAGGAACACGCCAAAGCGAATATCACCGGCCCGCGAGGCAAGGTTTACCTGCGGAAGGGCGAGGAGTTGACCCCCGAGGCATTCCGCGCGCTTCGAGCGGCTGGCGTGCGGGGCATTCCCGTTCCGGCGGACGAGTTTGGCGATGTGTTCTTCGTGGGCGACGTCGTCGATTCCAAGACCGGTGAGGTTCTGGCGGAGGCCAACCAGCCGTTGAGCCCGAAGGTTGTGGAGCGGCTCGAAAAGGCCGGCATCAAAGCCGTCGAGGTGTTCTTCCCGAAGGAGGACGAAACGGGAGAAGCCATGAACCTGACGCTGCAAATTCCTTCGCCGAGCCGTTCCCGCAAGGAGGCCATGCTTGAGATTTATCGCAAGATGCGACCGGGGGACCTGGCGACGGAGGAGAACGCCAAGGCGCTTTTCGAGCGCATGTTCTTCAGCCGCCAGAGCTACGATCTTTCGCGCGTCGGCCGTCTCAAATGCAACATCAAGTTTGGCCTTGAGGAGCCGCTCGACAAGCGCACCTTGGAGGCCGAGGACTTTTACCGGGTGGTCGAATATCTGCTCAAGCTGCGAAACGGCATCGGGGAAGTGGACGACATTGACCACCTGGGCAACCGCCGCGTCCGTTCGGTCGGCGAGCTTCTGGAAAATCAGTTTCGGATCGGCCTCGTGCGGTTGGTGCGCGCCGTGCAGGAGAGGATGGCCATCTACAAGGACATCAAATTGGCCACGCCCCACGAGTTTATTAACGCCAAGCCCGTTATGTCCGCGGTCCGTGACTTCTTTGCCCGAAGCCAGCTTTCGCAGTTCATGGATCAGACGAATCCCCTTTCGGAGATCACCCACAAGCGCCGCCTGAGCGCGCTCGGGCCGGGCGGGCTTAGCCGAGAGCGTGCGGGGTTCGAGGTGCGGGACGTGCATCCCACCCACTACGGACGCATCTGCCCCATCGAAACGCCCGAGGGCCCGAACATCGGTCTGATTTCGTCCTTGAGCACCTACGCGCGCATCAACGATTTCGGCTTCATCGAAAGCCCGTACCGCAAGGTCGAGAAGGGGAAAGTGATCGACTTTGTGAAAATTACGAATTCGGGATCCTCTCGAAAGGTCAAGGCGGGCGACGTCGTTCGCCAGGAGGTTGTGCAGAGGGAGCTTGCGCGGCTCAGCAAGGGACGCAGGAGCAAGCCGATCGAGTACGAATATCATCCGTTTTACCTGTCGGCGCTTGAGGAGGAGAAATACTACATCGCGCAGGCCAACACGCCGATTGATGCCCAAGGGCGCATCGCCATGGATCACGTGACCGTGCGCCGCGGGGGGAACGTCATGGAGGTCAAGCGCGAGCAGGTCGACTTCATGGACGTCTCTCCAAAACAGGTCGTCAGCGTGGCGGCGTCCTTGATCCCGTTCCTGGAGCATGACGATGCCAACCGGGCTCTGATGGGCTCCAACATGCAGCGCCAGAGCGTCCCCCTTGTTCGCCCGGAGCCGCCCATCGTTCAGACGGGCATGGAGGAGGTCGCGGCGCACGACTCGGGGGCGGTGGCTTTGTGTCGGCGTTCGGGTGTGGTGGACAAGGTGGACAGCGGACATATTGTCGTGCGGGTGGACACCGGGGAGGGGGTGCAAGGCGAGGAAACCGGTTTTGACGCGGACATCTATGTGCTTGAAAAATTCCGCCGCTCCAACCAGAACACTTGCGTCAATCAGCGGCCGACGGTGGCCAAAGGCCAGCGCGTCAAAAAGGAGCAAGTGCTGGCCGACGGCCCCGCCACCAGCCAGGGCCTGCTGTCGCTGGGGCGAAACGTTCTGGTCGCTTTCTTGCCGTGGCGCGGCTACAATTTCGAGGACGCCATCGTCATCAGCGAGCGTCTCGTGAAGGACGATGTGTACACGTCCATCCACATCGAGGAGTTTGAAACCGAGGCGCGCGATACGAAGCTCGGCGCGGAGGAGGTTACGCGCGACATTCCCAACATCAGCGAAAAGCTGCTTGGTCAGCTTGACGCGAGCGGGATTATCCGCATCGGCGCCTGGGTGAAGCCGGGCGATATCATCGTGGGTAAGGTAACGCCCAAAGGGGAAAGCCAGCTGACTCCCGAAGAGAAGCTCCTGCGCGCCATTTTCGGCGAGAAGGCGGGCGACGTCAAGGACACGTCGCTTCGGATACCGCCCGGCATCGAGGGCGTGGTGATGGATGTTAGGGTGTTCACCCGGCGGGGAGCCAAGAAAGACCGGCGCACGCAGGAGATTGAAGAGGACCAGGTGATGCGGCTCGAGCAGAGCAAGGCGGAGGAGTACCGTATCATTGACGAGGAATTCCGGAGCCGCCTCGTGGGCCTGTTGGGGGGCCAGCGATTGTCCTCTACCGTCAAGCACGGCAAGAGTGTTTTAGCCAGAGGGCGGACCTTGAAGCCCCAGGATCTTTTGCAGCTTCCCATCACTGCGCTCAAGAAGATGCCTCTTGTTACGTCTCCCCGCGTGCGCCGAATTCGGGACGCCATCCAGAAGCTCGAAAAGCAGGTGGCCGAGAAGAAGAAAATTATCGAAAAGCACTACCGGGACAAGATTGACGACCTCAAGGGGGGGGAAGACCTTCCCGCGGGGGTCATCAAGGTGGTAAAGGTTTACATCGCGCTGAAGCGCAAACTTTCGGTGGGGGACAAGATGGCCGGACGCCACGGGAACAAGGGGGTTATCGCCAGGATTCTCCCCGTGGAGGATATGCCGCACCTTGAAGACGGCACCCCCATAGATGTTGTGCTCAATCCCTTGGGTGTGCCCTCGCGCATGAATGTGGGACAAATTTTAGAAACGCACCTGGGCTGGGTTGCTCAAACGCTTGGCTACCGGGTCGTAACGCCCGTGTTCGACGGCGCCCGGGAAGGGGAGATCAAGGAGCTTCTGCAAAAGGCGGGGCTTCCCCGGTCCGGCAAGGTCACGCTTTACGACGGCTGCACGGGAGAACCTTTTGAGCAAAAGGTGGGGGTGGGCAGCATGTATCTGATGAAGCTGGTCCACCTTGTCGACGATAAGATTCATGCGCGTTCCATCGGGCCGTATTCCCTGGTGACGCAGCAGCCGCTGGGCGGAAAGGCGCAGTTCGGGGGGCAGCGCCTGGGCGAGATGGAGGTGTGGGCTTTGGAGGCCTATGGAGCCGCGCATACGCTCCAGGAATTCCTTACGGCGAAAGCGGATGACATTTACGGCCGCACAAAGATCTATGAGGCGATTGTGAAGGGAGACGTGCCACCGCCGCCGGAGTTGCCCGAGTCTTTTAACGTAATGATGCGCGAGCTGAGAAGCCTCGGGCTGGACGTGGAATTGGTGGCACGTGAAAAGCAGCGCAAGGCCAGCAAGACGGTGGATATTGACTAAAAAAGGAGGCTATGCCCTTGGAAACGCAACGGACGTTTTTTGACCTTTTCCGGTCGGCGGCGGAGAGAGAAGGGCCGCTTTCGGCCAATGACTACACGGGTCTCCGTATCGGTCTTGCTTCGCCGGAGAAGATTCGTGTTTGGTCTCGCGGCGAAGTCACGAAGTCCGAAACCATCAATTACCGTACGCTCAAGCCGGAGAAAGACGGCCTTTTCTGCGCCAAGATTTTCGGGCCGGTCAACGACTGGGAGTGCTTGTGCGGAAAGTACAAGCGGATGAAGCACCGCGGCATCAAGTGCGATAAGTGCGGGGTGGAAGTGACGCGGTCGCGCGTGCGGCGGGAGCGCATGGGGCACATCGAGCTTGCCACGCCGGTGTCCCACGTGTGGTTTGTCAAAAGCATTCCAAGCCGCATCGGCGTCTTGCTTGACCTGACGGGACGCGCCCTGGAGGAAATTATCTACTTTGAAAAATATGTGGTGGTCGACCCCGCCGATACAGACCTGAAGTTTAAGCAGCTCCTGAGCGAAGAGGAGTATCGGGACGCGCGCGAGGAATGGGGCAACGCCTTTGTGGCGGCGATTGGCGCCGAGGCCATCAAGCAACTGCTCGGCCGCCTCAACGTCGATGAGCTCGCCGAGGAGCTCCAGCAGGAGATGCGCTCTACGGGCTCGAAACTTAAGGTCCGAAAGGCTGCCCGCCGGCTTCGTGTCGTCGAAGCTTTCCGGCAATCGGGCAATAAGCCCGAATGGATGGTGTTCGATGTCCTGCCGGTTCTTCCGCCGGACATGCGCCCCTTGGTGCCGCTTGACGGGGGGCGCTTTGCTTCGTCGGACCTGAACGACCTCTACCGAAAGGTCATCACGCGCAATAATCGTCTGAAGCGTCTAATTCAATTGAGCGCCCCCGAGGTGATCGTGCGAAACGAAAAGCGCATGCTGCAGGAAGCGGTGGACGCGCTTTTTGACAACGGGCGCCGGGGTCGCGCCTATAAGGGAACGAGCAACCGTCCGCTTCGCTCGCTGAGCGATGCCGTGAAAGGTAAGCAGGGCCGCTTTCGCCAAAACCTGTTGGGCAAGCGGGTTGATTATTCGGGACGCTCCGTCGTCGTCGTGGGACCCGAGCTCAATATTCATCAATGCGGACTGCCCAAGGTGATGGCGCTGGAGCTCTTTAAGCCTTTCATCTACAACCGGCTCATGGACCGCGGGGACGCGATTACCATTAAGCAGGCCAAGGAAATCGTGGAGCGGCGCACTTCCGTGGTGTGGGACATGCTCGACGAGGTGACTCAGGGACATCCGGTTTTGCTCAATCGAGCCCCGACGCTTCATCGCCTGGGCATTCAAGCGTTTGAGCCGGTGCTGGTCGAGGGCAAAGCCATCCACATTCATCCGCTCGTATGCGCGGCGTTCAACGCGGATTTTGACGGGGACCAGATGGCCGTGCACGTGCCGCTTTCCGTCGAATCGCAGGCCGAAGCGAAGGTTTTGATGCTTTCTTCACGGAACATCCTCTCGCCGGCCACCGGGAGATCCCTCGCGGTGCCGAGCCAGGACATGGTCCTCGGGATTTACTACTTGACCTATGTAAAACCGGGTTGCCGGGGGGAGGGGTGCTTGTTTGCTTCGGTGGACGACGTGCTTCTCGCCTACGAAGGGGAGCAGGTGGAAACGCACACGAAGATTCGCATGCAGTACACCGGGGAGCTCATGGATTTGACAACCGTCGCGGACGACCAGGACATTCTACACGTGGACGTCCAGGTGCTGGAGCGCCAAGCCATAAGCACGACCGTGGGGCAGGTGATCCTCAACAGCTGCCTGCCGGAGGGGGTCCCCTACATTAACGGGACGCTTCGCAAAAAGGGACTGGCCCAGCTGGCCAACTTCTGTTATCTGCGGTACGGGGCCGAGGTCACGGTGGCGATGCTTGATTCCCTCAAGGCCCTTGGTTTCAGCTATGCGACGAAGAGTGGGACCTCTATCGGCATCGACGATCATCTCGTGCCGGAGACGAAGGAAGTCCATATCCAGAAAGCCTACGAAGAGGTGCACCACATCGAGGAGCTTTACCGCGACGGCCTCATCACGTGGGGTGAGCGCTACAATCGAATCATCGACATTTGGTCGAATGTGACCGAGCGCGTGAGCCGCGAGATGTACGACGGCATGCGGCGTCTCAATCCTGTCACACGCGAAATCAACCCCTTTGTTCTCATGACCGACTCGGGGGCGCGCGGCAACCCTCAGCAGGTGCGCCAGCTTGCCGCGATGCGCGGCCTCATGGCCAAGCCCTCCGGGGAAATTATCGAGACCCCCATTACGTCGAATTTCCGCGAGGGATTGAACGTGCTTGAATACTTCATTTCCACCCATGGAGCGCGCAAGGGACTGGCCGATACCGCCCTTAAAACCGCCAACTCGGGCTACCTCACGCGCCGGCTCGTCGACGTGGCGCAGGACCTCGTGATCGCGGAGGAAGATTGCGGAACGCTGCAGGGGATCCACGTCAGCGCGCTCGTGGAAGGGGGCGAAATTATCGCGCCCTTGCGAGAGCGGATTCTGGGGCGCGTGGCGCTGCGCGATGCGGTGGACGTCATCACGGGCGAGGTGCTCTGCAAGGGGGGGCAGCTTATTGACGAGGACATCGCCAACCGGATTCAGGAATGCAACATCGAAAGGGTGGAGATACGCTCCGTGCTTACGTGCGAGTCCCTCAAGGGGGTGTGCCGGCTGTGCTACGGGCGCAACCTGGCCACGGGGGAATTGGTGGAGCTGGGGGAGGCGGTGGGGATCGTGGCCGCGCAGTCCATCGGCGAGCCCGGCACGCAGCTTACCATGCGGACGTTTCATATCGGCGGAACGGCGAGTCAGGTGCAGCGTGAGACCAAGCTTTCGGCGAAAAACAGCGGCTTCGTCAAGTTCCGGAACCTGCGCACCCTTAAAGACAAGGCGGGCCACTTGGTCGTGATGAGCCGCAGCGGGGGGATTGTTGTGGAGGATCGGAAAGGCCTGGAGCTGGAGAGCTATCCCCTGGTCTACGGTGCGCGCCTTCTTGCGCGTGAGGGGCAGGAAGTGGCCCGCGACGCTCGGCTGGCCGAATGGGACCCGTTCTCGCAGCTTATCCTTACGGAATGCGACGGAGAGATACGGTTCCGGGATTTGATCGAGGGGGTGACGGTTGAGGAGGAAGTGGACGAGCGCACCGGCCACGCCCGACTGGTGGTCATGGAGTCTCCGCGGCCTGGCCGTGAGCCTCAAATTGTGATCGTGGACAATAAAGGCAACGAGATAAAAAGCCACCTCATGCCGGCCAAGGCCTACATCAGGGTCAAGGAGAAACAGAAAGTCTCGACGGGCGAGGTGCTTGCGAAGATTCCCCGCGAGGTGGCCCGCACCAAGGACATTACCGGCGGACTGCCGAGGGTGGAGGAGTTGTTCGAAGCGCGGGAGCCGAAGGATGCGGCCCTGATTAGCGAAATCAACGGCACGGTACGGTACGGCGAAGTGGTGCGCAACGTTCGCCGCATTGTGGTGGAGAACGAGCAGGCGGAAAAGCGCCTCTACAACGTGCCGCGCAGCATGCACCTTCTCGTGCAGGACGGGGAGCGGGTCCAGGCCGGGGACGCGCTGACGGACGGCCCCAAGAACCCGCACGATATTCTGGCCGTCCTTGGCGTGCGCGCCCTGCAGGAATACATCGTCAACGAGATCCAGGAGGTCTACCGGCTGCAGGGCGTCGAGATCAACGACAAGCACATCGAGTGCATCGCGCGCCAGATGCTGCGCTGGGTGGAACTCGAGGAGCCGGGCGATTCCGAATTTCTGGTGGGGGATCGCGTGGACCGGTTCCACCTTGAGAACGAGCGTCAGCGCGTGCTCAAAGAGAAGAAGAGGCCGCCCAAGGCCAAGCCCCTCCTTTTGGGCATCACGAAAGCGGGGCTCAATACGGAGAGCTTCATTTCGGCCGCCTCGTTCCAGGAGACGACTCGGGTGTTGACGGAAGCCGCCGTGGCGGGCAAGGTGGACTCTCTTAAGGGGCTTAAGGAAAACGTCATTATGGGCCGCCTGATCCCTGCGGGAACGGGCATCGAGTACTACCGGCATCTTAGCGTGGACGGTGGGAAAATCGAGGACGAACTGGGAGCGGCGGAAGTCGGGGCGGCCGAAGAGGAAGCCGTGAGCGTGGACGTGGAAGAATCGCTGGAGGATTAGAGGCTGTGCCGAATCCTTTTCTTTCCGGGCCGCTTCGCCGTTGGGACTTGATACAGGCATGGCATGTGTAATATACTGAGATGCTGCTGAAGCGCGGTGCGACGGCTTCAGCCTGCCACTTGGAGCGCACGCAAGCCAAGGGGAAGCGAGGGGTATTGATTGCGCATTCATTTGAGGCTTTTGTCGACGCTCAAAGTTAATAGGCAATAATGTTTAGCCATGATAGGTGTTAGTTATGCCGACCGTTAACCAGCTTGTGAGAATGGGTCGTAAGCCTGTTGCAAGGAAGGGCAAAAGCCCTGCCTTGCAGGCGAATCCCCAGCGCAGGGGAGTGTGCATCCGTGTCTATACGACCACGCCTAAGAAACCAAACTCGGCGCTCCGCAAGGTCGCGCGTATCCGCCTGACGAACAGCCAGGAAGTGACGAGCTACATTCCCGGCGAGGGGCACAACCTCCAGGAGCACTCCATTGTGCTTGTGGAGGGAGGGCGCGTGAAGGACCTACCGGGTGTGCGATATCACATCGTGCGTGGCGCTTTGGATGCCAAGGGGGTGGACACCCGAAGGCAGAGCCGGTCTAGGTACGGGGCCAAGCGTCCGCAATAGGCAAGGAAGATGAAAAGCGGATTCCCTCCGGTGAAGTGAAGATGTGTTACGTGCCCGTCCTCCGGTGAGTTTTTGTAAGCCCCTGGACTGAGGAATTTATACCTAGGAATTATGCGAAAGCGACGTGCCGAGATTCGTAAAACAACGCCAGATGTTCGCCATGGAAGCGAGCTGGTGGCAAAGCTTATTAACACCGTGATGCGCAGCGGCAAAAGAAGCACGGCCGAGGCCATTGTCTATGGTGCATTTGCCCTGATTCATGAGCGCACCAAGCAGGATCCGTTTAAAACGTTTCAGCAGGCCATGGAAAAGATACGGCCCGATGTGGAGGTCAAGTCGCGCCGCGTGGGCGGGGCCACCTACCAAGTGCCCATCGAAGTGGACGACCGGCGAGGCACGTCCTTGAGCCTCCGTTGGCTCGTGCAGTATGCCCGCGGGCGCAGCGAAAGGGGAATGCACGAACAGCTGGCGGCGGAGATTCTCGACGCGGCTTCGAGCCGCGGCAACGCCGTCAAGAAACGCGAGGACGTCCATCGCATGGCGGAGGCCAACCGCGCCTTTGCCCACTATCGGTGGTAGGATTTTTCGCCATGCCGCGCCAGACCCCTCTCGAGCGAATCCGCAACATCGGCATCGCCGCACACATCGATGCCGGGAAGACGACGACCACGGAGCGGATTCTCTACTACACGGGAATCAATTACAAGATGGGTGAAGTGCACGAGGGCACGGCCACCATGGATTGGATGGAGCAGGAGCAGGAGCGGGGCATTACACTCACCGCCGCCGCGACCACGTGTTTTTGGCGCGATTACCGCATCAACATTATTGACACGCCCGGCCATGTGGACTTTACGGCCGAGGTGGAGCGGTCGCTCCGGGTTCTCGACGGCTGCATCGTGGTCTTTTGCAGCGTGGGAGGCGTGGAGCCCCAGTCGGAAACGGTATGGCGGCAGGCCGACAAGTACCGCGTGCCGCGTATTGCCTTCGTTAACAAGATGGACCGTCGCGGCGCCGACTTTGACCGCTGCCTTCGAATGATGCGCGAGCGCCTGGGGGCCACTCCGGTTCCGATTCAGATGCCTCTGGGGACCGAGGAAAACTTCCAAGGGGCCATCGACCTGGTGGATCTTCGGGCGTATCGCTACAAGGACGACACGCTCGGCGCGGAATACGAGGTGCTCGACGTGCCCGACGATCTCAGCGAGGAGGCGCGCCGGCGGCGCGAATCTTTGATAGAAAGGCTGTGCGAATGCGACGAGGCGCTGATGGCGAGGTACGTGGCGGGCAAAGAGCTTCCGGCCGACGAGATCCGCGCGGCACTGCGCCGGGCGACGCTTGCGCTTCGCGCGACGCCCGTTTTGTGCGGCGCGGCGTTCAAGAACAAGGGCGTGCAGCTTTTGATCGACGCCGTGATCGAGTACCTTCCTTCCCCGCTAGACATTCTCCCCGTGGAAGGCATGGCCCCGAACTCGGAGGCCAAGGCGACGCGGAGCCCGTCCGACGAGGAGCCGTTTTGCGGCTTGGCCTTCAAGATAACGAGCGATCCCTTTGTGGGGCAGCTTACCTACATCCGTGCCTATTCGGGCTGTCTTCAGGCGGGCGCCTCGGTGTACAGTGCGGCGCGCAAGCGGACCGAGCGCATCGGCCGCCTTCTCAAGATGCACGCAAACCACCGCGAGGACATCAAAGAAGTCTACGCTGGGGATATTGCGGCGGCCGTGGGCGTTCGGACCGTTTTTACCGGCGATACGCTCTGCGATCCGAAGCATCCCATCATGCTCGAGTCCATTGACTTCCCCGAGCCCGTCCTTTCGGTGGCCATCGAGCCCAAGACCCAGGCCGACCGGGAAAAGCTTTCCCGTTCCCTTCATAAGCTGGCGCACGAGGATCCCACGTTCCTCATCGGGAGAGACCAGGACAGCGGGCAGACGCTCATTTCGGGGATGGGGGAGCTTCATTTGGAGATTTTGGTGGGCCGCTTGACCCGTGAGTTCGGCGTCACGGCCCATGTGGGGCGTCCACAGGTCACGTACAAGGAGACCATTACCAGGTCCGCTTCGGGCGTCGGGAAATACATCAAGCAGACGGGCGGCCGCGGCCAGTACGGCCATTGCGTCGTCGAAATCGAGCCGGTGTCCGGCGGGGCTTTTGATTTTGTCAATGAAATCAAGGGTGGTGCCATCCCGACGGAATACATTGCTTCCGTGCAAAGGGGGATCGAGGAAGCCGTCAAGCGTGGTGTTTTGGCCGGTTACGAAATGGTCGGAATTCGAGTATACTTGAAGGACGGCTCGCACCACGAGGTCGATTCGTCGGAGCCCGCTTTTAAGATGGCAGGCTCCATGGCGTTCCAAGATGCGGCCCGCAAGGCGTCTCCCATCCTTCTGGAGCCCGTAATGCGCGTGGAAGTGGTATGCCCGGAAGCGAACATGGGAGACATTATCGGTGACCTGAACGCTCGCCGGGGACGAATCGAGAAAGTCGAGCACCGCGGCGATTCGCAGGTCGTCATGGCCTATGCGCCGCTTGCGGAAATGTTCGGCTATGCGACGGACGTGCGGTCGCTTTCGCAGGGGCGAGCCTATTATTCGATGGAATTTCACCGTTACGAAGAGGCCCCGAAGAACATCTCGCAGGGGGTGTCGGTCGGGGCTGCGGGAATGTATTAACTGTTAAACAAGAGCTAAAGGAATCCTATGGCGAAGGCGAAGTTTGAGCGGACGAAGCCGCACATCAACATTGGTACGATCGGGCACGTGGACCACGGGAAGACGACGCTTACGTCGGCGATAACGATGGTGCTAAAGGAGAAGA
>CP070701.1:482742-486224 GCA_020349885.1 Acidobacteriota bacterium
AAGACGGCGATACCGCCCTGACGGCCGCCGAGTTCAAGGACCACGTCGAGATTGTGGAAATTCTCAAACGGGCCGGAGCAAAGGAGTGACGGGGCGCGGAGGACGCCAGCCGCCCTCGGCGCCGGGGGGCGCTTTTCCCCGCCGCACCGCAATGTGCGTCGGGGCATATTAAGGGAAAGTGAAGCGAAAATTCCTCCCCCTCTTTCCCGCCCTGGCCCTCCTTCTTGCCCTCCATGCGGGCGCGAAGGAATCGCTCAAGGCGGAACACGTGCGCGTATCGTGGGTCGCTCCCAAAACGTTCGACTTGGAGGCGGGTGCCACGGCGGGTATCCGCTTCGTTCCCGACCCGGGCTGGCACCTTTACTGGAAAAATCCGGGAGATTCGGGCGCGCCGCCGCTATTCCAGCTTCGGGCCGAGGGGGCGCTGTGCGGCGAGGTGGGGTGGCCGTATCCAGAGCGCATGCCGTACGGGTCTTTCGTCGACCTCGGGTACGAGGGCGAGGTCGTTTTTCCATTCGACGTGAAACCGGAAGGCGGCGGCCCCGCCCGCGTCGAGGCGAAACTCGAATGGGCCGTGTGCGAGGAAATATGCATCGTCGGCTCGGGGATTCTCACTCTTGAGAGGCCGGTTCGCACCGAGGAGAAATGGAAGTCCGCGGCCCGTGCGCGGCTCTTGCGTTACGAGGCGCGCGTCCCGCGCCCTTCCGACGAGTCTCCGTGGGAAATCGCCGAGGCGCGGCTTTCCCCGGAGCGCCTCGTCCTGACGCTCAAGGCGAAGGACGGCCCCCGCCCGCCCCGCGCACCCGAGGCGTTTCCCGTGAACGGAAACCTTGTTCTTCCGCAGGCTCCCGCCGTGGAGAGGGCGGACGGAGGCTTCCACCTTACGTTCGACGTCCCGGGGGGCGTGGCTCCGTTCGCGAGCACGGGGTTCGTGCTGGTAGAGGATGGAAGGGCATGGGAATTTCCCTCCGTGCCCGTCGCCGCGGAAGGTTTCCCTCCGGCCTCCCGCTATGTAGAATAGGTTTTCGAAACCGACGATACCCGAAAGGAGAACAATCGTATGCGACAAAAATGCGCCGCCGCGCTTCTCGCAATGGCACTCGTTCCTACGCTTGCGTTGGCCAAAGCGGTTCCCGGAAAAGACGCTCCCGCCTTCGAGGCGAAGGCCGCCTCGGGGGGGACGCAAAAGCTTTCCGACTACAAGGGAAAGTGGCTTGTCTTGGAATGGTTCAACATGGATTGCCCGTTCGTGCAGAAGCACTACAAAAGCGGCAACATGGAGAAAATACGGAAAACGTACGCCGAGAAGGGTGTTATGTGGCTTACGGTCTGCTCCTCCGCGGAGGGCAAGCAGGGCTACGTCGCTCCCTCTGACGCGGCGAAGGTTGCCAAGAAGCATAAACTGGCTCCCTCGGCGTTCCTTCTCGACGCCTCCGGCACGATGGGCAAGGCCTACGGTGCGAAGACGACGCCGCACATGTTTATTATCAACCCCGAAGGAAAAGTCGTCTACGCGGGAGCGATTGACGACAACAGCTCGCGCGATCCGGCGGTGATTCCCGAATCAAAGAACTACGTCGTAGCGGCGCTCGACGCGGCCCTGGCGGGAAAGCCGGTGAAGCCCGCTTCCACCCGGCCCTACGGCTGCAGCGTGAAGTACGCGGATTAAGGCGAGGCGTCCTGCCGGCCGCACCACCCGCACGCGGCGCAAGTGCCTGCGCCGCCCGCCGGAATGACCGGCCCGTCCGTTTCATGTACAATAAGGGTGCGCCGGAGTGGCGGAATGGTAGACGCAAGGGACTTAAAATCCCTCGGGGATTTGTCTCCCCGTGCCGGTTCGAGTCCGGCCTCCGGTACCTCTATGGCGGCCCCCACCAGATCGCCTAGGATGCCAAAATACCCCCACTCAAGGCCATAGTTTTGGATGGCTTCTAATAAAAACAGTTAAGACGCGGCTTCGGAGAAGCCCTTATCCCACGTCCTGGCCCGGAAGGAACGGCGGAACGGGACAGTCCAGGCCGTCCGCCACGGCGCGCAAAAGCTCCGCCTCGTGTATCGTGGCGAGGCCGTCCGCGGCGGTCGTGACGATGCACGCCTCCAGCACGCGCCGCTTTATCTTCGGGGAGGCCTTGGTCAGCACGTCGAGCGCCTCGCCGACGGCGTCGAGCCCGGCCTCGCCGGTCGGCAGTATCCGCGCGGAGAGGTCCACCCTGGCCGCGCCCAACTCGAAGGCGCGGGCCGCCTCGCCCGCGTCGTCGTGGCCGGCGTACGCCAGGCCCGACAGGAGCCGGGCGCAGGAGCCCGCCAGCGGCTTCGTGGCGTAGTACTGGACGACGGGGGGCTTCCGTCTCTTGGCGAAGCGGGGCTGCAGGTGGCGCAGCAGGACGCACTGCAACATGAACTCGAAGATGTCAATCTGCTTGTCCGCCTCCACCAGGTGCCGGATGTTTTTTCGAAAAGCTCCGTACTGAACCGGCGAAAGCCGGCTCAGGGCCGGAATCGACATGTCCACGAGCGGCAGGCGCGTCTCGTCCGGAAGCGTCTCTACCTCGGGGGCCAGCTTCAGGGTCTCCTTGTAGACCGTCTTGTCCGCGTTGTGCCCAAGACGCTCAAGCTGAAGGCGGCGGGATTCTTTCTCGCGGTCCAGGAGCATGGCGTACACCACGGCCCGGGCGCCGAAGGGCTCGTGGGCGGCCCCGGTGACGGCCTCGGGGATGGAGGCCTTGAGTTGCGCGGCGTAGCGCAGATGTTCCTCGCTCGGCGCGCCCACGCGGGCGAGTATCTCCTTCGAGCGCATCACCGTGGCGCGCTGCGCTCGGGCGCCCCTGGCCGGCGCGGCCCCTGCTCCGGCCACGACGCCCCCCGCCAGCACGGCGGTCATCTCGGGGCCAAGAATTGTTTCCAGGTCCTCCTTCTCCTCCTTTTTCCGGCGGCGGGGTGCCTTCTTGGCCGGGGGCTCGACGCGGACGAACCGGCCGTCCCATCGGGGCTCGACGCGCCGGATGCGCTCCTCGAGCGGAGGGTGCGTGGCCAGCGCGCCCACCCAGGACCGGGAGAGCGCGTTGGCTATAAACATGTGGCTGGTCTGCTCGGCGTTGGGGCTTACGAGCCTCGCTCCCATGTCCATGCCGCCGATCTTCTTGAGCGCGCCGGCGATGCCTGAGGGGTTGCGCGTGAACTGCACGGCGGACGCGTCCGCGAGGTACTCGCGCTGGCGGGACGCCGCGCTCTTTATCAGTTTGCCGAAAAACACGCCGACGTACCCGATCACCATGAGCACCAGCCCGATGCACACGACGGCGAAGATCGCGGCGCTGGCGCGCATGTCCGACGAGCGCGGCGCGTACCGGACCGTGCGCACCATCCAATAGCCCAGGACGCCGATGAGAAGGATCCCGTGCAGCACGCCCATCAGGCGGATGTTGAGCCTCATGTCGCCGTTCAGGATGTGGCTGAACTCGTGGGCGATAACGCCCTGGAGC
>CP070701.1:486324-497847 GCA_020349885.1 Acidobacteriota bacterium
CTAGTGCCTGAAGTGCCGGCGCCCGGTGAGCGCCATGGTGATGCGGTGCTGGTTGCAGGCGGCGACGGCGTCCGCGTCGCGCTTCGAGCCGCCGGGCTGGACGATGGCGCTCACGCCGGCCCTGGCGGCCCTGTCGACGCTGTCGCGGAACGGGAAAAAACCGTCCGAGGCGAGCACCGCGCCGCGGGCCTTCTTGCCGGCCTGGCGGAGGGCGATGTACGACGCGGTGACGCGGCTCGTCTGCCCCGCGCCGATGCCGAGCGTCCCCTTCTCGTTCGCCACGACGATGGCGTTCGACCGCACGTGCTTTACCACGGTCCACGCGAACTCGAGCGCGCGCCTCTGCGCCGGCGTGGGCTTCTTCTTCGTCGCGACCTTCCACTTGGCGGGGCCGGTGAGCCCCTCGTCCCACGCCTGGAGCAGCCACCCGCCCCCGACCCTCTTCGAGTCCCACCCGGTGCGCCGGGCGCGGGGCTTTCCCGTGGCCAGGAGGCGCAGGTCGGCCTTCGCTTTGAAAATTTTTCTCGCCTCCGCCGGGAACGACGGCGCGGCTATCACCTCGAGGAAATACTTGACCATCACGCGGGCCGCCGCGGCGTCGGGCGGGCGGCTGAGGGCCACGACGCCCCCGAAGGCCGAGACCGGGTCCGACTCGTGGGCGCGCACGAAGGCCTCCTTCACGCTCGCCCCGAGGCCCGCGCCGCACGGGATGCCGTGCTTGATGATGGCGCACGCGGCGGGGCCCTTCTTGGAAGAACCCTTCCCGGCGAGCGCCGCGAGGTCCGCCGCGAGCCGCCACGCCGCGTCGGCGTCGAAGTAGTTGTTGTACGAGACGCCCTTGCCCTGCAGCACCCTGGCGCCGGTGATGTCGCCCCCCTCGAGGGGCTCCACGTAGATGGCGCCCTGCTGGTGCGGGTTCTCGCCGTAGCGGAGCTCGCTCTTGCGGTCGAGCGCCATGACCACGCTCCCGGGCGTCCCCTTACGGGAGCGGCCGCCGGCGCGCCCCGCGAAGGCCCGGGCGATGAGCGCGTCGTAGCGCGCCGTGTGGTGGAACGCCTTCCCCGCCAGGCGGGCGCGGGTCTTTTCGGAAATTTCTCCCAGCTCCTTCCACTCCTTCACGAAGGGCTCGTAGTCGGCCGGGTCGCAGAGGACCAGGACGCGCGCGTGGTTCTTCGCCGCCGCGCGCAGCAGCGCCACGCCCCCGATGTCGATGTTCTCCACGCAGTCCGCCCACGAGGCGCCACGCCGCTTGACCGTCTGCTCGAACGGGTAGAGGTTCACCACGACGAGGCCGATCGGCTCGATGCCATGGCGTTCGAGGTCGCTCTGGTGGGCGGGGCTCCGGGGGTCGCAGAGGAGCCCGCCGAAAATCTTGGGGTGGAGCGTCTTGACCCGGCCTCCCAGGATTTCGGGGAAACCGGTGGTGCTGCTGACCTCGACGGGCCGCAGCCCGGCCCGCTCGAGGTACGCCGCCGTCCCTCCCGTCGAGAGGAGCGTTACGCCCCGCCCGGCGAGGAAGCTCGCCAGCGTGTCCAGTTTCGACTTGTCGGAGACCGAAAGCAGTGCGTGCTTGATCGTTGTAGCGGGCATTTAGAAGTGTTCCTTTTCGCTGAGAAACGGTGTTTTGTTCATGTCGCCGTGGGCGCGGTGCCAGAAGTGGACCCACATGGTCCCCGTGGTCACAATGGCCTGGGAAAAGCAGACGGAGGCGACCCCGAACGCCGTCGAGCGCTCGTCGAACGCCTCGGAGGAGACGCGCTTTCCGTCGGGGTGGTACGCGCGGAGAAGAATCGGATAGTACGTGCGGGAGTGGTCGGAGAACCTTTTCAGATACGGCTCGAGGCCCTTCGACAGGAACTTGGGCGGGTAGCCGGGGAAGACCAGCAGAAATTTTTCTTTCTGCCGCACGGCAAACGCCGCGAAGTCCTCCTCGATGTCCGCTTCCCGGGGGTCCTCGTCCGAGGCGCGGAGCGGGTCGGCCAGGTCGACGGCAAAGTGGCACATGATGCCCAGCTGCCGCGCGACTTCCTTGAACGGCTTCCGCTCCTCCACCAGCTTGATCCCCTCCTCGATGGCCTTGAGGCTTTCCTCGATGAGGTCGCCCTTTCCGGTCGAGACGTCGTAGGTGTGGCGCTTGCCTTTGTGGAGGGAGAGGGGCTCCGCCGCCCCTTCGATAAGCGCGTCCTTGTAGGGCTCGACGGCTTCCTGGAGCGACGGCGGAAGAAGCCGGAAGCTGTCCTCCGCCACGGCGCGGTAGGTCGCCTCGTCCCAGGCGAGCAGCGCTCCCGGCGCCGCCCAGAGCGCCATGGCGATAGACACCCAGGAGTGCGGCAAACCGCCCGGCCGCCTTGCGTTGCTTCTTGCCATCGCGCATGAGTATAATGGATAGGAAAGGTAACGTAAAGCCGCGTCCCGAACCCCTTTGTGAAATGCCATGATGGACCGACGATGCAGCGTTTGCAACGAAAGCGAAGAAGAGGCCACGCTCCACAAGTGCCCGATGTGCCTCAAGTGGTACTGCGAGGACTGCGAAACCACCGTGAGCGGAAGGAAATTCTGCTCGACCACGTGCGCCAACTACTTCTTCTTCGGCGACGAGTATTGAAGGCGGAGGGAACCTTTCCGTTGTAGTCCGCCATGCTCTTTCCCCGCTCCCGGATGCGCCGCCTGCGCATCCATCCCGCCGTTCGAGAGCTTGTCGAGGAGACGCACTGGGCGCCGCGCGACCTCATCTGGCCGCTCTTCGTGCGCCGCGGCGAGGGCGTCGCCGAGCCCGTCCCGAGCCTGCCGGGCGTGTTTCACCTCTCCGTGGACCGCCTCCTCGACGAGGTGAAGGAGGCGAAGGAGTTGGGCATTTTGGCCGTGCTTCTCTTCGGCCTGCCCTCGGAGAAGGACGAGCGCGGAAGCGAGGCCTACGACCCGGACGGCACGGTGCAGCAGGCGGTGCGCGCCCTGAAGGAGGCGTTTCCCGACGTGGCGGTCTTCACCGACGTGTGCCTCTGCGCGTACACCTCGCACGGCCACTGCGGCGTACTGAACGGCTCCCTCGTCGACAACGACGCCACCCTCAAGGTGCTGGCGCAGGTGGCGCTCTCCCACGCGAAGGCTGGCGCCGACTTCGTCGCCCCCTCCGACATGATGGACGGGCGGGTGGACGCCATCCGGCGCCGCCTCGACGAGGAGAATTTCCGGAACGTCGGAATCATGTCCTACGCGGCCAAGTACGCCTCGGCCTTCTACGGGCCGTTCCGCGAGGCGGCGCAGTCGGCGCCGCAGTTCGGGGACCGCCGCTCGTACCAGATGAACCCCGCGAACGCGCGCGAGGCCGTCTCCGAGATCGAAAAAGACGTCCGCGAGGGGGCCGACATCGTGATGGTGAAGCCCGCGCTTCCCTACCTCGACGTGATACGCGCCGCCCGCGAGCGCTTCCACGTGCCGATCGCGGCCTACAGCGTGAGCGGCGAGTACGCCATGCTCAAGGCCGCCGCCGCGAACGGCTGGCTCGACGAGCGGAGGACGATGTTCGAGATGCTCACGTGCATCAAGCGCGCCGGGGCCGACATTCTGATTACCTACTTCGCCAAGGACGCCGCGCGCGCTCTCCGCGAGGGCGCGGGATAGCCGCCTCGGGCGGAAAGGCCTTTCATACGGCATCTTCAGAGATAAATTATTCATAGAGGAGTCTCAACGATGGGAATGAACATGACGAAGAAAATTCTGAAGGAGCACCTCGTGAAGGGGCGCCTGCGCGCGGGCGAGGAGGCGGCGGTCAGGGTGGACCAGGTGCTCACGCAGGACGCCACGGGGACGATGGCGTATCTCCAGTTCGAGGCCATGGGAATCGACCGCGTCCAGTGCCTCGCCGTCTCCTACGTGGACCACAACATGCTCCAGACGGGCTTCGAGAACCCCGACGACCACCGCTACCTGCAGAGCGCGGCGGCGAAGTTCGGGGCGTATTTCTCGAGGCCCGGAAACGGCATCTGCCACCAGGTGCACCTCGAGCGGTTCGGCGTGCCGGGCGCAATCCAGCTCGGCTCGGACAGCCACACGCCCACCGGCGGGGGACTCGGGGCGCTCGCCATGGGCGCGGGCGGCCTCGACGTGGCCGTCGCGATGGGCGGCGGCCCGTACTATATAACGGTGCCCAGGGTCGTGGGCGTGAAGCTCGTCGGGGAGCTCCGGCCGTGGGTGGCCGCCAAGGACATCATCCTCGAGATGCTCCGCCGCCTGAGCGTCAAGGGCGGCGTCGGAAAGATTTTCGAATACTTCGGCCCGGGCGTCGAGTCGCTCTCCGTTCCGGAGCGCGCGACGATTACGAACATGGGCGCGGAGCTCGGGGCCACGACCTCGCTGTTCCCGAGCGACTCCGTGACGAAGCGTTTCCTCAAGGCCCAAGGGCGCGCCGGGCAGTACCGTTCCCTCAAGCCCTCGAAGTCGGCCTCCTACGACGAGGAGATCGAGATCGACCTCGACGCGCTAGAGCCCCTCGTCGCGAAGCCGCACTCGCCCGACAACGTCGTGCCCGTGCGCGAGGTCGAGGGCCTCAGGGCGGACCAGGTGTGCGTGGGCTCGTGCACGAACTCCTCCTACTACGACCTCACCATCGTGGCCGAGGTGCTCAAGGGCAAGACCGTCGCGCCGAATCTCAACATGACCGTCTCGCCCGGCTCGAAGCAGGTGTACGAGATGGCGGCGCGCGACGGCGCCATTGCGGCGATGATCGCGGCGGGGGCGCGCATCCTCGAGTCGGCCTGCGGCCCGTGCATCGGCATGGGGCAGGCGCCGCCGTCGGGCGGCGTCTCCGTGCGCACGTTCAACCGCAACTTCGTGGGCCGAAGCGGCACGGCCGACGCGCAGGTCTACCTGGCGAGCCCCGAGACCGCCGCCGCGACGGCGCTGCGGGGCGCCATCACCGACCCGCGCAGCCTGGGCGAGAAGCCCGCCGTCAAGACGCCGCGCAAATTCCTCCTGAACGACAACCTTATCCTGCCGCCCGCCGACCCCGAAAGCGCCGCGAAGGTCGAGATCGTGCGCGGCCCCAACATAAAGCCCGTTCCGCTCAAGGGCTCCATGCCGGACGAGCTTGCGGGCGAGGTTCTTCTCAAAGTCGGCGACAACATCTCGACCGACCACATCCTGCCCGCCGGGTCGAAAATCCTGCCGCTGCGCTCGAACATTCCGGCGATCTCCGAGTACGTCTTCACGCGCGTCGACGAGAGCTTCCCCGCGCGCGCCAGGGAGAAAGGCGGCGGCTTCGTCGTGGGGGGCGAGAACTACGGCCAGGGCTCCTCGCGCGAGCACGCGGCGCTCGCGCCCTCCTACCTCGGCCTCAAGGCCGTTTTGGTGAAATCCTTCGCCCGCATCCACTTCAACAACCTCATCAACTTCGGCATCCTCCCGCTCACGTTCGCGAAGGCGGACGACTACGAAAAAATCGAGCAGGGCGATTCTTTGGAAATCCTTAGCGTCCCGAGCTGCCTCGCCGCCGGCGACCTCATCGAGGTGAAGAACAGGACGAAGGGCGCGGCCGTCCGCGCGAGGCTCGCCCTTACCGGGCGCCAGCGCGCCATCCTCAAGGCGGGGGGGCTCCTGCCCTACACGAAGGCGGGCGGGAAGTAGGGGCAACCCTTGTGGTTGCCCATAATTGTCAGGGCTGGCACGGCGGCTGGCCCCTGAAAAACCGGCCTCCCGGCCCCTGGCCCCTTTTTCAGATGGCGCTTGACAAGGCCCTGAAAATGTGTATCATGGAGAATCGCCCGGAAAACAGCATGCAAACTTGACAACACCTACGGAGGCCATTTCTTATGAAAGCTTTGGCTAAGAATATCCTGTTGATTGTATGCGCCCTCGCGCTCGGAGCGTGGGGATGCACCGTGCCCCAGAGATACTTTGACGACGCCTCGGCCGCGATCGAGTCGGCGCGCGTGAACTGCGCCCCGGAATACGCTGCGGCCGATTACAACAAGGCCAAAAGCCTCCTCGACGAGGCGAGCGCGGAGGGAACACCGCGCCGCACGGCCACTGAGCGGGCCGAGGAGTCCCTGGCGACGGCCCAGGCCGCCGAGCAGGCGGCCATAGCGCGCAAGGACTCGGCGCGCAAGGAAGCCGAAAGCGCGATAGCCGACGCCGAGGAGGCCATCGAAAAGGCGCGCGAGGCCGGCGCCGAGGAATACGCGGCCTCCCAGCTCAACCAGGCGGTCTCGAAGCTCGACGCGGCCAAGGCTGAGATGCAAAAGGGCGACTGCAACTATCTCAAGGCGAAGAAGCTGGCGGAGGAAGCCGCAAAGCTCGCCAACGCCGCGGCGAACGCCGCCGTCAAAGCCAAGGCGGAGGAAGAGCGCCGGAAGGCCGAGGAAGCTGCGAGGCTCGAAGCGCTGAAGAACGCAACGCTCAACGAGTGGACCGTCGAGCGCGGCGACACCCTCTGGGATATCGCGACGCACGAAAAGGTCTACGCCGACCCGTTCCTGTGGCCGCTCATCTTCAAGGCGAACCGCTCCAAGATCAAGAATCCTGACCTCATCTTTCCCGAGCAGGTCTTCACGCTGACGCAGGACGCGTCGGAGGGTGATAAGAAGTCCGCCGTCCGCCACGCGCGCAACCGCCGCTGGCCGGACGTCGAAGAGGGCTACGACGACCGTTACGTCGGCAGGTAACGAGACCACGCGCGCGAGGACTTTCCTCCCGCCTGGAGGCAGCGCCTGAGCGAAATTTCTTCGCCTTCCGCCGCCACGGCGGCGCTTCACGTCCCGAAGGACGTCCTGGAGAAGCTCTCCGGCGTCCATCACAACCACTTCCGCTACATCGAAGACAAGATGGGCGTCGCCATCAACGGCCGCGGCGAGGACATCCAACTCGAGGGCGAGGCGGAGAGCGTCCGCCGCGCCGAGTCGCTCCTGCGGCAGATGGCCGAGCTCCTGGCGGAGGGGCATGCCTTCACGAAGGGCGACTTCAAGAGCGCCGTGCGCCTGATGCTCGCGGACTCGGGCCTTTCCCTGCGCGATTTCCTGGTCGAGTCCAAAATCGCCGTATCGCCGTCGCGCACAGTTCTGCCCAAGAGCCTCAACCAGCAGGGCTACGTCCGCGCCATCCAGAACCACGACATCGTCTTCGGCGTCGGGCCCGCCGGCACGGGCAAGACGTATCTCGCAGTGGCCTCGGCCGTCGCCGCCCTCAACCAGGGCCGCGTCCGGCGCATCGTGCTTGCGCGGCCCGCCGTGGAGGCCGGCGAGAGGCTGGGTTTCCTGCCCGGCACGCTCGTCGAAAAGGTGGACCCCTACCTGCGGCCCCTCTACGACGCGCTCTACGACCTGCTCGACCCGGAAAAGACGCGCTCCTACCTCGACAAGGGCGTTATCGAGATCGCGCCCATCGCTTTCATGCGCGGCCGCACCCTGAACGACGCCTTCATCATCCTCGACGAGGCGCAGAACACCACGAGCGAGCAGATGAAGATGTTCGTCACGCGCCTCGGGTTCAACTCGAAGGCCGTCGTCACTGGCGACGACACACAGATCGACCTCTCGCAGGGCACGACCTCGGGCCTCATCGAGGTGCAGAAAATCCTCGCCGGCATCGAGGGCATCGCGTTCGTCCGCATGAGCGACCAGGACGTGGTGCGCCACACGCTGGTGCAGACCATCGTCCAGGCCTACGAGAGCTACAACAAGCGGAACCACAGGAAGAAAAAGTAGGCGGGAACCACCCACAAGTGGCGCGGGCTTCTCGCATGTCTCATAATGAAAGGTCATGCGCGCCGCCGTCTTCGAAGCGCCGACCTCGCTCCGCCGAAGCGTCCACCTTCCGAAGCCATGCGGAAGGCAAGCTACGCGAAGGCGAGAGCGTCCGCTCAAAATAACCGAGCTCCCCGACCCTAAGCCCGGCGCTAAGGAAGTGCTCGTCCGGGTGCGGGCGTGCGCCGTCTGCCGGACGGACCTCCACGTCGTGGACGGCGACCTCCAGGAGCCCAAGCTGCCGCTCGTCCCTGGGCACCAGATCGTGGGAACGGTGGTGGGGCTCGGGAAAGAGGCGCGGCGATTCTCCGCGGGCGATCGCATCGGCGTTCCCTGGCTCGGCGGAAGCTGCGGCGAGTGCCCGTACTGCCGCTCCGGGCGCGAGAACCTGTGCGACACCGCGCGCTACACGGGCTACCAGCGCGACGGCGGCTTCGCCGAGCTGTGCGCGGCGGACGAGCGGTTCTGCTTTCCCGTTCCGGAGAATTATCCCGACCTCGAGGCCGCTCCGCTCCTGTGCGCCGGGCTGATCGGGTACCGGGCCCTGCACCTGGCCGGGGATGGAGAGCGGCTCGGGTTCTACGGCTTCGGCGCCGCCGCGCACATCCTCGCCCAGGTGGTCCGTTACCAGGGCCGCGAGCTCTACGCCTTCACCCGCTCCGGCGACGCGTCGGGACAGGCGCTCGCGCGGAGCCTCGGGGCCGTGTGGGCGGGAAGCTCCGACGAGCGGCCGCCCGAGCTCCTCGATGCGGCCATCGTCTTCGCGCCCGCCGGGGAGCTCGTGCCCGCGGCGCTCCGCGCCGTGTCGAAGGGCGGCTCGGTGGTCTGCGCGGGGATTCATATGAGCGACATCCCGTCGTTTCCCTACTCGATCCTCTGGGGCGAGCGCGTGGTTCGCTCCGTGGCCAACCTGACCCGCCGCGACGGGGAGGAGTTTCTCGCTCTTGCTCCGAAGGTGCCCCTGCGGACGAAGGTGCGGGCCTATCCTCTCGAGCGCGTGAACGAGGCCCTGGACGACCTGAGGGAGGGCCGGCTGGAGGGATCGGCGGTCATCGCCATGGAGCGCGAGCTGCTCCCTTCCTCCTAGCGGGGGGTTCTTTCCCCGCTGAACTTCTCCCGCCACGGCGGGCCTTGCGGTCACCGCTCCCGCTCCAATTTTTTTGCGCGAATTGGTCTTGACAAACGCCTTAAACTTTCACATGATATAAAATCAGTATCTCGTGGCGAGGGAGCCGCGAAAAGGAGAAGTTGTTATGGCGAAGCCCCCAAAACTGCAAGGGAGCAAGACGGAGGAAAATCTCCGGAAGGCGCTCAAGGAGGAGACCGCCACCTGGTACCGCTTCATGCGCTATGCCGAGCAGGCGATGAGGCAGGGCAGTGAGAAAGCGGCCAAGCTCTTCACTCGGGCGGCGCGGGATGAGCGCGAGCACGCCGAGCAGATCCTTTCTTTCCTCGATCGCCCGTCCTTGCTCGAAGCTCTCCACGAGGCGGCGGAGGACGAGGCGGCGGCCGCCCTTTCCCGCTACGCGAACTACGAGGCCACGGCTCGCCGCGAGGGGTTCGGCGCGGTAGCCGCGTTCTTCAAGGGCGCCGCGAGGGACGAGAAGCGGCACGAGGAGAAGTTCCGCTCCGCGCTCGAGGAGGAGCAGAGCTCCGAAAAACTCACGTTGGCGGACATGCTTTCCCTCTTCCGCATCGCGATCGTCGAGGAGGTCAAGGCCCAGAAGCTCTACACCGAACTCGCCGAGCGCTGCGGGAAACCGGCGCTCCGCCGCATGTTTCTCAAGCTCGTGGAGGACGAGGAGCGGCACGAGGAAACCCTCGTGAGCCGCTACAAGAGTTTCAAGGGCGGCGCCACTCCGCTGAGCACGTTCCCCAAGAAGAAGAGGCGTCGTGTAAAATGGTAGCTTTGTGACTTAGGAGCATCAAAAGGAGGTGCATCATGAACAAGAACGGACTTCGGTGGGCGGTGCTCTCGGCCCAGCTTCCCCCTGACCCCCTGTTTTCCAAGAAGAGAGGACCCGTCGTTTGAAACGATAGCTTCTAAACGGAGACGCACCAAGAAAAGGAGGTGCGTCATGAAAGGAGGTATACAATGAACAAGAAGAAACTTCGGTGGGCGGTGCTTTCGGTCCTGCTTACCATCGTCTTCTCCTTCCCCCTGCTCGTGATCCTGGCCGCCGACGGCATTTTCCTAGACGGAACCCAGCCGGGCGAGCTCTCCTCGAATCCCCTCGACCCTCCGGGCTGCGGCTGCCACAAGACGTTCGACGCTTCTTCGTTCCATGAGCCCTGGGACACGTGGGCCGGATCGATGATGGCGCAGGCGGCGCGGGATCCCATCTACTGGGCGACCCTCGACATCGCGGAGCAGGACGTCCCGACCGTGGGCGATTTCTGCATCCGCTGCCACTCTCCCCTTGGCTGGCTAGAGGGGCGCTCGGGCCCCCCCGGCGACCCCCCCTTCGACGGCTCCCTGCTTACGGGCGACGACTTCGAGGGGGTTTTCTGCGATTTCTGCCACCGTATGTACGAGGGGCCGTCGCCGCCCCCCTACACCGAGAACGGCCAGTACTGGATATCCCTCCTGACGGAGAAGCGCGGCCCCTACAGCGACTCCACGCCCCCGCACGGGGCCATCTACTCCCCCGATTTCCACGTCAACTCCACGATCTGCGGCGTCTGCCACAACGTGACGAACCCCCTCATCAACCTCGTTGACGACACCGGGGCGGACACGGGACTGAAATTCCCCATCGAGCGCACGTACAAGGAGTGGCTCCAGAGCGACTACGGCGATCCCGTATCCCCGGACTACACGACCTGCTCGGAGTGCCACCAGCCCTCCGTCCTGGATAAGAAGGCGGCCGGGGGCGGCGCCCCCGTGCGCGCCGAGGTGCCCATGCACCAGTTCGCGGGGGGCAACGTGTGGATGATGGATCTCCTGAAGGTCGAGGAATCGGGTCTCGGGCGCGACGAGAACTTCGACTGGACGAAGGCCCAGGCGCTCGACATGCTGCAGACCAAGTCGGCTACCATGGCCCTGGGCCTTCCGCCGTCGGTCGAGGAGGGCTACCTCATGGCGGTCGACGTGACTATCACGAACCTCACGGGCCATAAGCTGCCCACCGGCTATCCAGAGGGCCGCAGGATGTGGCTAAACCTCACGGCGAGCGACGTCGGGAGCGGCGTGTTCTTCGAGTCGGGCGCTTACGACACGGGCACGGCCGTGCTCACGCAAGACCCGCAGGTCAAGATCTACGAGGCCAAGCCGGGTATCTGGGGGACGGGGCCGACCTTCAACTTCGTCCTGAACAACTACTACCCCAAGGACAACCGGATCCCGCCCCTCGGCTTCGTGCCCGACATCGAGACGGAGCCGAAGGGCTACAGCTATCCCGACCTCGGCGGTGGGGTGCTCGCCCACTACGACACGACGACCTACCTCGTGCCCGTGCCCCTCGGGGTGACGGACCCCGTCACGGTCACGGCGACGCTGCGCTATCAGTCGAGCTCCAAGGAGTACATCGACTTCCTCGTATCGGAGAACACCACGACCACGCGCGGCACCGAGATGCAGACGCTGTGGGAGACTTACGGGAAGTCAGCGCCCGTGGACATGGTGAGCCAGTCGGGAGCGGTGCCCGCGAACCTGTGCGCGAGCGGAGTCCCACCCGACACCTTCCTGCTGGTCGACAAGACCGGTTTCGTGGCCCTCGACTGGACTCCGGAGGCGAACACGGCGTTCTACCGCGTCTACCGGTACACGCTGCCAGACATGTCGGAC
>CP070701.1:497947-544078 GCA_020349885.1 Acidobacteriota bacterium
GCAACGGAGGGGTACTCCTGGTCGTTTGCCGCCGTGGAGACGGCAATGCCTGTGGGGTCGAGCACTGTTCCATCCGAGGCCACGCGCGCCCCGTAGATGTCATTAGGGCCTTCATCTTCCCAAACAACGAAATAGTCCGTCCCGTTCGAGGCCACGGAGGGATACACTTGCCAGTCCGCCGCCGTGGAGACGGCGATGCCTCCCGTCTCAGGCGGGCCGTCAAGGAGCAAGCCATCGGACGCCCGCAACCGCGCCCCGTAGATGTCAGACCATGTCGTGCCCCAGTTCCGTCCGTCCTCCCACGCGACGTAATCGTCCGTTCCGTTCGAGGCTGCCGAGGGTTCGTACTGGCCGCCGGACGCCGTGGAGACGGGGATACCTCCCGTATCCGGCGGGCCGTCTAGGAGCAAGCCATCGGATGCCCGCACCCGTGCCCCATAGATGTCGGGGCCACCACCGTTTCGACGGTCTTCCCACACCACAAAATAGTCCGTCCCGTTCGAAGCAACGGAGGGGTACTCCTGGTCGTTTGCCGCCGTGGAGACGGCAATGCCTGTGGGGTCGAGCACTGTTCCATCCGAGGCCACGCGCGTTCCGTAGATGTCCCAGTCCGTCCCGCTTCGGTCGTCATGCCACGCGACGAAATAGTCCGTTCCGTTTGAAGCCACGGAGGGATACTGCTGGTCGTTTGCCGCCGTGGAGATGGCGATGCCCGAGGGGTCGAGCACCGTCCCATCCGGGGCCACGCGCGTTCCGTAGATGTTGTTGCCGTTATCCCACGCGACGAAATAGTCCGTTCCGTTCGAAGCTGCCGAGGGGTTCCTCGGGTTGCCCGCCGCCGTATAGATGGGGATACCCATGGGGTCGAGCATCGTCCCATCCGAGGCCACGCGCGCCCCGTAGATGTCCCCGCCCGTGCCGCTTCGGTTGTCCCGCCACGCGACGAAATAGTCCGTCCCGTTCGAGGCCACCGAGGGAGACGACTGGTTGCCTGACGCCGGGCCAATCACCGCATTCGAATCCACCAGAAACTCCGGCCCCACCGTAGGGTCGATCAGGATGGGGTATTGGGCGTTTTCAAGAAACTCGTGCGGTACCTCGAACAGAATCTCGTGATCGGCTGCAAGTGAAGGCCGAATTCTTTCCAGACGCCCCGCGCTGTCCACCACGGTTACGTTGGATAAGGTTACTTGACCTTCCTCTCGCCAGGCCGGAAATACCAGCCCTTCATCATGCACCTCCGGCTCGCCCACAGCCCGGATCGCAACACGCACGCGCAACGCCGAAGCATCGGGGCTGAGCGGTTCGTCGATCGTCCAGTAGATTTCCATCCCTTCCTCACCGCGGTTTCGCACGAAAGGCGTAACGCCGTCGCGTGCTTCTCCCCGAAGCAGGCCGGGCGCGTGCTCCTCCAGGCGGTTTTTTCCAAACACCGTCCGCGTGACGCCTCCCCGCTCGAAGCTCACCGAAAGTATCTCTAAATCAGGTTTTTCCTTATTTCCTTGCGCGAAATACCTCAGCCCGTCCTCGCCAAACTCCGCCTGGAAGCGCGGCGTCTCATGAAGGAAAGCATTCCCTTTGGAAACAAAAGGACGCTCGCCCCTCGTTTCGGCGCGGAATCCTTGCTTGGGGGGTTCTTCGGGAAGGCCGCGGTTTTTCCTTACCGTGCGGATGACTTCGTTCAGGTCGAAGGGGACGTTTGCTATCTCGACTTCGCCGCCGACGCGCGGCGGGCCTTTCCCTGGGGATGCGGGCGCTTCACCTCCCCATACGGCCGAGGCAGCCGCGAGCGTGAAGCCAATCCAAGTTGCCGCTCCTTTCATTCCCGGTCTCCTTTTTACACACCATTATAGAATTCGCCGTCTCGGCAAGTCAACCGCGGCTTCCCTTACACTACCTCTGCGCTCCCTCGGATTTGCAGCTTCGGCGAAGTTAAGCTATCCTAATGCCTTCGATACACGAGAGACTTTGTTATGGCGCGACACTGTGAAATCTGCGGCAAGGGCATACTCACGGGCATGAACGTGAGCAAGTCTAACAACCGCACGCACCGCCGCTGGCTCCCTAACCTCCAGCGCGTGCGCGCGAAGGTGGACGGGCGCACGAAGCGCATACGCGTGTGCACCCGGTGCCTGCGCGCCGGCAGAGTCGAAAAAGCCTCCTAAACGGATTGACCCCTGTGCGCCGCGAGGCGCACGGGTGTTATTTCTTCGCCCCGGCCTCCTTGAGGAGCTCCACAATCCTGGTATAGCCTCCCCCTTGCGCCCGCTTCAGGGCGGTCCGGCCGTCCTTGGCCTTTCCCTTCAAGTCCGCCCCCGCCTCGAGTAAGGCCTCTACCGACTCGATCTGGCCGTACTCCGCCGCCAGCATCAGGGCGGTCCGGCCTTCCTTGTCCCTTTCGTTCAGGTCCGCGCCCGCCTCAATGAGAGCCGTTACCGCCTGGATGCGGTCCATCCTTATCGCCATCAGCAGGGCGGTCCAGCCGTCATTGTCCCTCTCGTTCAGGTCCGCGCCCGCCTCGATGAGAGCCTCTATCGCCTCGATGCGGGTCACCTTTACCGTCAACAGCAGGGCAGTCACGCCCTCCCTGTCCTTCTCGTTCAAGTCCGCACCCGCATCAATGAGAGCCTTTACCGCCTCGACGCTGCCCTCCTTTGCCGCAAACATCAGGGCGGTCCAGTTTCTTTGGTCCTTCTCGTTCAAATCCGCTCCCGCATCAATGAAAATCTTTGTCGCCTCGACGTAGCCCTCCCTCACCGTCGTCATCAGGGCGGTCCAGCCTCTTTGGTCTCTCTCGTTCAAGTCCGCGCCCGCCGCGATGAGGGCATTCATCACCTCGATGTTGTTATCCTGTGCCGCCGCTATCAGGGCCGTCCGGCCTCTTTTATCCGTCTCGTTCAAGTCCGCGCCCGCCGCGATGAGGATCTTCGCCGCCTCGCTGTAACCTTCCATTACCGCCAATATCAGGGCGGTCCGGCCGTCCCGGCTCATCTCGTTCAAGGCCGCGCCCGCCCTGATGAGGGCTTCTACCAACTCGATGTGGTTCTCCCTTACCGCCAATATCAGGGCGGTCCTGCCTCCTTTGTCCGTCTCGTTCAACTGCGGGCCGGACGCCTCGATGAGGACCTTTGCCACCTCTATGTGGCCCTCCTCTATCGCCACCATCAGGGCGGTCCTGCCGGACCGGTCCTTCACGTTCACTTTTTCGCCTGCAGAAAGCAGGGCCTTTACCTTCTCGACGTCGCCCTCCCGTGCCGCCGACGACAGGGCCCCCCCGCGGCCACCCCGCGGCGCCGAGAAGGCGGTTTCCGACGCGTGGACGACAAGCAAGAGGGCCAGGAGCAGGCACGTTCCTTTTTCCATAGATTCCATTTTACCACTCATTGACCGAACTCGACAACGGCCGGCCGCTACGACCGGTAGCCGTTCGTGATGGGAACGCGCCTTCCGATGCCGAAGGCCCTGGGGGTAACCTTGAGTCCGGGGGGGGCCTGGCGGCGCTTGTACTCGTTCCGGCGGATGCGGTTGAGGACCCGCCGCACGAGGGCGCGCTCGTAGCCCATGGCGGCAATCTCGCCCACGCCTTTGCCGTCCTCGACGTAGGCGTCCACGATGGGCACGAGCGTTGCGTAGGGCGGAAGCGAGTCCTCGTCCTTCTGCCCGGCCGCAAGCTCCGCCGTGGGCGCCCTGGTCAACACGCGGCGCGGAATGACGGGCCTCCTCAGGCGGCCCTTGCGGGCGTTGCGCCAGCGCGCGAGGCGGTAGACCTCTAGCTTGTTCAGGTCGGAGATGGCGGCGAGGCCGCCCGTCATGTCGCCGTAGAGCGTGCAGTAGCCCATGGCGAGCTCCGTCTTGTTGCCCGTGGAGAGGACCAGGGCGCCGCGGTCGTTTGCGATCTGCATGAGAATTTTTCCGCGCTCCCGCGCCTGGAGATTCTCGTCCGTGACGCGGCGCCGCAAGCCGCCGAAGACCGCGCCGTACTGCCGTCGGTTCAACTCGACCGTCTCCTCTATGGAGAGCGTGGCGGTGCGGATCTTGAGGTTCCGCGCGAGCGCCCGCGCGTCCTCGACGCTCGCGCGCGACGTGAAGCGCGAGGGCATGAGAACGCCGAGGACGTTCCGGGGGCCTAGGGCGTCCGCCGCAAGGCAGGCGACGAGCGACGAGTCGACGCCGCCGCTCAGCCCGAGCACCACCTCGCGGAAACCGTTCTTGCGCACGTAGTCGCGGACGCCCATGACCAGGGCGCGGTAGAGCTTCTCGGCGCGCGGCGCCGGGCGGGGCCTGATGGGGCGCAGGCGCCCGGTGTCCACCACGAGCATGTCTTCCTCGAAGGCGGAGCCCAGGGCGCAGAGGCGGCCCTTGCCGTCGAGCGCAAAGCTCCGCCCGTCGAAAAGGATCTCGTCCTGCCCCCCCACCAGATTCACGTAAAGGTAGGGCACACCGAAGCGCCGGCTCTTGGCGCGCGCGAGGCGCGTGCGAGCGGCCAGCTTCCCGAGGTGAAAGGGCGAGGCCGAAATGTTCACGAAGAATTCCGCGCCCTCGCGCGCGAGGACGTCCGCCACCTTGAGCTGCGCTTCCCGGTCCCAGAGGTCTTCGCAGATGTGGACGCCGAGGAGGTTTTTGCCCGACCGGACCGGCTCCGGGTGCGGGCCGGGGGAGAAGTAACGCTTCTCGTCGAAGACGTCGTAGTTGGGAAGAATGCATTTGCGGCGCACGGCGACGATGCGCCCGCCGGTGGCGACGGCCGCGGCGTTGTAGAGGCGGCCGCGCGCCTCCTCGACGAAGCCGAATATCGCCGTCTCCCCGCGCGTCGCCCGCGCCGCCCGCCGCGCCGCCCGGAGGTTCGCCCGGACGAAGTCGCGGCCGAGCAGAAGGTCCTGCGGCGGATAGCCCGTCACCGCAAGCTCCGGAAAGGCCGCCACTTTCACCCCGCGCTTCCGCGCGCGGGAGAGCCCCTCCTCTATGAGGCGCACGTTTTTCTCGAAGTCCCCCACCGTCGGGTTGCACTGCAGGAGCGCGATTTTCATAACACTCCATTATACAAAGAAGCGCCTCCCCGCGCCGAAAACGGCGGGCGCGCGCCCCGCGTTTTGGCATCGACGCCCCTTTTCCCGTATTATGGACATCTCAGCCGTATCACACGGCTTCGACGTATGAACAGCGCCTTATGAAATGCCCTTACTGCGGCCACCGGGACGACCGGGTCATCGACTCGCGCGAGACGCGCGCGGGAGAGGCCACGCGCCGTAGGCGGGAGTGCCTCTCGTGCAAGCGGCGCTATACGACCTACGAGCACCTCGAGGAGATCGCCTACATGGTCGTCAAAAAGGACTCCCGCCGCGAGCGCTTCAACCGCAAAAAGCTGATGGAGGGACTCCTCAAGGCCTGCGAGAAGCGCCCAGTCGAGACGCGTGCCATCGAGGCCATCGCGGACGACGTCGAGGCGATGCTCTCGGAGCGCGTGGACCGCGAGGTGCGGGCGCAGGAGGTCGGCGCGTTCGTCATGGGGCGCCTGCAAGAGCTCGACAAGGTGGCCTACGTGCGCTTCGCCTCGGTCTACAAGGACTTCCAGGACCCGGAGGAATTCGTGAAGGAAATTCATGGAATCCTCTCGGACCGCGAGGCGGAGCGGACGGACGGCCGCGCCGATTCGCGAAAGAAGACGACGCGCCGCGCGCCAAAGAGCAGGAATCCGGGCGAGCCATGACCGCTTCCTACGACCCCAAGACCGTTGAGCCCAAGTGGCAGCGGCGCTGGGAGGATTCCCACGCGCACACGCCCGATCTGGCGGACGCGTCGGACAAGCTCTATTGCCTCGTCATGTTCAGCTACCCGTCGGGCGAAAAGCTCCACATCGGGCACTGGTACAACTACGGCCCCACGGACACCTGGGCGCGCTTCAAGCGCATGCAGGGGCGGAGAATTTTCGAGCCCATGGGGTTCGACGCCTTCGGCCTTCCCGCCGAAAACCACGCCATCAAGACGGGGAGCCACCCGAAGGATTTGACGGAGGAAAACACGGCCACCATGGAGCGGCAGATTCAAACTATCGGCGCCATGTACGACTGGACGCGCAAGGTGGACACCTCGAAGCCCGACTACTACCGGTGGACGCAGTGGGTTTTCTTAAAACTCCACGAACGCGGCCTCGCCTACAGGAAACTCGCCCCCGTGAACTGGTGCCCCTCGTGCCGGACCGTGCTCGCGAACGAGCAGGTGCAGGGCGGCGTCTGTGAGCGGTGCGAGAGCGAGGCCACGAAGAAGGACCTGGAGCAGTGGTTTTTCAAGATTACGGACCACGCGGAGCGTCTTTTGAAGGGGCTCGACACGCTCGACTGGCCGGAGAAGACGCTCGTGATGCAGCGCAACTGGATCGGCCGGAGCGAGGGCGCGAACCTCGTCTTCGACCTCGAGGGGCACGACGAGACGCTCACCGTCTTTACGACGCGCGCCGACACGCTCTTCGGCGCGACCTACATGGTGCTCGCGCCGGAGCACCCGTTCGTGGACGGGATAACGACCGGCGAGAACCGCGCCGCCGTCGAGGCCTACCGCGAGCAGGCGCGCCGCACGAGCGAGATCGACCGCACGTCGGCCGAGCGCGAAAAAACCGGCGTCTTCACGGGAGCCTACGCCCGGAACCCCGTCAACGGCGAGACGATTCCCGTGTGGATCGCCGACTACGTCCTGATGGGCTACGGCACGGGCGCCATCATGGCCGTGCCCGCGCACGACGAGCGCGACTTCGAGTTCGCCAAGCAGTTCAACCTGCCCATCCGCCAGGTCATCCGCCCGGAAGACGGGGCCTGGGACATGGAAGCGCAGGGCGCCTTCGTCGAGAGCGGCGTCATGATGAACTCGAAAGAATTCGACGGCATGCCGTCGGAGAAGGGGGGCAAGGCCGTGGTGGCCAAGCTGGGCCGCCGGAAGCGCGGCGAGGAGACCGTCCATTACCGGCTGCGGGACTGGCTCATCTCGCGCCAGCGCTACTGGGGCGCGCCCATTCCTATGCTTTATTGCGAGGCGTGCGGCATCGTGCCCGAGAAGGAGGAGAACCTGCCCGTGCTTCTTCCCTACGAGGTCGACCTCTCGAAATCGCGCTCGGAGAAGTCGCCGCTCGCGTTCGCGCCGTCGTTCGTTGCGGCGAAGTGCCCCGCCTGCGGCGGCGAGGCGAGGCGCGAGGTCGACACGATGGACACGTTCGTCGATTCGTCGTGGTACTTCCTGCGCTACATATCTCCGGACCTCGGGGAAAAGCCCTGGGACGACGGGCTCGCGAAGACGTGGCTTCCCGTTGACATGTACGTGGGCGGCGCCGAGCACGCGTGCATGCATCTTCTGTACGCGCGCTTCATCACGATGGCGCTCCACGACGCGGGGCTTGTGCCGTTCGAGGAGCCGTTTTCGTGCCTCCGCCACCAGGGCGTCATCACGAACCAGGGCGCGAAGATGTCCAAGTCGCGCGGCAACGTCATCGCGCCCGAGCCGTACCTGGAAAAGTACGGCTCGGACGTGTTCCGCATGTTCCTGATGTTCATGGGCCCCTATTCCGACGGCGGCGACTGGAGCGACAGCGGCATCCACGGCATCGCCCGCTTCCGCGACCGCGTGTGGCGGCTCTTTGACGCGGAGTGCGCGCGGAAGGAGCGCCCCGCGGAAACCGGCGCCGCGCTCCGCAGGGAATTTTTGAGAATCCTGCACCTGACCATCCGCGAGGTGACGGGGGACCTGGAAAAATTCCACTTCAACACCGCGCTCAGCCGCCTGATGGAATTTTCGAATTTCCTGCAGGGCTCCGCGGAAAAACTTTCCGAGCCGGACGCGAGGGAAGCGCTCAAAATTTTTTCGCAGCTCCTCGCGCCCTTCGCGCCGCACATGGGGGAGGAGCTGTGGGAGCGGTTTATAACCTCACCCTCCGCCCCCCTTTCTCGCGGGGAAAAAGGTACGAGCGTCTTCGACTGCGGCTGGCCGGGCTACGACCCGAAGCGGATCGAGACGGAGGAAATTTCCGTCGTCGTGCAGGTGAACGGCCGGAAGCGCGGCGAGATCTCGGTGCCGAAGGACGCCCCGGAGGAGCAGGTCAAGGAAAAAGCCCTCGCGGACGAGAACGTCGCGCGGCACGTTCCCGACGCCGGGAAAATCGCCCGCGCCGTCTACGTGCCGGGGCGGCTGGTTAATTTCGTGGTGAAATAGAAGGCCAGGGGGGGGGAGGCGAACCGAAGCCCCTTTTCCGGGGCGCATTCCTAAGAGCACGCCTCCGGGCGCGGCCTCACACCAAATAGCAGACGGCGAAGCCTATCTGCGCCACGGTCATCTGGAGGTACATGTGCTTCCACGAGACGTGGTTCGACTCGGTGGCGAGCGCCTCGGGCCGGCGCAGGATGAGGTAGGCGATGTAGACGCCGTAGAGCGCAAGCAGAAGCCCGGCGGCGCCCAGCCCCGCCGCGTGGCCGCGCAGAACGTCCGTGGCCACTCCGATGGGGAAAAGCAGGAACGGGAACACGAGGAACGGCGCGGTCATCCAGGCCGCTGCCCTGACGCCGAAGCGGATGGGAATCGTGATGCACCCTTGCGCCTTGTCGCCTTCCATGTCGGAAAAATCCTTCGTCGTCGCCGCGCCCAGGATGAACAGCCCGAAAACGATTCCCAGAAACCACGGCTCCCCGTCCCGCACGGTGGCGACCGCGGACCATCCGGAGACGGGCAGGAGAAGCCCGCGCGGGAGCGCTATGGTGAGGTTCGCTAAAAGACCCCAGCGCTTCGTGCGAAACGGCGGCCCCGAGTAGGCGTAGACGAGGAGCGACGCCGCGAGCACGATGAGGAAACATTCGCGCCCCCCTTCCGGCGGGTGCGCGAGCCACGCGAGCCAGAGGGAGAGCGCGAAGAAGACGGCGGCGAAGAGCCACGCGGCGCGGAGTGATATCGTTCCCGCGGGCAGGGGGCGCGTGGGTTTGTTGACGGCGTCTATTTTCAGGTCGAAAATCTGGTTGACGGTGTTCGAGGCCACGTTCAGCGTGGCCGCCATGACGGCGCCCAGGACGAGGGGGACGACGCGTTCTTTCTCGAGCGAAAGGCCGTGCGCCCCGAACGCCGCGAGCCCCGCCGCCCAGAACCCCACGAAGGGCGCAATGAGCGTGAAGGGGCGCGAGAGCTCGAAGTAGAGGCGGAGACGTTCCATGGGGTTATATGGGGGCTTACAAGATTGCAACGCCTAGGGCATACGCGATCGCCGCGCCCACGGCGGTGTTTACGAAGTTCAAGAATTCGTTGTCCACTCGCTCCCGGGGCAGCCGCTCGCCGAGGAGGCTCTCGAGCACCGCGCCGCCGAAGGCCCCGCCGAACACGGCCGCGACGCCCGCGCCGGGAATGAGCCCGACGAGCCACGCGAAGCCCGCGAGGAGAAGAGCGCCCGCCGCGCCGGCCGCCGTGCCCTCGAGCGAGACGGCGCCCTCGGTCCCGGGCGCGACGACGCGCCACCTCGTTAGCAGGACGGGCGTGCGGCCGAGGGCCTGCCCGATCTCCGTGCCGAGCGTGTCGAAGAGCGCCGTGGCGAACGAGGCGACGAGGGCTATCTTCCAGAGCGCGCTCTCGTCGGGCGAGAAAACCGTCGCGGCCGCGCAGAGCGAGAGCCACACCCCGACGCCGCAGTTGGCGAGCGCGTGCTTCGCGCCGCGCCTCCCGCCTCGCTCCTGTGCGACACCCACCGCGGCCTTGCGGGCGTAGCCGAAGCGGGTCGCGGCCGTCGCGAGGGCGAAAAACGCGAGGAGCGTCAGGAATCCCCGCCAGCCCGCGGCGGCGTAAACGATGATTCCCAGAATCCATCCGCCGAGCCATCCGCTCCGGCTCACGAGCCGAAGTGCGCGGGCGAGCACCGCCACGACGCCCACCGCGACGACGCCCTCGAGAAAGGGATGGACGAACACGCGCAAAAACTCCCACGAAAACGCCGAAGCGTCCACGGCGGAATCGAGGCTGTAGAAGAAGAGTGCCGCCGCTATGGGCACCACGATGTTGTCGTCAAGTCCCGAGGGGTAGCTTTCCACAAAGGCCGCGACCGCCGCCGTCGCGGCCACGAACAGCCACGTCGCGCCGCTCCACGGCGTCCACCGGCCCTCGGCCACGTAGGCGTAGAGGACGCCGCTTGAGAGCGTGCCGAAAAGCCAGAACGCCGCGAACCCGCTCCAGCGTTTTTCGAAGTTCCAGGGAACGGCGGGTCCGCCCACGAGCAGCCCCGCGAGCGTCGCGGCCCCGTCCCCGAACGCCATCATGCCGAACGCCACGGCCACGACCTCGAGACGATTCGGAAACAGGAGGCACAGGAGGCCGAGCGAGAGGGGGTAGGCGTACATGCCCACGGGAAAGCCGTGCTCCTCCGGCCGCTCGAGGCGCCGCGCCGTGAGCCGCGGAAGGACGTAATAGCTGAAAAAGAATCCGCCCAGGCAGGCCGCCGCGGCGCCCCACCACGGAAGGTGCGCCAGAAGGAGGGCGGAGGCGCCCAGGCCGATGTGCAAAATTTTTCGGAGAAATTCTCCGGCCGTCATCTCGGGGCCTCGCCCGGAACGCCGCGGGAAGATTCTTTCGCTTTTCTCGGAGGCGGTCTCATAATTCCTTATCTACTTTGACTCGATGGAGCGGCTGGAGCAAGCGAAAACGGAAGGTCGTGGGCGTCGCGCAGCCACTCGAGCGTCCGCCGCAGCCCTTCCTCGAAGGGCGTCACGCGATAGTCGAGCTCGCGCCGGGCGCGCGCGCTCTCATAGGCCCATTCATGCCGGAAAATTTCCACCACCGACGGAACCAGGTCGGGCGGCTTCTTGAATATCTCGGCCCGCGCCCACTTGGCGTAGCCGACCAGGTCGGCCAGGAAATATGGGATGCGCCGCGGAGGCTTGCGGCCCGTCCACGCCTTCACCAGGCGAAACACCTCGGCAAGCGTCCGGTTCTCGCCGCCCAGGATGTAACGCCCGCCCGCCGCGCCGCGCTCCATCGCCCGGAGCATCCCTTCCACCACGTCCTCGACGTAGGCGCAGCACCAGCGCCTGTCGCCCGGGCCGACGATGCCCGGAAGTTTTTTCCGGAAAAAGCGCAGGAGGATTCCTCCCAGGAGATTGGCGTCCGTCATGGGGCCGGGGCCGTAGATCACGCCCGGATAGACGCTTCGGAGGTCGAGGCCGTCGCGCACGGCCTGGCGCGCAAGCGCCTCGGCAATGAACTTGGTGCGCTCGTAGCCTCCGCGGGGGCGGTGCTCCGAAGGGTAGGGCGTCTCTTCGTCCGCCGTCTTCCCGTCCGTGGGACCCAGCGCCATGAACGACGACGTGTAGAGCACCCGCTCGACGCCGCGGGCTCGCGCGTAGCGCAGGAGGTGCGCGAAGCCCTCGACGTTGACCCGGTCGAAGAGCGCTTCGTCCTTGACCCACACCTTGACGAGCGACGCGCAGTGGAACACGCGGGAGACGCCCTCGAGGGCGGCGTCGATGGTCATGGGCTCCAGCATGTCGCCGCGCACCACTTCGACGTTTCGGGAAAAATCGGCCCGCGCGGGGTCGCGCACCATGGCGCGCACGGGCACGTCGCCGCGCGCCGCCAGCTTCTCCAGCAGGCGCCGCCCGAGGAAGCCCGTGCCGCCGGTGACGAGGATTTTTTTCATCGGTCGCGCGCTCCTCTCGTTCTCAAATGCTCAGGATTCGCCCCACGTCCTTGAGCTCGATGATGAGGCGGTATTCGAGGTCGTCTAAGATGCCCAGGCGCTTTTGGATGACGTCGAAAATGAACGTCGAGCACTGGTTTTGGTAGCGGAAGCTGTGGCGCTGGTGCTGGAGCACCTTGCGCTCGATGTCGTAATTCATTTCGCTCTGGAGCGTCAAACGCTTGTCCAGAAAACGCACGCCCGCGTTCGCGCGCACCTGCTGGCTCGTGGTGGTTTCGGTCATCACGGAGCGCGACATGCTCCAGGTGAGACTCGCATGGCTTCCGCGGGGGCTGTCAAGCCGGCTCGTGAGCTGGGCGCTTGGAAAGTCCTGATTCATATGGTCGTACACCGTGCCCGCGTCCAAGCCCACATGGGGCAGCGGATAGAAGCGGAAGCCGATATTCACGGGGCCGAAGTAGCTTTTTTCAACTTCCATTGCGTTTTCATAGCGCCTGCTCAGGTAGCGCTCGCTGTTGAGAGAGTACTCTTGCCGGAGAGAGAGCTTCGCAATTTCCGCGGGTGACCCCGAGCCGCCCCGTGGTTTGCCGTAGAAATACTGTATCAGGCTGTAGGAGAGCTTGTGGTTGAAGACGGAGAGCGAGTCGTAGGTGTCAAAGCGCGGGATCGGGGTCGGGTTCTTGCCGGCGATGTCCTCATCGCGGGCATGGTAGGCATAATTGACCTGCGGCTCGATGACATGCTTAAAGCGGGAAAAATACCCCTTTTGTCTCTCCGCAAAGATTTTCTCGAAGCGCGGCCCCAGGATCTGCGTCTCCCCCTGCCAGTAGCGATGGGTGAGCGACTCTTCCACGAGGTGCCGTGAATCGTTCGGGTCCACGGAATGCGTGTAGTAGGTGCCGAAGCCGCGCAGCCGGAAATTCATGCTGAGCCAGGGGCCCGGCTGAAACGGAAGCGATAGCACGGGGCGGAATACGAAGCGCTCGTAGTCCCAGACAATTTCGGTGAGAGGATCAAGCTCGTCTATCAAGGTGTCTCCGTCGTTGTCAGCGCCGTCGGCGCAATTGGTCTCGTCTGTGAAGCCGTCCCCGTCGTCGTCAATACCGTTGGAACAGTCGATGTCGTCACAATCGGCACAGGGGCGGTTAAGGATGGGCGTGGTCTTGTCGAGGGAGGTGCCGAAGACCTCGAAGGAAAGGAAAAGGGGAGCGTTCTTCCAAAGCGGCGTGAGGCGGCGCCGGAGCGACAGCTCCGGAAGGCGCAGGAGCACCATGGCGTCGTCGTCGGAAAGAAAGTTGGCCTCCCGCTCCGCGAGGGTGTTGAGCGAGTAAGTTTTCCATGTCCGCGAGTAGAACATGCGCGACGTGAGGCGGCGCGTCGAAATGGTATCTAGAAAATATTCGAAGTTCCGGTAGTAACTGAGGCTGCTCGCAAGCTCGCCTTCCACGCGGAAGAACCCGCCCCACGGCTGCGCGTTGTATTCCAGGCGCGCGAAGTGGCGGTGGTGTCCCGTGTCTGCGTCTTCGAAGATGTAGCCGTCGAACATTCCCCTGCTGCGGGGACCCGTCAGGAAGCGGAACTCGAGTCCCCCGCCTTGGCCGAAGTATTCGAAATAGTCGTAGGTGATGGTCGCGTCCGTGCTCCGCCCGAGCACCCAGTAGAATTGATTGCGGATCGAGAATCCCTTGACCTCGGAATAATTCGGTTCGGGGATAAGAAAGCCCGACGTGCGTTCCCGCTTGATGGGCCATACCCAATAGGGAATGTAAAACACGGGGGCCCCGCGCGCCGTGAGGCGCAGGTTGCGGAAGCGGGCGTAGCCTTCGAGCTTGACCTTGGCCCGGGAGGAGCGAATGCCCCAGTAGGGCGTGGGCTGGTTACAGGTCGTGTAGAAGCCCTTGTAGAGGATGAAGCGATCGCGCGAGAGCATCTTGACGCGGTCACCCACAAACAGATACGTCGGCTCGTCGAACGCCACCGCGCCGTAGACGTTGCCCGTGCCGTCCTTGAGATTCATCTCCAGAAAGTCGCCGGTAATCTTTTGGGGTCCCTCAAACAGGACGACGTTGCCCTCGGCCCCGACGACGTGTGTCTCGCGGTTGAACGTGACGCGGTCGGCCTGGAGGCGCATGGAGCCGTAGGCGAGGTAGACGTTCCCCTCCGCAACCAGCTCGTCCCCGATCTGCTCCTGGGAGGCGGCTTCGAGCGTCCACTCGGCCTCCTCGGGCGGCAATAGTTCCGGTGCTTTTTCCCCGGGACGGGCAAGGAAGGTTCCGCTTGGGAAAAGAAGGAGCGCGCTCGAAACAGCCAGTGCGCGAGCCAGTGAGTGCATGGGCGTAGCGTAGCACGACGGCGCAGAAAGGCGCAAGAAACCTAATCCCGGTACGGGAAAAGAAGGTTAGAAAACAAGGCCTTACGGGACAGAGGTTTTCCATCCACAAGCACATTGATAGCGTGGCACGGGCACCCATTTCTATGTCGGGATCGGGGGAGGCCCCGCGTCCCTTGCAATGTGCCTCGGGGGATGCTTATACTACGAAACCCATGGCCGAGAAGAAAGCACTGCGGGAAGCTTACGGAGAAACTCTTACCGAATTGGGGGCGAAGGATCCCCGCGTCGTCGCCCTGGACGCCGACCTCTCCGGCTCGACGAAGACGGCCGTTTTCGGAAAAAAATTTCCCGAGCGCTTCTTCAACCTGGGGATTTCCGAGCAGGACATGATGGTGACGGCCTGCGGGCTGGCCGCCACGGGGAAGATCCCCTTCGTCTCGTCGTTCGCCGTCTTCGCCACGGGACGCGCCTGGGAGCAGATGCGCAACTCGGTGGCGCTCACGGGCCTCAACGTCAAGATCGTGGCCACCCATGCCGGCATCACGGTGGGGGAGGACGGCAAGTCGCACCAGGCTCTCGAGGACCTGGCCGTCACGCGCGTGCTTCCCGGCATGACCGTTATCGCGCCGGCCGATGCCGTGGAGACGAAGAAGGCCATCGTGGCCGTCTACGAGCACGTGGGACCGTGCTACGTGCGCCTGGCGAGGGAAAAATTTCCAGTCCACTACGACGATTCCTATCCGTTCGAGATCGGCCGCGCCCACCGGGCCCGCGATGGACGCGACGTGACGTTCGTCGCCGTCGGCGTCTGCTTTCATCTGGCGCTCGAAGCGGCGGAGCTCCTTCAGAAGAAGGGCGTCTCCGCTCGCGTCGTCAACATGTCCACCGTCAAACCGCTCGACGAGGGCGAGCTGGCGGCCGCCGCGCGCGAAACGGGCGCCGTCGTCACGGCGGAGGAGCACAACGTCATCGGAGGCCTGGGGAGCGCCGTCTGCGAGGCGCTTTCTTCGAAATACCCCGTTCCCGTGGAGCGCGTGGGGATGCAGGACGAGTTCGGCGTGTCCGGGAACGCCTGGACTCTTCTCGAACACTACGGCTTCACGCCCGAAAACCTTGCAAAGGCGGCCGAGAAAGCCATCGCGCGCAAACGGGAGCGCGCGTGAGTCCATCGCGGCGAACGCAATCATTTCTCTTCGGGAAATCGCCTTGAGCCATTAGGAAAACCGTTTCGGGAACCGGAACGGGAGGCGGTTTAAGCAAGGTAGGGGTGGAGCCGCGCGCCGATTTCCTCGTCGGAGATGTCTTCCTCGTCGTTCAGGCAATCGAGGAGCGCCGCGATCTCCTTCTTCGCCTCGGTTTTGGTTCGATCCCACAGAAAGCCGGAAAATATGGAGTCCGCCGAGAAGGCGCGTTCGATTTCCCTTTGGTGCTGGAATTCCTGCAGCTCCGTGTAGTACACGACGCGCGCCGTGAAGGGCGGCTGCGCCTCGCGGTAGATCTCGAACATCGTTTTCGCGGCGTCGAGGGGAAGGTTCTCCTCGGCCTCTACGTGCATTTCGCGGATCGGTGAAATTTTCATGTGCGCGTCTCAACACTGCGCCCGGCGGAAACCTTGGCGACCAGCTCCGCGGGCAGGGCTCCCTCGCGCCGGAGGGTTTCCTCTAGGTGCGCCCGGTATGCCTTCATGCGATCTTCCACGCGGCGCTTCGCTCGATTCTGGCGGACAAATTCCTCGTGGTACCGCTGGAGGAAATAGTGAATCGTCTCCACGCGGAGCTTGATGGAGCCCGTCGGTTTGTTCTCGTCTATGTCCTTGAAGGAAAAATACGGCGTTCCCGAATTTTCCACGATCTCCTCAATCACGGAATAAATGGGGGCATCGTGGCCGCACTTGAAGCTGGAGAACTCAATGGCCACGAGGTTGGGATGGCGCGCGACGAACTTCGCCGCCCATATCTTGCGGTTGGTATTCTCGCTGTAGGAGTTCTTCCAGCAGTCGGAGATATCAAGCGGATGGGCAATAACTCCTTGACGGACCTCATCGCCGAAAAGGCGCTCGAGAACGTCCTCGTCGATGGGAAGCGAGTCCTGCGAGAGGGTGGGGTAGCCGAGCTTCTGAAATTCGTCGGGAATCTCGTGGCAAACGCCGGGGTCGTTTTGATAGGGTCGGCCCAGAAAAACGATCCCGATCCGCTCTTCGCGTTCGAGTTCGTCGAGCACCTTACGTGCCGTCCTGCGCAGAGCCTCATTGAGGTGATCGAGCGCCCGGTAGCCGGCCTCGACCGCTCTGCGGTTCTCTTTCCGGGACAGGCCGAGGATGGGATTGAAGGCCTCGTACAACTGTTTTTCCAGAAGCCGCGGCTCGCTGAAGTTGAGAAGCGGCGTGAGATAGGAGACTTTCTTTTCGGCGAAGACATCATTTTCCTTGACAAACGCCGCGCGCACCGTCTCCGGCGTCTCTGCCACGGTCGTGCAGGCCCCCTGACGTTTATGCGTCCCCACAAGCTCCGTCGTGAGGGTGTAGATCATGGGAAAAAGGATGTAATCGAACGGCCGCTTGACATGCTTTGCAAGCAGATTGTGGATGTGCGCAATGCCGAGCTTACTGGGGAAGCACGGATCAATGGAGCCCCGGCGCGAACCTTCCTTGTACAGCTCGGATGAGGTGAAGTCGGAGAAGACGATGTTCCTGAAGTCCACGCCTAGGCTTTCGAGATAGGTTCGCAGGAAGGGGGCGTAGGAATACATATTGAGGACGCGGGGCATGCCAAAGCGGAGACGCTTCCGGTTGCGCATCAGCCCCGCGCGGCGTCTCTTGGCTTTTGTCAGCGCAACCGCTGGAACGGGATCGGCGATCACGGTGGGCGACGTGCTCTTCCAGGCCTCCGTAGCCGCCAGCGCCACCAAATTGGGGTTGGCATCTTTAAGTTTGTCCAGCCCCTTCTTGATTTCGCGCATGGCGTTGATGTCTTCCACTTCCCCTTTTTCACAGCTGGCGATGATCAGCCGCTTGGTGTCCGGCTTCTTCGGCGGCTCCGGGGCGGCCGGTTGCGCGACGGGGGCGGTCGTTTGGTAGTCGATGAACGTCCGGAGGCACTTGTTCTTGCAGAAATAGCAGCGTGTCGATTCGTCCCGCTTCGAGGCAAGCCGGATGTTGTTGACGGCATCCAGGCCGATAAACGGCGTCTCCGTTCCACGGGTCTGGACAACGCGCCGCGCTTCCAACGCAGCGCCGATGGCTCCGCTTTCCCCGCAAAATTGGTGGACGATGATGTCGATGTCCACGCCATCGTTCTTGCAGCGCTCCTTGAGAAAGTCGATCTGCGCCTTCACCGCGGCCGCGTTCCGCTGCGTGCCGCCTTGGAGGATAAATTTCTTTCCCAGCTTGGCCACGTTCGGAATCTGCGCTACATACAGCCAGATATTCTTGGGTAGCACGTTGGTCAGGCCCGCCATGATCTCTGCCGGAGTCCAGCCTTTCCGCTGGAAATCCACAATGTCGCTCTGCATAAAGACGGCGCAACCGTAGCCGAATTCCGGCATCCGCTTGGCCGTGAAGGCAAGATCGGCGTAGTCGGTGACCTTATAGCCGAATCCCGCCGCGGTGCTCTGGAGGAAGTAACCGTTTCCGGCCGAGCACTGGGTGTTGAGCTTGAAGTCCTTGACCTTCCCGTCGTGGAGCATGATGATTTTGATGTCCTGTCCCCCGACATCACAAATTACGTCGGCATCGCCGTAGTAATACAGCGCCGATTGGGTATGGGCGATGGTCTCGGCAATGCCCACGTCGGCGGCGAGAATTTCCCGCAGGATGTCTTTGGCGTAACCCGTGGTGCCCGCGCCGCGGATGCGCAGCGTCGCCCCGTGCTTCTCAATCTCCTCCCGCACGGCCGCCACGACCTCCATGGTGTCCTTAATGGGGTTGCCCTTGCTGAGTTGATAGGAAGCGGCGAGGAGTTCCGCGTCGGGGCTGAGCAGGACGGCTTTGGTGCTCGTGGAGCCTCCATCGACTCCCAAGTAAGCGTCCACCCTTTCCCCGGCTCCAAAGGTAGGCGCTTCAAACGGCGGCGGCGAATATTGTCGGATGAAGGCGGAAATATCTTCTCCTTCCTTCACCAATCCGCATATGCCCATATCCGCTTTCGCCTCGTCACGGCCGCCGTTGAGATGGGCGTCCAGGGCCGCAAATCCTTGGTAGACGCCGACATCGGGGTCTTCGTCCATGCCGAAGTAGGCCGCTCCCAGGGCCGCAAAGTACAGCGCGTTATCGGGCACCCGGATCAACTCCTCAATGGGCACGCCGTCGGGAACCTTGACGCCCCGCTCGGCCCACTGGCAGGGGATGTTCTCCTGCCAGCACTCCGCCATGCCCTTGATGTAGCTGTTTGGCCCCCCGAGCAGAAGCACCTCGGGCTGAAGGGTGTACCCTCGCGTCAGAACACTGAGGTTTTGTTGCACGATGGCTTCAAAAAGCGAGGCCATCAACTCATTTTCCGGCATGCCGGATTTCTGGAGCCCGTTGATGTCAATCTCGGCGAAGACGCCGCATTTGCCCGCAACGGGATGGAGCTTGAGCCCCGTGTGGCGCATCTCGCAGAGCCGCTCGGACGGAATGCCGAGCTTGGCGGAGATTTTGTCGATGACCATGCCGGTCCCGCCCGCGCACTTGTCGTTCATGGACGGGATTTTCTTTTTCCGGCCGTTCTCTTCGATCTCGCGGATCACGATGATCTTGGCATCCTGGCCGCCCAGCTCGATGACGGAGCGGGCGTTGGGAGAGTGGCGCTCGACCGCCAGGGAGATGGCGTTGACTTCATGCACGAACCTTGCACCAATAAACGGAGCGACCCCCGGGCTGCCGCTACCCGTGATAAACAGCCGCGTCCTGTGGGGGGCGATCCCGGCCTCCGATTCCATGCGTTTGAGGAATTCGAGGACTTTGGCTTGCTGCTCGGTTTCGTGGCGCTGGTAATCCTGCCAGACGAGTTTCTGCGTGGTCACATCCACGACGGCCGCCTTGACAGAGATGGATCCCACGTCGAGGCCGACAATTAGATCTCGCATGGTTTCGGGTGCCATGGCTCGGCTCTAGCTGGCGTACTCGCGCCGCATCAGGTTGCCCACGTAGTTGACGTAATTGGCCGCGCGCCCCACGATGCCTTTGGTGTGCGGGACGCGGACCAGCGGATGAGACAGCCCGGGGTGGTCCGCGATGTAGTCGCGGATCTGCTCCAGCGTAAAGCCTACGCCTTCGACCGCCCGGGCGAATTCTTCCTTGCAGATCGATTTTGCCTCCCCCAGGACCATCTGCACCCGGCTGTGCGCGTTGGCCACGCCCTCGCCGGAAGTTTCGATGGGCAGGTAAATCATCTTGCCGTAGTGGGAGGTGACCGCCGACTGGACACCGTCGCTTTGCGTGGAGGGCATGCAGCCGAAGGGCTTGAGCGACAGGACCATGTGGCATAGATCATTCTGGTGGTAGTAGATGTTCTTGGCGACTTCCAGGTGGCCTTCCCCGCCCTGGGAGCGGCTGTTGTAATAGCCGAGTGCCAGGTCGCGAAGGATGTCCTGGTTCCCCAGCGGATGGGCCGTGCCGCCCAACGCACGGCGGAGGCGGTCGTATTCGCTGGTCAGGAGATACTGGGCAAGGGCAAGCTTGGCGCTCTTGGCTTGTTCGGCCGTCCAGTACACAAGTTTCTCGTCCACCCGATACCAGGGTGTCGGGTTTTTTCCTTCTCGTATGCCGCTCCGATCCTCGATGAACTGCCTGGCGAGGAACAGCAGGTAACTCACCCAGGTGGCCACAGGCTCGACCAGAACCTCGGCACCTTCCTCCTCCAGGAAGCGGAACATATTGAAGTTGCCGTCCCCTTCCGTCGTCTGCGCCCAGAATTCGCCCGTGATTTTAACGAGTGGCTTGGGGCGCGTGTAGTCCACCTGGACGGCGTCCAATTTCTTCGCCGCCTCGCGGAAGGGGCCGACGTATTGCTCATCCCACAGTTGGCAGGCAAGTTTCGCCACCATCACCAGCAAACCCGGGACGTTGCCCTTGCGGGCTACCCAGTCATTCACCCGCCGCGTCAAGGGGCGGGACGGCGGATTGCGCATGGTCTCGGTGAGGTAGTCCATCACGCGGGCGAACACCTCGTCGGTCTGGCCGGGAGTCACCTCGTAGGGGCGGATGTGATAGCCGACTTCGTTGAGGAGATCCCCCATGTTGAGGGCGTTGAGGAAACCCAGGAAAAAGTCATAGTTGAATTCAACGCCGGCGTCCATTTCCGACTGATTGAGGCCGGCTTGTTGCTGAAAAAGCAAGACCCGGAAACCCTCAAAGCCGGAGTTGCGCAACGCCAGGCGAAATTCGGCCTCGTACATCCCGAACCGGCACGGGCCGCAGGCGCCCGCCGTCATGAACACATACTTGTCATTAATCTCTTCGGGGGACATGCCCTGCGCGCGCAGGTTTTGGAGATACCGCACGAGGTTGCCGACGGTGAAATAGGCCGGGTTGCACAGACCTTTGTTGCCAAGCTCCTTGCCGAGATGAAACGCCTTCGCGTCAGGGATCGGCAAGTTTTCAACCCGGTAGCCTAACCCCGTGAGGTGCCCCTTGATGAGGGCCTCGTGCTTGAGCGTGAGGCCGCCGAACAAAATCGTTGTGCGGTCCCGCTCCGCCCGCCTGAAAGGCCGCTCTTCGGGACGCTTGAAATGGCGGACCGGCTCGGTGCGCAACCCCTCTTCTGAGGCCAGGCGCCGGCGCTCCTGCTCCAGGAGCTGGTCTATGAGAGCTTCGGGATTCCGGGATGTCGGGAGCGAAGCGGTTCCGCGTTGCTGCATCAAGGCCCCCTTTTTCCGTTTTCCATTATAGGAGTCCTTACTGCCATGTTAGCTTAGAATTTCAGACGATTTTATTTTATAGCCTCTTAAATTCCGCTTGTCAAGTTAAAGATTAGTTCAATATATGCGCATAATATACGCATATTGCTCAAGTAAACCATTAAAAAGTCCTTACAATGTCGAGATTGTTTAGCGGCGGACGCCTGCGAGCCGGACGACGCGCGGCGGTACTTTCCCTATTGCGGCAGCCCCGGCACTATTATTGATACGGGGGTCATGCTCGTCCCCCATGAGGGTGAGAGGGGGCGGGACGGTGCTCGCGCGGGAACCACTCTCCCTGATGTGCTACACTGAGGTTCTGAAAACTTTATAGCCGGAACACAGCGAGCATTCCTTTGCGCGAATCGATCCTCCGAGCCATCGCGGAATTTTCCCACCGCCGCTACGTCGGCGTTCTCGTCGCGGCCGCGCTTCTTACGGCCCTTTGCCTCTACGGCACCCTGCACCTCGAGCTCACGAGCGAGGTGGTGGACTTGTTGCCCCCCCGTTCCCCCGTCGTTCAGCGTTTCCTGGCCGTCACGGACAAGTACGGCTCCGCCGACTTCCTCGTGGTCACCGTCGAGGACTCTGAGGGAGCAAGTGTCGAAGCCTACCTCGACTTCTTGGACGCCTTCGCCGAGGCCCTCGAAGGGCATCCGGACGTCCAGTACGTCGACCACCGCATCGACGAGTCGGTGCGCGAGTTCTACCGGAACACGTTCCTGGACTTCGCCCTTCTTTACCTCGACGACGAAGCCCTGGAGGAGGTCAAGGTGCGCCTCTCGGACGACGCCGTCCACCGGCAGGTGGCCCTGAACCGCGAGATGCTGCGCACGGCCGCGGTTCCGGGCGCGCGGCGCTTGATCTTGCGCGACCCTCTGGGCATGCGCGAGGTGTTCGCCCGGCCCATGGCCTCGGCGCGGGGACGGATGAGCATCTCGTTCGCCGACGGCTATTACTTTTCCGAGGATCACACTATGCTTTTCATGCTCGTCAAGCCCTCGGTCCTGGCCCAGGACACGCGCTTCAGCGTCCGCTTCCTGCGGGAGGTGCGGGCTATCGAGGCGGAGGTGCGCGCCGAGTTTCCCGAGGAATCGGAGAATCTCCGCGTCGATTACACCGGCTGCTACGCCATCGGCAACGATTACGTGACGGCCATCAAGCGCGACGCCGTGTGGATGTTCGCGCTTTCGTTTGCGAGCGTGATGGTGCTTTTCCTCGTGGCGTTCCGGCGCGCGGGAATGCTCGTGGTCGTGGGCATGCCGCTTCTCATGGGGGTGATTTGGACCCTGGGCGTTACGTACTTCACGCTCGGCCACCTGAACATCGTTACCAGCACCGTGGGCGCCATCCTGCTGGGCCTTGGCATCGACTACGGCATCCACATCTACAACCAGTACGCCGCGGAGCGCGCGGCGGGGCGCACAGCCGACGAGGCCATCGTGGCGGCGCTCACGGGCATCGGCGCGGGCCTTTTCTCGGCGGCGTTTTCGACGGCGCTCGCCTTCTTCGCCCTCGTGCCGACGAAGTTCCGGGGACTTTCCGAGATGGGTCTCGCGACGGGAATCGGCATCCTGCTCTGTCTCCTGAGCATGTACTTCGTGATGCCGGCGCTTTTTACGCTGCGGGCGCGCTACTTTCGCGATACGGCGGGGCGCTACGTCATGCGGAGCTTCGGCCTCGCGCACGTCGAAGAAAGGCTCATGCGCCATCCGCGCGCGCTGATGTTTCTCAGCGTGCTCGTGAGCGGGGTGCTCGCTGTCGCGGCCCTCGGCGTGAAATTCGACGACGACTTTCGAAACATCCGCCCCAAGGAAGGGCCGGCCATTGAAACACAGGGGCGGCTCGTCGAAAAAGTGGGAAGCCCGCTTCTTCATACGTTGATGCTCGTGCGCGGCGACTCGCAGGAGGAGGCGCTCCACCGCGCGGCAACGCTCGACGCGCTTCTTGCGAGGCTCACGCGGGAGGGCTACGTGCTCTCGCACCAGAGCATCCTTTCGTTCCTTCCGCCGCGCGCGCAGCAGGAGCGCGCCCTTCGGCGGCTCGCCCGCGCCCGCTCGGAGGAGCCGCAGGCTTTCTCCTATGCCCGCGTCCGGCGCACCTTCGAAGAGGCGCTCGAGCGCGAAGGCTTCGATTCCGTCGCGCCCTTCGAGGACGCGCTCGCGGGAATCGAGCGCGCTCTCTCCGTGTCGCGCCCCATGGAGTTCCGCGACCTCGAAGAGGCGGGCATGTCGCGCCTGCTCGAGCGCTTCCGCCGCGTGGGCGGGCAGGGCGAGCCCTACGAGTTCGTCTTCTACGTTTATCTTCCCCAAAAGCTTCCGGGCGAAGAGGCGACGCGCGTTCTCATGGAAACGGCCGCCGGCCTTCGGGAAACCGAGGTCGTAAGCCCCAAGGTGCTCGCCTACGAGCTGAAGCGCATCGTCCGCGAGGACTTCGGACGGGCGAGCGGTTACGCCTTTCTCGCCGTGCTCGCGGTGCTTTGGTTCCACTTCCGCCGCCCCGCGCGCATGGCCATCGTCGCCGCGCCCCTCGTCCTCGGCGCCGTATGGATGGTGGGCCTGATGAGCCTCTTGAAGATTCCCTTCAACCTGGTCAACGTCGTCGTCCTGCCCGTCATCCTGGGCATCGGCATCGACGACGGCATCCACATGCTGCACCACTACCTCACGGACGCCGGCCGGGACCTGACGAAGACCTTCCGGCTCGTGGGGCGCGCCGTGATGATGACGTCGCTTACGACCATGGCCGGCTTCGGCTCGCTCGTCTTCTCCTCCTACGGCGGGCTGCACACCGTGGGGCAGGTGGCCTTCCTCGGGATTTCGTCATGCCTCGTGGCGACGCTCGGGCTGATGCCGCTCCTCATCCGCCGCTTCGCGCACTGGATTTAACGGGAAGCCCTATGGCCCGGAAACCGGCGTCCGGTCACATGAGTCATGAGTAAAGAAAAGGCGCCGATTCTGATCGCGGGGGCCGCCGTGGGAATCCTCGCGGTGATCCTCGTCCTGCTGGGGAATCCTCCCAATATGGGTTTCTGCATTGCGTGTTTCGAACGCGACATCGCGGGAGCAATCGGGCTGCACCGTCCGTGGGAGGCGGCATGGATAAGACCCGAAATACCGGGGATACTCCTGGGCGCATTCCTGACGGCGCTTTTCGCAAGGGAGTTCAGGCCCAGGGGCGGCTCCTCGCCCATGGCGCGGTTTCTGGTGGCCATGCTCGTGATGATAGGCGCCCTCGCGTTCCTGGGCTGTCCCCTCAGGATGATCCTTCGGCTGGGCGGCGGAGACCTTAACGCCCTCGTGGCCCTGGCGGGTTTCGTCTGCGGCGTCTTTGTCGGCGTGGTTTTGCTGAAGGCGGGATTCAATTTTGGGCGGGCGCAACGGCAAAGAGACGTAAACGGGTGGATCATGCCCGGCATTATGGCGGGGCTGCTTATGATGGCGGTTTTCCCGCCCGTCTTCAAGACCGGGGGCCCCATCTTCGTCGGAGCGAAAGGCCACCCGGGCTGCGGCGACGACCCGCTCGTTTCGGAGGGACTGGGCATCGCGATTTCCCTGTCGGCGGGCCTCCTTGTGGGAATTCTTGCACAAAGGTCCCGGCTGTGCCTTGTGGGAGGAATCACGGACCTGATGCTCGTGCGCAGCTGGCACCGCGTGAGCGGGTTCATCGCAATCCTGGTGCTCTGCTTCGCCGGATGTCTTATACTTCACGAGGCCGGTGTCGAGGCGTTTGCATACTGGCGCATCGGGTTTGAAGGGCAGCCCGCATCCCACACCGCGCATTTATGGAATTTCCTCGGAATGGCTCTCGTGGGGGTGGGCTCCGCTCTTCTCGGCGGGTGCCCATTTAGACAGCTTGTCCTTGCCGGTAACGGAAACACGGACTCGGGGCTCACGATCCTCGGTATGCTGGCGGGGGCGGCGATCGTCCACAACTTCGGGCTGGCCGGAGCTGCCACCACGCACGGCAAAGCGGCCGTTGTGCTGGGATTGGTTCTTGTCCTTCTTATAGGCCTGCTTCACAGGGAGAAAGGGTAGGACTGCTCGGAAGAAGGAAAGGGCCCTTCGACGGGGACGGGCTCATCCCGTTCGAGCCCCGCTCGCCCGGCTAGGACGGTCAGTCCGGCCCGATTGCCAGGAGCTTGAACAACAGTTCGCCAATCTCGGTATTGTCGTGAATGCCGCCGAAGGCCGCACTGCCCGGCCCGGAGGCGAGGAGCGGCACCATCTGCGCCGTATGGGTTGCCTCCTTGGTCTTGCCGCCGGATAAATATTTTCCAGTAACCCTCCCTTTGGAAAGGTCGCCGCCGGTAACGGCGTAGCCTCCGGTTTCATGGTCGGAGATGACGACGAGGAGCGTGTCGCCCCGCTCCTTGGCGAACGCATGGGCGCTCGCCACGGCGTCGTCGAAGTCCACCATCTCGGCGATCTGCCATGAAGAATCTCTTTCATGGCCGGCCCAATCGATTTGCGAGCCCTCGATCATCAGGAAAAAGCCGCTGTCCCGGCTGACGTTGGAGAGAAAGTCGAGGGCAAAGCCGGTCATTTCCGCAAGCGCGGGCTCGCGGCCGGGCGCTTCGTCCATCTCGCACTCGGCCAGGAGAGCCAGCAGCTTCGTGCTTCCGCCGCAGTCACCGTCGAACGATTCGAGGTCGCTCAGATAGCAATAACCGTCTTTCTTCATGTTGACAATCAGGTTTTCCTTGCCCGCTCCTTTATCACAGGGAGGCTTCGCGTCCTCGCAGACGTCTTCGGCGTAAGGGCGGAAGTGTTTTCGGCCGCCGCCCATGAGCAGGTCCACGCCGGAAGCCGCTTCCTGCCCGGCGATGTCGAATTCGCAGTCCCTGTCTTCGTGGTGCGCGAGAAAAGCCGCGGGGGTCGCGTGGGTCACGGTGCTCGTGGCAATGACGCCCGTCTTCATGCCGCGCGCCCGGGCCTCTTCCACGATCGTTCTGAGAAGCGCCCCGTCGGCGGCGATCGATAGACGGCCGTTGCGCGTTTTCTTCCCCGTGGCGTAGGCCGTCGCGCCGGCGGCCGAGTCGGTGACGAGGTCGTCCTCGGACCAGGTGGTGACGAATCCCCCCACGGGAAAATCCTCGAGCGCCAGCTTTCCCTTGGCCACCTTTCCCGCCGTCAGGGTGGAAATTCCCATCCCGTCCCCGATCATCAAAATGATGTTTCGGGGGCGGGCGTTTCCGGAAAAAACGCGGCTTCGGGGCTGCGCTTCCCCGCCCCAGGAACCGCAGGGGTTCGCCAGAAATAATACACATATCAACAAGCGTGTCCCCGATCTCAAAGCCATCGTTTTACCTTCTGTTTTTCCGAGAAATTTCGATTGTCGGGAGAGGCATCCCGAGTTTTCCATGTTACTTGCCCGAGCCGCTTTTTCAATGGGGTTTCCGAAGGGTCGGCTTTCAAGCCCCGCATGATGTCCCCGATCCCGACATCGGGATTGGGGCGTTACCTGCTTCCTTCGGTAAGATTTTGGATGGTGCCATGCGAGCTATTGACAAAACAAAATACCGAAGGCGATTCCTCGGTTCGCTTATTAATGTATTAAAATAAGAAAAAACCTCTTGACAAGACGAAACGAAGGGGGCATATTAAGATAAGCAGGCCTTAAACTACCTAAGCATGGAATACACAAACTCAGGAATCCTCGGCTCCACCAGGAAGGGAATCTTTCAATGACCTTAACGCGGGGAGAGTTTTTAATCAGAAAGTATGGTAGTGTGAAACGTAGAAATATTCTGCACCGTATAGAAACCTGCGCCATATGTAGTGGTGTTGAAAAAAGCGTATTTCAGGTTTCTATGTTCGAGGTATGTGTAGTCCGGAGATTTTCCGGTTCCACTAAGAAAGGAGAATTTCAATGGCGCTAACACGGAGAGAGTTTTTAGGGTTGCTGGGTTGCTCGGGCATGGCTGCGGCGCTGCCGGGCTTCGTCGGATACCCGCAGGCGGCCGAGACCATCAAGAAGGCAATTCAGGAAAAGGTCGGCAACCTTCCAGTAATCTGGATGCATGGACAGTCCTGCACGGGATGTTCCGTCTCAGTGCTCAACACGGTGCATCCCGACATCGTGGAGGTCCTTACCGAAACCATCAGCCTGGAGTTTCATCCGAACGTGATGGCGGCCTCGGGGAACCTCGCCATGAGCGTCGCGGAGAGGGCAATAGCGGAATTGAAGGGCAAGTTCGTCCTCGTGGTCGAGGGCTCCATACCCACCGGGGAACACCTGGACTACTGCACGGTCGGCGAGAGGGAGGGCAAGCCCGTCACCATCGAGGAATGGATCAAAGAACTCGGCGGTGCCGCCCAGGCGGTGCTCGCCGTGGGCACGTGCGCGGCTTTCGGCGGCATTCCCGCCGGAAGGCCGAATCCAACCGAGGCGAAGAGCGTCCGTGACGTCATCCCCGAGGCCACGATCATCAGCATCCCGGGATGTCCGGCGCACCCGGACTGGGTCGTGGGAACGGTGGCGCATGTGCTCCTTTTCGGCGTTCCGGAGCTTGACCGGCTCGGGCGGCCGAAGATGTTCTATGGCAAGCTGGTTCATGAGCAGTGCGAGAGGCGCGCCGACTTCGAGAACGACAGGATGGCGGCCGATTTCGGGGACGAAGGGTGCCTGTACGGGCTCGGCTGCAAGGGGCCGATAGCATACTGCGACACGCCGATAAGGGGCTGGAACGACAAGGGCAACTGGTGCGTGCGCAGCGGCTCTCCCTGCATCGGGTGCACCGAGCCGACTTTCCCCGACCATGAGGGCGAGGGATTGTACGCCAGGCTTCCGATAGAGAAGACGTACGGAATCGCCTGGACGGGTCCTTACGCCGGGAAAAAAGCACTTGCCGGATAGACTTGCCCGTTCGAGGGGGCGCCGCTGATGTGGGCGGCCCTCCAGGACGGAGCACTACATTAAATTGAAGAAAGGAGTATTGAAATGAAAACAACGGTCGTGATTGATCCGATTACCCGGATTGAAGGCCACCTGAGGGTGGACGTGGAGGTGGAGGACGGCAAGGTCACCGACGCCCGCGCTGCCGGAGAGATGTTCCGCGGCATTGAGGGCATCCTGCGGGGAAGGAACCCCGTCGACGCCCAGCAGATTACCCAGCGCATCTGCGGAGTCTGCCCCGCCAGCCATGCCCAGGCGGCCACTTTGAACCTCGACAACGCATTCGGCGTCACCCCGCCGGAGAACGGAAGGCTGATACGCAACCTGGTGCTCGGAGCCAACTACATCCAGTCGCATATTCTCCACTTCTATCATCTCGCGGCCCTCGATTACGTTGACATCACGGCAATCCTCAAGTACACGGGCAACGATCCGAACCTCAAGCGGGTGAAAGCGTGGGCGCAGGCCGAGGTGGACAGCGGCAGGGCGACGGCGGTGGCTCCTTTCCTGCCCAGGTACAAGGGGGACTACATTGCCGATACGGAACTCAACATAGGCGCCATAGCCCATTACCTCGAGGCGCTGAAGATGAGAAGAGAAGCCCAGGAGATGCTCGCGATATTCGGCGGCAAGATGCCGCACGCGGTAGCGATTCTCCCCGGCGGCGCTTCGGAAAAGGTCACGGTCGACAAGATCGTCGCCTTCAAGTCCAGGCTGAGGGAGCTCCGGACGTTCATCGACACCGTGTACATCCCCGACGTGCTGGCGGTTGCGGACGGTTACAAGCAGTACTTCGGCATCGGCGTAGGCTGCGGCAACCTCCTCGCGTACGGAGTGTTCGAGGAAGATGTTTCCGGAAGCAAGAAGCTGTTTCCCGCGGGAACGTACATCGATGGGGCCGCCGGGCCGTTTTCGGATGCGAAGATAGCCGAGTACGTCAAGAAATCGAGATACAGCTCCGCTACGGGAAAGCATCCGTCGGAGGGCGAGACGACGCCTGACGAGAGAAAGAGAGGCGCCTACTCATGGCTCAAGGCGCCGCGGTACGATAAAAAGGTGCTGGAGGTCGGCCCGCTGGCGCGCATGGCCGTCGCCCACTTGACGGGCGGCAACGATAAGGCCTCCAAGCTGGTGACGGACACGCTGAAGCGATACGATGCTCCTGTGTCGGCGCTGTTCTCAGTGCTCGGAAGGCACGCCGCCCGGGCGCTGGAGTGCAAGGTGGTTGCGGACAGGTGCGCCGAATGGGTCGCGGAGCTCAAGCCCGGCGAGCCATCGCACGCCAAGTTCGAGATTCCCAAGGAAGCGACCGGAATGGGACTTACGGAGGCGCCGCGCGGTGCGCTGGGGCACTGGATTACGATAAAGAACAAAAAGATTGACAGCTACCAGTGCGTCGTTCCCACGACGTGGAACGCCAGCCCGCGCGACGACAGGAAACAGCCCGGCCCGATGGAGCAGGCGCTCGTGGGAACGCCGATTGCCGACCCCGAGAATCCCATCGAGGCGCTCCGGGTCGTCCGGTCGTTCGACCCGTGCATTGCGTGCGCCGTCCACATGGTCACGCCCGACGGCCGCACGCTGAACGAGTTCCGGGCCGTATAGGCACGCGGCTTGAAGCCGCGGGAAGAAAAAGAGAGCCGCGCGGGCCGGCGGAGGCGGCGTAGCCCTTTTTCCGTAAAGACAAGCGGGGTATCATCTAAACATGGCCCAACCCAGAACGGTCGTCATGGGAGCGGGAAACATCCTCCTCAAGGACGAGGGCGTCGGCATCCACGTGATACGCGCCCTGAAAAAGGACGGAGCGCTGCCCCCGAACGTCGAGGTCGTCGACTGCGGCACGGCGGCGCTCGACGCGCTGCAATCGCTTGCCGACGTGGACAAGCTCATCGTTGTCGACGCGGTAAGGGGAGGGGACGAGCCCGGCGCGATATACAGGTTTTCCCCCGAGGATATTTTCGAGAAGCGAAGCGAATCCCTTTCTCTTCACCAACTGGGCTTGCTCGAGGCCCTCAAGATGGCCGGGATGCTCGGGACCGTTCCGAAAGAAATCGTAATCGTCGGGATTCAGCCTGAAGACGTCTCGCCGGGCCTGGAGCCGTCACCGGAAATCAAACGACGGATCCCGGAAGCCGTCGAGGTGATCAAGAGGCTCATCCAGACGGAGCAGGGCGAATGCAAGGACGGCGTCTTGAAGCGAAGGAAAGGGCGTCATGTCGCACGGGTATAACGCGCTTCTTCTTTCCACGGCCGCGATTGCTTTTCTCCACGCGGTCATGGGGCCCGACCACTACGTGCCTTTCATCGCGCTTGCGAGCACGAGGCGCTGGTCGCGGAAGTTCCTTTCGTTCGTGACGGTCGTCGGCGCACTGTTGCACGCGGGCTCGTCCGTCGTCCTGGGCGCTCTTGGAATACTGGGGGGAATCGCCCTTACGCGCCTCGAGGTGTTTGAGGCGCTTCGGGGAGACGCCGGAAGGATACTCCTCGTGGCGTTTGGACTGGCCTACATGGCGTGGGGCTTGATGCGCCGCCGGCATCGCCACGCTCATGTGAAGCCGGAGACGCTCGTGCGGCGGACGACCGTCTTCTGGTCGCTCTATGCTGTGTTTGTCCTGGGGCCGTGCGAGCCGCTCGTGCCGCTCATGTTCGCGGCCTCTTCCTGGCAATGGCAGGGCGTGGCGGGAGTGGCGCTGTTGTTCACCGCCGTCACCCTCGCCACCATGCTCGTGATGGTGCACGCGGGGGACAGCGTGGCGCGGCGGTGGTCGTTCATGATGAGCGAGCGGCTGGCGCACGTCATGGCGGGCGGAATCATTGCCGCCACGGGTGTGGCCCTCTGGTGGATATAACAGGGAAAGCGCCCCGCGATGCATGAAGCCTACCTCGCCGAGCGAGCGCTCGGGTTTATCGAGGACTACTCGCGCCGGGAAGGGGTGAAAAGCGTAAGCCGCATCGTGTTCACCCTCGGCAAATGGTCGTGCGTCTCGCAGGAGGCGTTCGCGTGGGTTTTCGCCCTCGCCGCGAAGGACACACCTGCCTATGGGGCCGCGCTGCACTTCGAGACCGAGGAGCCGCGGGGGCGTTGCCGGCGGTGCGGCGGGGAGGTGGCTCCCCGCGGCGAAGGAAAGATTCCGTGCCCGTCCTGCCGGGCTCCCGACGTCCAGTGGGAGCGCGGTTGGGAATTCGGCATCCGGGAACTGGAGGTGGAATATGTGTGAGTGGTGCGGTTGCGGAGACCCCGACGCGCCGCCGAAGCACGCGCACGGGGAGGGTTCCTCACACTCGCATGCTCACGGCGCGGAAAGCCGGACGGTTCGCATCGGCAGGGAGATTCTGGCCGAGAATAAAACCCATGCGGAACAAAACCGAAAATATTTCCGGCGCGAGCGCATTTTTTCCGTAAACCTCATGAGCGCCCCCGGCTCCGGGAAAACCACGCTTCTCAAGAGCACGATACGCTCCCTTCCCAAGGACATTTCGGTCTTTGTCCTGACGGGCGACCAGGAGACCAGCCTAGACGCGGAGAGTATCCGCGAGGCGGGCGGGAGAGTGCACCAGATCAACACCCACTCCATGTGTCATCTCGACGCGCACCTCGTCGCGCACGGGCTGGAGGCGCTCTCCTGCAAGGGGCCCGCGCTTCTTTTTATCGAGAACATCGGCAACCTCGTGTGCCCGGCCCTGTTCGACCTGGGCGAGGCGCGCAGGGTGGCGCTCCTCAGCACGCCCGAGGGGGAGGACAAGCCTCTCAAGTATCCGGGATTATTTCGCATTGCCGACACGGTTGTCTTGAGCAAGATGGACCTGGCGGGCGTCATCGGCTTCGACCGCGAAGCGTGCGAGCGAAGCGCCCGCTCGGTGAACCCGCAGGTGGAGATCCTGGCCCTCTCGGCGCGCACGGGAGAGGGCATGGAGGAATGGCACCGGTGGCTGGAAAAGCGCTTGCACGAGTAAAACAGGCGGCCTCGCCTGTAGCCTGCCGCATCCGCGTGCGCGGCGTGGTGCAGGGGGTGGGTTTCCGCCCGTTCGTCTATCGCCTGGCCGTGGAGGAAGGGCTGAGCGGCTGGGTGGCCAATACGAATCAGGGAGTGGAAGCGTTCCTTCAGGGCGAGCCCGGGGCCGCGGCGCGCTTTCGAGAGCGGTTTCAAGAAGAAATTCCTCCCGCCGCCTCCGTGGCGGAATGTGCCTTTGAAGAAGAAGCACCGCGCTCCCTGGGCGAGGAATTCCACATTCGCGAAAGCGAGCCGGGAGGCGAGAAGCGCTCGTTTCTCACGCCAGATATGGCCGTGTGCCGGGCGTGCATGGAAGAGGTGCTCGCCGCCGGCGACCGCCGCCATCGTTATCCGTTTACGAACTGCACGCATTGCGGCCCGCGCTACACCATCCTGGAGGACGTTCCCTACGACCGGCCGCGCACCACCATGAAAGATTTTTCGATGTGCCCCGCCTGCGAGAAGGAGTACGAGGATCCGCTCGACAGGCGCTTTCACGCCCAGCCGAACGCCTGCCCCGTCTGCGGCCCCTGTCTCGAGGTGCTCGACGAGGCGGGCTCGCCCGTCTCAGCGGAGGACCCGCTGGAGCGGTGCCGCGAATTTTTCCGCGAGGGGCGCATCGTGGCCGTGATGGGCCTGGGCGGCGTTCATCTCGCCGCCGACGCCCGCCGTGAGGAGGCCGTCCGCAGGCTCAGGGAGCGAAAGCAGCGAAAGGAAAAGCCATTCGCCCTGATGGCGCGCGACGTGGAAGCCGTCGGGAAATTCGCCCGCGTCTCCCCGGAGGAAGAGCGGCTGCTTCTGTCTCCCGCGGCGCCCATCGTGCTCCTCTCGAAGAAAACGCCCAACGGCATCGCACGAAGCGTGGCGCCGCGACAGAGCACCTTCGGCGCGATGCTTCCCTACACCCCGCTTCATCACCTGCTTCTTGCGCCCCCGGAGGAGGTGCTCGTGATGACGAGCGGCAACGAAAGCGACGAGCCCCTGTGCTACACAAAGGAAGAAGCACTGGGGCGGCTCTCGGGACTCGCGGACGCCTTTCTTCTTCACAACCGCCCCATCGCCGTGCCCAACGAGGATTCGGTCGTGCGCTCCGAGCGGGGGCGGACGCTTTTCGTGCGGCGCTCGCGGGGACATGCCCCCCTGCCGATAGGGGCCGACGTTCAACGCCGCGTGCTCGCGCTCGGCGGGGACCTCAAGAACACACTGTGCCTGACGCGTCCGGGCGAGGCCGTTCTGAGTCACCACCTCGGGACGATAGAATCGCCCGCGTCCCTGGAGCGGCTGGAGAAAGGCGTCGCGCATCTTCAGAAAGTTCTCGGCGTTTCCCCCGCGATAGTCGCCTGTGATATGCACCCGGATTACTTCACGGGCCGCTGGGCGGAGGAGCGTTACGGCGGCAGAATCGTGCGCGTACAGCACCACCACGCGCACCTTGCGAGCGTGATGGCGGAGCATCGCCTGGAGGGCGACGTTCTCGGAGCGCTCTTCGACGGCGCGGGATACGGCGCGGACGGCGCCGTCTGGGGCGGCGAGTTTTTCGCGGGAGATTTTTCCGCGTTCCGCCGCCTGGGGCACTTCGAATATATTCCCATGCCGGGCGGCGACGCCGCCGCACGCGAACCCCTGCGCATGGCGGCGGCGTACCTCCGTGCGGCCTTCGGCGACGAGTGGAAGGACGTCGTTCACCAGCTCCCCGACGCTTTTCAGGATTCGAGAGTCGGAGTCTGGATTAAGATGGTCGAGGAGCGCGTGAACAGCCCTCTCACGTCGAGCGCCGGGCGGCTCTTCGACGCGGTGGCTTCCCTCGTCGACCTGCGCCACCGAATGAGCTACGAGGGGCAGGCCGCGATGGAGCTCGAAGCCCTGTGCGCCGGTGAGGGCGAGGCGCCGCCCTACGGATTCGAAATGCGCGAAGCGCGTCTTTCCTTCCTTCCGATGATACGCGAGGTTATCTCCGAGCGGGCCTCCGGCGTCCCGGCGCCGCGCATCGCCGCCCGCTTTCACGCCACGCTGGCGGAGGCGTCGGCGCGGTTCCTGGTATGCGCCCGCGGAGAGACCGGGCTTGACCGCGTCGTGTTCGGAGGCGGCGTCTTCCAGAACGTGCGCCTCCTTCGCGCCATGCGGACACGGCTCGAGGCGCTCGGCTTCGAGGTGTACGTGCCCGAGCGGGTTCCTCCCAACGACGGCGGCCTGGCGCTGGGGCAGGCGCTCATAGCCGAAAAGAAGGGGTCGTAACCATGTGCCTGGGCGTTCCCATGAGGATTGTCGAAATTCAAGGGGTCGACGCCGTGGCCGAACTGGGGAACGTCCGGCGGCGAGTGCGCCTCGATTTCGTCGAGGACGCGAGGCCGGGCGAGTACGTCATCGTGCACGTGGGGTTCGCCATCGAGCGCCTCGACGAAAAGGAAGCCCTGGAGACTCTGTCCCTGTTCGAGGCAATGGGGGCGGCCGGAGGGAAGGGGAGCGATTCAGAGGAAACGCCGTAATGGCGACGGCGAAATACATTGAAGATTTCCGGGACGGCCCGCGCGCTCGCGCTCTCGCCGACGCCCTCCTGGGCGAGATGGAAGGGACGAGCGGCACGTGCCGTTTTATGGAGGTCTGCGGCACGCACACGATGGCCGCGTTCCGCTTCGGCATTCGATCGCTTCTTCCCGCGAACCTGAAGCTTCTCTCGGGACCCGGCTGTCCAGTGTGCGTCACTCCCACTTCCTACATCGATACGGCGCTCGAGTGCGCCCGCGGGGAGAAGGTCATCGTCGCCACCTTCGGGGACATGCTGCGGGTGCCTGGGACGGAGTCTTCCCTCGTCCTGGAGCGAGCGCGGGGGGCGGACGTGCGCGTGATGTACTCGCCGATGGACGCCCTCGAGCTTGCGGGGCGGGAGCCGGAGAGCCGCGTGGTGTTTCTCGGCGTCGGTTTCGAGACCACGGCGCCCGCCGTGGCGGCGGCGGTGGTCGAGGCGCGGCGGCGCGGTCTCGGGAATTTTTTCGTCCACTGCGCCCACAAGCTCATCCCTCCCGCGATGCGCGCCATCGTGGAGAGCGGGGAGGTGAGCCTCGACGGGTTCCTCTGCCCCGCCCACGTGAGCGCGATTATCGGCGCGGACGCGTACCGGTTCCTGGCGCAGGAGCACAGTCTGTCCTGTGTGGTGGCCGGCTTCGAGACGCTCGACATGCTGGCGGGCATCCTCATGCTCGTCCGCCAGCGCAAGCGCGGCGAGGCGTCAGTCGAGAACGCCTACAGTCGCGTGGTGCGCCCGGAGGGAAACCGGGCGGCGCTCTCACTGCTCGAAGAGGTGTTCGAGCCGGGCGACGCCGAGTGGCGGGGCCTTGGAAAAATTCCGGGAAGCGGCCTTCACCTTTCCGAAAAATACCGGGCGTTCGACGCCGCGGAGGAGTTCGAGCTGGAGGCGGCTCCCTCCCAGGAGCCCCAGGGATGCCTCTGCGGAGAAATCTTGCGCGGCGTGGCCGAGCCGCCGGATTGTCCTCTTTTCGATAAAACCTGCACGCCGGAGAACCCCATCGGAGCCTGCATGGTTTCCTCCGAGGGCACCTGCGCCGCCTTTTACAGGTATGCCGAGCGATAAGGTTTCAGGAGATAATCGGAGCATTGTCACGCTCGGCCACGGAAGCGGCGGCCGCCTGACGCGCGACCTCATCGACCTGTTCGCCCGCCATCTTGAAAATCCCTTTCTCGACGCGCGGAACGACCAGGCGACCCTGTCCTGGGAGGGAAAGCGGCTGTCGCTCACGACGGATTCGTTCGTCGTGAGTCCGCTTTTCTTCGCGGGGGGAAACATCGGCTCGCTCGCGGTCTACGGCACGGTGAACGACCTCGCCGTGGGAGGCGCGAGGCCGCTTTACCTGAGCGCGGGGTTCATCATCGAGGAGGGGCTGCCGCTTGCGGCTCTCGAGTCCGTCGTCGAATCGATGGCGGAGGCGGCGAGGACGGCGGGCGTCCACGTCGTCACGGGAGACACCAAGGTCGTCGAGCGCGGCAAGGCCGACGGGCTTTTCATCAACACGACGGGCGTGGGCGCGGTCCCGGCCGATGTGGCGCCCTCCGTGGAGCGGGTCGTCCCCGGGGACGCCGTGATTCTGAGCGGGTCCATCGGCGAGCACGGCGTGGCCGTGATGGCGAAGCGGCTCAATCTGGAAAGCGGCGTCCGCAGCGACGCGGCGCCCCTGACCGCCCTGGTCGAGCGCATGCTCGAAGCGTGCCCCTCGATTCACGCAATGCGCGACCCGACGAGGGGAGGGCTCGCCACGGCGCTTTGCGAGATAGCGGAGGCGGCCGGCGTGGCCGTCGAGGTGGAGGAGGAGAAAATTCCGGTGAGCGACGACGTCGCAAACGCCTGCGAGATTCTCGGCCTCGACCCCCTCTACGTCGCGAACGAGGGAAAACTTCTGGCCTTCGTCCCTCCGGAGCGCGCGGAGGCGGTGCTTCGCGCCATGCGCGGGCATCCCCTGGGGCGCGAGGCGTGCCGGATCGGGCGCGTCGTGAAGCGAAGCGAGGGAGGCGGCGTCTCGATGAACACCCGCGCGGGCGGGAAGCGCCAGATCAGCGTGCTTTCGGGCGAGCTTCTCCCGCGTATTTGTTGAGGGGGGTGAAGGGGCTCGACCGCGAAAATCCGCTTGCAACGCTTCTACGCTTCACCTTAGAATTCCCGCATGGCCTTCAAAGTCACCAAGGTCTTTTCCGAGGCCCGTTCTCCGGGAGGGAACGCCTTCCACGACCGAGTCTCTCTTCATTTGCGAACTCTTGCTTTCCTGCTCCTGCTCCCGCTGCTTTTCGCGCAGACGGCCTATGGTGATATCAATTCAGACCTGCTCGAAGCGGCAGAGGCCGGTGATACCGCCAAAGTGGAGCGATTGCTTGGAAAAGGCGCGGACGTGAATGCGAAGAACGAAGGCGGCGAGACCGCCTTGCTGATTGCGCTAGACCGAGGCTACACCAAGACAGCGAAGTTCCTGATTGACGCCGGGGCGGACGTGAATGCAAAGAAAAATAATGACCAGACCACTTTGATGGCTGCAGCATTATTTGGCTACACCGAGACGGTGAAGACCCTGATTGGTCTGGGCGTGGACGTGAACGCGAAGAAAAAAAACGGTAGGACTGCCTTGATGTTTACGGCGATGATGGGCCGCATCGAGGCGGCGAAGATTTTGCTTGACGCGGGCGTGGATGTGAACGCGAAGGACAAAGACGGTTGGACCGCTTTGAGGTTTGCGGTAGCGGTCGGCCACACCGAGGCGGCAAAGGCCCTGATTGAAGCGGGAACGGACGTAAATGCGAAGGCAAAAGACGGCAGGTCCGCCCTGAGGGTTGCGACAGCGGGTGGCCACACCGAGATTGTGGAAATTCTCAAACAGGCCGGAGCAACGTCCTACGGAGATATCGATTCAGAACTGATAGAAGCGGCAAAGGCTGGTTATACGACCAAAGTGGAAAAATTGCTTGGAGAAGGCGCGGACGTGAACGCAAAGGACGAAGCCGGCACGACCGCCCTGATGGCTGCGGCACGCTATGGCGAAACTGAGATTGTAGAGATTTTGATTAGCAAGGGCGCTGACGTGAACGCGAGGACCGAAAAAGGCACTAGCGCCTTGATGTTCGCGGCAGCGAATGGCCGCACCGGGGTTGTAAATGCCTTGCTTGACGCGGGAGCGGACGTGAACGCGAAGACCCCGAAAGGCGCGACCGCCTCGATGTATGCGAAATCCAAAGGCCGCACCGGGGTTGTGGAAATTCTTGAGCGGGCCGGAATCAATTCAAGACTGATTAGAGCGGCAGAGGCCGGTGACACCGCCGAAGTGGAAAAATTGCTTGAACAAGGCGCATTCGTGAACGCGGGGGACAAAGACGGCATAACCGCCTTGATGGCTGCGGCACGGGAGGGCCACACCGAAACCGTGGAGCTTTTAATTGGTAAGAACGTGTACTTGGAAGCGAAGGACAAAGGCAGCTGGACCGCCTTGATGTTTGCGGCAAAAGCAGGCCACACCGAGGCGGTAAAGGCCCTGATTGAGGCGGGCGCAGACGTGAACGCGAGGGGTAGAGGCAGTGAGCCCGACCTGATGGCCGCGATGGAGTGGGACTGCACCGGTATTATTGATCAGCTCATGACGACAACAGAGGCGCGTGTGAACGCGGATGAAAAAAACAGCGACACCGCTCTGATGTGGACGGCGCGGAAGGGCCGCACCGAAACGGTGACGGCTCTGATTGAAGCAGGCGCGGACGTGGACGCGGAGAACGTGAACGGCTGGACCGCCCTGATGTGGGCGGCACGGGAGGGCCGCGCCGAGACGGTGAAAGCCCTGATGGAGGCAGGCGCGGACGTGAACGCGAAAAACAAATTCGGCGAAACCGCCCTGACGAACGCGGCAGCGGGGGGCCATACCGAGATGGCGAAGAAGCTGATTGATGCGGGTACGGACGTGAACGCTAGGATGACAGGCGGCAGGACCGCCCTGCAAGCGGCGGCGGCGAATGGTTACACCGAGCTAGTGAGAGTCCTGGTTGACGCGGGAGCGGACGTGAACGTGAAATATGGATTCGGCCAGACCGCCCTGCTGATTGCGGCACGGAAGGGACACACCGAGATTGTGGGGCTTCTCAAACAGGCCGGAGCACGGGAAAAGAAAAAGAAACTGACAGAGGGCGCTGAAGACGAAGCATTATGGAAATACTACGGGGATTTAAACGGATTTTACCAAAGTCCGGAGCCCTATAATGAGAATTGGTGGGCGGCGGGCAAACTTTACTTCAACCGATCCAGGGTGCTTTACCCATACGCTATTATTGGAAATTATAATCCGTCCAAAAAGAGCGGCCTCTTTGACGACATCATTGACTTTTCAGACAGCGATGAACAGATCAAAAAGGAAAAGGGCGTTGTTATTAACATTTTATACGTCGACGGACAGAGAGTATCTGGGAAAGGCAAATTCAAATTCGCTCCCAGTGTACTTATACTGGAGAAATTCAAAATCGTTCCCGGTGAACATACACTGGTCGTCTCAATGCACATAATTGGGGAGGACTGCCGGGCGAGTTCCATTAACAACTATGAATTCAAGGCTGTGTTCGAGGCGGGAATGGAATACCGCCTAATCACCCACTTTGAACGGGGTGGGGTAGGTCATTGGCTCCCGCTCATGCAATATAGAGAAGTTCAGGATTGCGCTCCCGCGGCTGGGGCGGTGCCGTCGAAGTGAAGCGATTGCTTGAGCAAGGAGCGGACGTGAACGCGAAGGCCAAAGACGGCAAGTCCGCCTTCGGCGGGCAGCCGTCAGAACCGTTTCGTGTAGGCGTGGCAGTAGGGGTTTTTTCCCGTCTTGTCGTAGTAGTCCTGGTGGTAGTCCTCGGCGGGCCAGAATTTTTCGGCCTCCCTTAGCTCCGTCGCCACCCCGTAGCCTTTTTCCCGCAGGAGGGCGATCAGTTTTTCCGCGACCCGCTTCTGGGAATCATCCGCGTAGAAGACGGCCGACTTGTACTGCTCGCCGACGTCCGGGCCCTGGCGCCCGGCCTGCGTCGGGTCGTGGATCTCGAAGAAGAGCCGGGCGAGCTCCTCGTAGGAGACTTTGGACTCGTCGTACTCCACCTCCACGGCCTCGATGTGGCCGGTCTCGCCGGAGCAGACCTCCTCGTAGGTGGGGCTCTCCGTGCGGCCGCCCATGTAGCCCACGGAGGTGGCGACCACGCCCTTGCGCTCCTTCATCAGGTGCTCCACGCCCCAGAAGCACCCTCCCGCGAAGTGGGCCTTGTGGAGCACAGCGCTCTCCTTCTTCGCTTCCTCCTCCTTTTTCTCCGCCGGCTCGAAATCGAGGGAGAGGGAGTTGACGCAGTGGCGGACGCCCTTGGGCGTGAAGTCCTCGCCTTCGAAGACGTGGCCCAGGTGGCCGCCGCAGCGGGCGCAGGTGATCTCGACGCGGTCGCCGTCGGGGGCGCGGCGGACGGCCCCTTCGATCTCGTCGTCGAAGCTGGGCCAGCCGCTGCCCGAATCGAACTTGTCGTTCGAGCGGTAGAGCGGCGCGCCGCAGCGGCGGCACAGGTAGGTCCCGTCCCCGGAAAATTTGTCGTACTCGCCGCTGAAGGGCGGCTCCGTGCCCTTGCGGACTATGATTCTCTCTTCCTCGGAGGTCAGCGGCCGCCGGTCCGCGGCGGAAGTTTTTCCTTCTGCTTGCATGGCTTCTTCCTCCAGGCCTTCCCCGTGCGCGCCGCAGCCGCTCGCGGCGACGGACGCCATCATCAGGAAGGCCGCTGCATGGGTGAGTTTCATCTTATTAACATGATAACCCACTTCGCGCCGGGGTTGTTCCCCGAAAAACCGGCTATCGGGGGCCGGGGTTCAGGGATTACAAGAGGTGCTCGACGATAAAGGAAAAAAAAGAGAGCCGGCGAGCGGATTTGAACCGCTGACCTGCTGTTTACGAAACAGCTGCTCTACCAGCTGAGCTACGCCGGCTCAAAATTCATTGTAGGGCGGCGGCGCAATGGTTGTCAATGAAAGCCCGCTTTGGCGGCGGCATTTGACGCTCCCGTGCCTTACAGGGCATCATAGCGTAGGATGAACGCTGCTTTGATCGAGGCGTTAAGTCATCATAGCGGAGGATGAACGCTGCTTTGATCGAGGCGCTGCGACGATGAATCGAATGCGAACGCTCTTGCTCCTCTTCGGCGCCGCCGCGTGGCTTTCCGCCCCGGTCGGCGCCAGGGATATCTCCGTGAGCGCCGGCGTGGACGCCCCCAAAATCGGCGTCGAGGACACGCTCACGCTCACCGTCACCGTGACGGGAAGCGTCTCGGGCGTCACGCAGCCCGACGTGGCCTCGGCGCTCGAGGATTTTCACGTGCGGGGCCAGTCGAGCTCCATGCAGGCCACCATCATGAACTTCGAGATGGTGCAGAGCCATCAGTTCCACTACACGCTCCTTCCCAAGCGCGAGGGGATGCTGCGCATTCCCGGGCTCCAGGTGGTCGTAAAAGGCAGGACCTACCGCACCGAGCCCATCGTGGTCAGCGTGCAAAGTGGTTCCCTGAAGCCCCGGCGTCAGAGCCCGCAGCAGCGCCGGTCGCCCTTCGTCAGCCCATGGGATCCATGGGGCGAGCGGCGGCAGCAGCGGGGCGTGAGCGACGACGAGCTGCGCCGCGGCGTGCGCGTCCAGGGATGGCTGTCGCGCTCCCGCGCCTACGTCGGCGAGCCCGTGGTCGTACACTACCGTCTCCTGAGCCGGTGGCCGCTCCTGGGCGCCACCGCCGTCGAGACGCCGACGTTTGAAGGCTTCGTCACCGAGGACATTGTCCTGCCGGCCACCAGGACGTCCGACACCGTGGAGCAGGACGGAAAGCGCTATTACGCGCTGCCCGTGCTTGAAAAGGTTCTGGTTCCCACCCAAAGCGGGACGTTTTCGATAGAGCCGCTCGTGCTCGAGGTGCGCGTTCAACTCGGGCAGGCGCACTGGTTTTTCTCCATGGGGGCCTCGGAGACCGTGCACCGGCGAAGCCCGACGCTTACGGTCGAGGTGCAGCCGCTTCCGGAGCCCGTCCCTGACGATTTCAACGGCGCCCTCGGGCAATTTTCCCTGAAGGAGACGCTTTCGGCGGAGGAGGTTGACGCCTCCGAAGCCCTGACGTTCACCGTTTCGGTGCAGGGGCGCGGCAATCTGCGCAGCCTTGCGCCCCCGGTGTTTCCTCCGCTTCCCGGTTTCACCGTTCACGAGCCCGAGGTCTCGTACAACGTAAAGCCGTCTCCCGCAAAGGGCCTGCACGGCGCCATGAAGGCGACGTATCTTCTCATTCCGCGCACCACCGGCACGCAACTGCTTCCCATGCTCACCATGAGCGTCTTCAATCCGGAGACGCAGGCCTACGAACGGCTCGCCACGAAAAGCCACCAGGTTCATGTCCGGGGCACCATCACGACGAAGGCGCCCGTTCTGCTCGCGCCGGCCATGCGGGAGGTGGAAACGCTTGCCACGGACATCCACTACATCCGTCCCGAAGTTCCTCTTCATGTCTTTAAGGAATCTTTCGCTCCCCTTTACCGGAGGCCGGCGGCGCTCGCCATCGCCCTCGGCCTTCCCCTCGTCCTGAACGCGGCCGCCATCGGCGCCGTGGCGCGGCAGCGGCGCCTGCGGGAGGACGAAAAAGGCTACCGCGCGCGCCGGGCCGGCCGGACTGCGTCCAGGCGGTTCGCGGAGGCCCGGGCGGCGTTTCGCCGCAGCGACGCCCCGCGGGCGCTCGAAGCGCTCGACGAGGGCCTGCGCGGCTACGCGGCCGACAAGACCGGCCGCTCCCCCGACGGCCTCACGGCGCGCGATATTTTCGAGGAATTCCGCGCCGCCCGCGTGGACGAGCGGCGGATTCGGGAATACGGCGAGCTGATGGAGGCGGCCCACGCGGGCCTTTATTCTCCCGCGGGGCAGCGCCTTGACGCGGAGGCGGCCGAGAAAGCCGGAAAACTCGTCCGCACCATCGAGCGGGAGTGGAAAAGCAAGCGAGCGCAAGCCTAGGCCAAGCCATGCAGCCGCTCCGACTCTTTTTCGCAGCAGTTGTTCTTTTTGCTTCGCCGCTTGCGCTGGGCGCGGACCTGCCCGCCAAGGCGGCGACGGCCCAGGCCGTTCTTGAAGAGGCCAACGCCCTCTACGAGGAGGGAAATTTTTCCGAGGCCGCCGCCCGCTACGCGCGGCTGCTCGAGGCGGGCTACGCGTCGGCGCCGCTTTACTACAACCTGGGCTGCGCCGAATACAAGGCGGGGAACCCCGGAAGGGCGGCGTGGGCGTTCGAGCAGACGCTCCTGCGGGCTCCCCGCGACCGCGAGGCGCGCGAGAATCTTTTCCTCCTTCGTGAGCAAACCGCGGACCGCGTTCCCGAAGAAAGCGCCGTGGAAATTTTTCTTGGATATTTGTACCGCCTTCTTCCGCCCTCCGCGGCCCTGCCCGCGCTGATCGCGCTCGTGTGGGTTTTGAGTACCGCCGGCACGCTCTATTACGTCTCGCGCCGCGAAACGCTCCTCTACACGCTCCTTGCGGGGGGCGCCGCGGCGGTCGTCCTGGCCGCATGGCTCGGGGCGGGGCTGGCGTACGCTGAGCTTATCGACCGGGGCGTCGTGCTCGAAGCGGTCGCGTCGGTCAAAAGCGGCCCGCGCGAAAGCCACCCCACGGTGTTCGAGCTTCACGCCGCGACCCCGGTTCGCATCACGGGGCGCCGCGGCGAGTGGCTCATCATCCGCCTCGCCGACGGGCGCGAGGGCTGGCTTCCCGCGGCGAGCGTCGGAATTCTCGGCCTGCCGTAGAGACCTCCCGCTTTGCCCCGGTGTCGGGGTTCGTTTTCGGGAGCGGGTCCGGAGTTCGGAAAAAGGGGAGGCCGTTAAGAGGGAAAATCGAAAATCGCCGGCGGTTAAGGTATAATCATTTGCGGCAAGGATTCGCAAGGGAGGCGGGATCTGGAACGAAGGCGTGTTCGATTCGTTAAATACAATAAGGAGCTTGAGAGCAATGAAAGCAACGAGAGTGGCATGGGTGACTGCCATGTGGCTTGCAAGCGGCGCGGCCGCATGGGCTCAGGATGCCCATGTTTTTTTTGAAGCCGTCGACAACCAGGGCAAACCGCTTCAGGGCGTCCATTGTGTGTTAACCACGGAGAAAAACCTTCCTAAATACGGTGACACCAACAAGCGCGGCTTCCTGAGCATTCGATTTCTTGACTTTGGCCGCTACGTAATAGAGTGCTCCAAGGAAGGCTACAAGGTTGTGAACGCGGAATATTACGTTACCACAGAAAAACCAGGAGCCGTGATCGAGCGCCTACAGAAGATCGAAGATGAAATGGAAGTCGACTCCGCGCAAGCCATTTTTATCGGCTTCGCCGTGGTCCCCGTAGAAGACATCAAATACGACTTCAAGATTACGCTTGCCCCTGAAGACGAGGCGCGCTCTATCTGGGCCGTGCGGGCTCGCGCCGCGGGCGGTATCGGTGAGCCTCCGCCTCCGACCGTTGAGGAGCGCGTGGAAGAAGCCGTCCGAAATGCGGTTGGAGAGAATTTATCTTTCGACGAGGCCATGACTTCGGTGACGGCCGATATCAAGAAGGCAAAGGAGGAAGAGGTCATGGAAGGATTGGCCCATGCCTACCAGAGGGCGGGAAAGATGGGCGAGGCCCGGACGGCCTTTGCCCGCGTTGCAGAGGTAAAAGCCTCGCCCGATCTCTGGGCCAAAGCGGCCATGCTTTCCCGGGAGGCGCAGGAGCATGCGCAGGCCGTTTCGTTCTGTGAAAAGGCGCTTGCCATCGACGCCGGCCACGACGAGGCGCTCTGGGTGCTCGGACAGGCTCACGAGGACGCGGGGCAAAAGACCGAAGCCATTGGCGCCTATGAGCGTCTTACGGAAGTGCGCCCCGACTACCTGCAGGGCTACAACCGCCTCGTGGTGCTCTACGGCGAGACGGGCCAAAACAAGAAGGCCCAGGAGGCGAACAAGCGCCTGCGCGAGCTCTCCGCCGACCAGGGTGAAGAAGGCGCAAGCGGCATCGGCCTCTATAACGAAGGCCTGCTTTGCCTCAAGCAAAACGACACGGCGTGCGCCATTAAGGGCTTCGAAGGCGCGCTCGAGGCCGACCCCACCCTCGTGTCCGCCCGCTACCACCTGGGCATTCTCTACATGCGGCAGGGCAAGTGCGACAAGGTCGTCGAGCACTTCAGCGTCTACGTGGAGAAGCCTTCCAAAGATGACCCTCCCGAATACCTCCAGACGGCGAAATCCCTCATAGCGTATTGCAAGACTCAGTAGGAGAAGCGAGGGGGAGGGGCTGACACAACGGATCCGCTCAGGGGAGCGACTACGCTTTCTCCCTCGACGTGCGTCGGGGCTGGCGTTTCATGAAAGGGCGTTGCAACCGGGGAGATTGCTGAAATAGAATCAGGCGAGGATAAGCCATGACCGAAAAGTGCGAGATTCCCCTCAAGAACGCCCCACCCGAAGAGATCAGGCGAATTCTGAAAGACGCGAAGGTCATCGCCGTCGTGGGGCTTTCGGACAAGCCGGAGCGCGACAGCCACCGGGTTGCCGCGTACCTCCAGAAGCGGGGCTACCGCGTCATCCCCGTGAATCTGAACGCGGAGGAAATCCTGGGCGAGCGGGCTTATGCGAACTTGCGCGAAGTGCCGGAGAAGATAGACATCGTGGATATTTTCCGGAAGCCCGACGCCGTGCCCGCCGTTGTGGACGAGGCCATCGCCGTGGGCGCGGGGACGGTCTGGATGCAGGAGGGCATCGCCCACAACGCCTCGGCCGAGAAAGCGCGCGCCGCCGGTCTCCGGGTCGTCCAGAGCAAGTGCATCATGCGCGAGCACGGCGCGGCGTTCGGATGACGCGGCGCTTTTGGCGGGATCTTACTTGCCGCTCCGGGTCTATTGACGCGCAGCGCGGCAGGCTTCGACGAAGGCCTCCATCAGGGCGCGCTGGCGCCGCACCTTGGGAAGCCACTCGGGGTGGAACTGAACGGCCAGGGTGAAGCGCTCCTTGGGGCGCTCGAGGCCCTCCACCATGCCGTCATCGGCGCGCGCCGACACGGTGAGGCCCTTTCCCACGCGGCGGATGCCCTGATGATGGCCGCATGCGACGCTGATCTCGCGGCGGCCTAGGATTTTTTCGAGGAGCGTTCCCGCCGCGACGCGCACCTTGTGGAAGTTCGTGAGGGGCTTCTTCGGGTCGCGGTGTACGACGCGGCTCGGCTTCTGGGTGGGAATGTCCTGGTAAAGGCTTCCTCCGAAATAGACGTTCAGGACCTGCGCGCCCCGGCAGATGCAGAGCACCGGCTTTTCGCGCCGGCGGAACGCGTCCAGGAGGGCGAATTCGAAATGAGTGCGCTTCTTGTCACCCTTCCACGCCTGCTTGAGCGGCCGCTCGCCGTAGAACGCGGGCGAGACGTCCTCGCCGCCCGGAAGGAGCAGGCCGTCCAGCCAGTCCGCAAGCTCCTCGGCGTAGGCCTTGCCGCCAGTGATGGGAATGAGGGAGATCAAGGCCCCCGCACCCGCAATGGCGTCCACCATCGTCCCTTCCGTGTAGTGCAGCGAGCGCCCAGGGGACATGCCCGTCTTCCACGTTTTGGGCCGGAGCTCAGACGTGATTCCGATGCGCGCCTTCATAGGTGGAAAAGTATACCACAGGGCCCGGGGGTCCGCAGCCGGCCTCCCTCAGCAAACCGGCTCCAGGGTTTCGATACCCTTCTCCTTCCTCCACCCTTCGTCGAGGAAGCGCGTGACGTAGCGGTTCATCGAGTCGGCGAGGATGCAGACGATGTTCGCGGGGCGGTCGATTTTCCTCGCGTATTCCAGCGCACCCGCCACCGCCATCCCCGACGAGCCTCCGACGTAGAGGCCC
>CP070701.1:544178-585365 GCA_020349885.1 Acidobacteriota bacterium
TGAGTCTATCATCAAGACAGCGCCCAACTCGTTACGCCATTCATGCGGGTCGGAACTTACCCGACAAGGAATTTCGCTACCTTAGGACCGTTATAGTTACGGCCGCCGTTTACCGGGGCTTCGGTTCAGGGCTTCTCCCGATGCAAGCATCGGGATAACCCCTCTCCTTAACCTTCCGGCACCGGGCAGGCGTCAGGCCCTATACGTCCGTTTTGACGTTTGCAGAGCCCTGTGTTTTTGGTAAACAGTCGCGGGAGCCCTTTCACTGCGGCCTCCTCGGGCTTCGGGCGCGAGGCCCTAGACCCTACCGAGGCACCCCTTCTTCCGAAGGTACGGGGCTATTTTGCCGAGTTCCTTAGCAAGCTCACACTCACGCGCCTTGGGATTTTCTCCCTGTCTACCCGTGTCGGTTTACGGTACGGTCACCTGCAGGACTTACGCCGAAGCTTTTCTCGGCAGTGTGGAATCGGTCGGTTGGTTTGTCCGAAGACGCACTTCCCCGCTTCCCTCGGGGTGTTGAGTCTTCCGGGTTTGCCTGGAAGACTCCCCCTACGTTCGCGGCCGGGCACGTCCAGCAGCCCGTGGACCTATCCTACTGCGTCCCTCCGGCGCTCAAACGCACTGCAGGTGGCGGAGGAATGTTGACCCCCTTCCCATCGCCTACGCCTTTCGGCCTTAGCTTAGGGGCCGGCTAACCCTGAGCGGACGAACCTTCCTCAGGAAACCTTAGACTTCCGGCGGGTCGGATTCTCACCGACCTTTTCGCTACTGATGCTGGCAGGGTCACTTCCATCCAATCCACCCCGCCTCGCGGCGGAACTTCAGCTCGAATGGAACGCTCCTCTACCGTCCCGATGTTGCCATCGGGGCCCGCGGCTTCGGTAGGACGCTTGAGTCCCGTTAAATTTTCGGCGCAGGGCCGCTCGACCAGTGAGCTGTTACGCTTTCTTTAAAGGATGGCTGCTTCTAAGCCAACCTCCTGGCTGTATGGGCAACCCCACATCCTTTCCCACTAAGCGTCCATTTAGGGACCTTAGCCGGCGATCTGGGTTGTTTCCCTTTTGACCATAGAGCTTATCCCCTACAGACTCACTCCCGGGGTCAAGATCCGCGGCATTCGGAGTTTGGTTGGATTCGGTATCCTGTCACGGACCCTAGTCCATCCAGTAGCTCTACCACCGCGGTCAAACACCCCGAGGCTGTCCCTAAAGACATTTCGAGGAGAACGAGCTATCACCGGGTTTGATTAGCCTTTCACCCCTACCCTCAGCTCATCCAAGCTGTTTTCAACCAACACTGGTTCGGACCTCCATCCCGTGTTACCGGGACTTCATCCTGGCCAAGGGTAGATCACCCGGCTTCGCGTCTGCTGCACGGAACATCGCCCCGACGAAAGTCGGAGCACGCCCTGTTCGGACTTGCTTTCGCTCCGGCTCGCTTATCGCTTAGCCAAGCTCCGCACAGCAACTAGCCAGCTCATTATGCAAAAGGCACGCGGTCATCCCGATATTGCTATCGGGACTCCCACTGCTTGTAGGCCCACGGTTTCACGTTCTGTTTCACTCCCTTCAAAAGGGTTCTTTTCACCTTTCCCTCACGGTACTGGTTCGCTATCGGTCATCGAGGAGTGTTTAGCCTTACCTCGTGGTCGAGGCGGATTCACACAGGATTTCCCGTGTCCCGTGTTACTTGGGAACGAAGCGCAGGAAGCCGCCGTCCTTTTCGCCTACGGGGCTTTCACCCCCTATGGCCGGCCTTTCCAGGACCGTTCGGCTAAGGAAGCGGTTGGTAACTTCCCGAGGGCTCTGCAGCACCCTCTCGCTCCGTCCCGCGACACCGCACAAAGAACGCCTGCAGGCTTGGCCTTTGCGCGGTTTAGGCTGTTCCCCGTTCGCTCGCCGCTACTTGGGGAATCGCGGTTGCTTTCTTTTCCTCCGGGTACTAAGATGGTTCACTTCCCCGGGTTCACTCCCCGCAGCCTATGGATTCAGCCACGGGGCGATACCGTATGAACGGCGTCGGGTTTCCCCATTCGGACATCCCCGGATCAAAGCGTGTTTGCCGCTCCCCGGGGCTTATCGCAGCTTACAACGTCCTTCATCGCCTCTCGATGCCAAGGTATCCACCGTAAGCCCGTTCTAGCTTGACCACAAACTTATTCCACGATTCAAGGATCGCAACGCTTTGCCTTCGGCTTGGCGCCCACACGACCCCGACCGCCAAACTTGTTTGCGGTGTTTCACCGTTTTTCGTCGCGTGAGCCGGCGAAAAACGCCACCTATGAAATTGTCAAAGAGCAATTCTCCAACGCGAACCTCCAGACGGAATACGCCTTCCGAGTTCACGTTTGAGACAGGGACGGGACATTCGTCCCTAGGACATTATAGCACGCAAGTTCTGCCTGTCAAGGAAAATTTGGAAAGAATTTGCTCTCCGTCCTACGTCGGCGTGAGGCTGCCCCCATTTCATTATAAAGCGAAACATGACTTGCCGCCGCTGGCTTGACCTTTCCCTTCAGCCATCCCTGACCGGGCAGCGGACCGCCGGATGGCGTATTCGCGGGTGAAAAACAGGTTGCTTTCCATATGCTTTGACCCGGAACCTTGACACATGGAGGGGCTGCGTGCTAAGATGCGCCTCTCATGATAGCATCCAACGCGATCCAATTGCGGCGGCTGGCAGTGGGGGGGGTTCTGTTCGGAGCCATAGCGATTCCGCTCTGGCCTCAGGTCTCTCATGAACCGGAAGCTCGCATAAGAAAGTTTGCCGTTGGAGCTGATATTTCGCGCACGGAGTATCATGACGAGTCCTTTGGCCATGGCGAGTTCGAAGAAATGTTCTTGGGGGGCGACTTTGCCAAAACCTCCATCGAGGGAGAGTTCCAGTTCACCCTGCATGGGCAGTACCAGTTCACGCGGCGCTTTTCCGCGGGCGTGAGCCTAGGCTACACGGAAACCTCTATGCAGAACCCTCTTGTGTTTTCCTCTCCCGCCCTGTTCAACCGCTTTAATCCATTCGCCAGAGCCGTGATCGAATGCACCGAAAAAATCGCGGATCCTCAGGGTATGACGCTGGTCGAGGGTTGCGTTGACATGGATCTCTCGGACTCCGTCTCTCCCGCGATTAAGCAGGTCGTCGAACTCAACGAGGACAACTTCAAGGGAGTCACCGCCCTCAAAGAGACTAACCTTTCAGGGAAGCTGGGCGACTTAACACAAATTCCTCTTATGATCACGGCGCGTTACGATTTGATGCTCAAGACGCGCTGGCGTCCCTGGGTGATCTTCGGCATCGGCTACACGCGTAATTCCTACACGGACGCCAACTCCACGGCGGCTGTGCTCCAGGAGATTGTCGATGACGTTTATAATACCGACGGAAGGCTGGGGCCCGACGTAAAGACCGGTACACAATTTTTATGTGACTACTTAAACACGAACTATCTTCTCTGCGATGGGTTTCACCGGTCCGACGGCAACATAGTGCCGGGTCTCATTTACGGCGGTGAGGAGGCAGGCTCGGGTCCATTTTTTATTCAAGGTGTGGAGGAAATCACCCAAGTGAACTGGCAGACCGAGGTGGATGACTCTCTTACGTGGGGTTTTCAGGGCGGATTTGACTGGACGCTTTCGCGGCGGTGGGATTTTGTGGGGAAGGTAGGCTTCACGTGGTACGACAAGCAGGTGCGCTCGACGTTCAACGGAAAGACCGGTACCACGTTCCTTGTCTATCCCAAGCTTTGCGAGTTTATAGACGAGGACGATGATGAAACGAATGATTTGCCGTGCACCCCCCCTTCGCATGGCGGTAACCACATATTTGTGATGGATTCATACAGCGGGCTCAACGTAAACCATGTAAGTCTTAACGACTGGCTTCATTTTATGCGCATCGAGCCTCCGAAAATCCGATTGGACATCTGGCATTTTGGCGTCGGGGTTCGCTACACCTTCGGGCGTTGACAGCCCGCCCCTGATCTGGTATACTGGGATTTCCGGTGGCCATAGCGGAGGGGAAACACCCGTTCCCATTCCGAACACGGAAGTTAAGCCCTCCCGCGCCGATGGTACTGCCCGGGCAACTGGGTGGAAGAGTAGGACGCCGCCGGGTTTTTTTATCACGGGGAGCGTAAAACAGTTCGGCTTCATCGGAATATAGAGAGTGCCGTTCTGCGCTCCGATTAAATGCCCCCGAGCGGGGGCATTTTCTTTTTAAGCTTCGGCAGCTCCGAGGGCCTTCCTGGCATGGGTTTCGATGGCCGCGAGGGCGCCGTCCCGGGAAGCGTCGAACCACGCGGTGTCCCGCTCGCGGCGAAACCATGTCTCCTGCCGCTTGGCGTAGCGGCGGTGCTTTTTCTTGATGTCGGCGACGACCGCGTGGAGATCGCCGCCTTCGCGCAGGAGGCGGGAGATTTCCCGGTAGCCGAGCGCCTCGAAGGCCTTGCAGGAAGGGTCGTGCCCGCGCGCAAGAAGCCCCCGCACCTCTTCGAGCCATCCACGGGCGAACATTTCCTCCACTCGGCGGTCGAGGCGGCGGTAGAGGACGGGACGGGGCATGGTAAGGCCGATTTTCACGCTCGCGTAACGGGCCGCGGGACGGTGCTCGGCCACGTGGCGCGAGAACGGACGTCCCGTGGCAAAGCAAACCTCGAGGGCGCGCACGGTGCGCTGCGTATCGCGCGGTGAAAGGCTCTCCGCCGTCGCGGGGTCCACGCGCTCGAGCATCCGGCGAAGATGCGGCCGCCCCTTGCGCTTCAGGAGTTTGCGAAGCCGCTCCTTCACAACGGGGTCGGAACGCCCCGCCTCGAACAGCCCTTCGAGCAGCGCCCGCACGTAGAGCCCCGTACCTCCCACAATGACGGGCAGGCGGCCGCGCGCGCGGATTTGCCGAATCGCCCGGTCGGCCCGGCGGAGGAATTCCCCGGCCGAGAACGTCTCGCCGGGCTCGACGATGTCGTAGAGGTGGTGCGGCGCGCGGGAGCGGAGCTTCGATGAAGGCTTGGCCGTGCCGCGGTCGAGGCCGCGGTAGATCTGGCGCGAATCGCCGTTTACGACCTCCCCCCCGAGCGCCTCGGCGAGATGAACGGCGCTCTCGCTTTTTCCCGTCCCCGTAGGGCCCAGGAGCACCACCAGGGGGGACGGATCTTTCTGCGGCATTCCGCGATTCTTTGAAAAAAACCCGGTCAGGGGGCGCCGCCCTCGCGCAGCTCCTGCGTATGGCGGTAGCAATAAACCTGGCCGCGGGGGATGGCCGCGCCGCATTTCAGGCAGCGGTTGGCGGCCTGCATGCGGAGTCGATCGCCGGCGCGCCCGACGATGCGCAATACCACGCCCAGCGCGAGCAAGGCGACCCCCGCCAGGGCGATGCCCTGCACGAGGCGATAGGGCCGCTCGTGCAGGACCATCTCGGCGAAGAGAAGCAGAAACGCATCGAGCGCAACGACGGTAATGCCGAATCGAATGAGTGCGTTGGCCATTTTCCTAATCGCGTCCAGAACTTCATCCTATGCCCGCCTTGCCCGACGTGTCAAGCCCTCGCAGCGGATAGCAGATGGCAGATGGCAGTTGGCAGATGGCAGTTGGCAGATGGCGGATAGCAGATGGCGGACTTGCTCCATACGCCATACTATATACTCCATACTCCTCTCGCCTTCGCGTAGCCGCTTCGGCGTAGCGAGGTCGGCGGAGCGAGGTCTGCCACCCACTACCCCCTCCCTCGAAATCCCCTCCCCGGCGTGGCATAATACCTTTTCCGAGGTTCTAGATACGTCACATGGGTTTGCTCGATTCGCTTCGAGAGGAGCATGAACGAAGGGCTCGCCGCGGCTGGGTGCAGCTCGCGGTCTTCGCGGCCATGCTGGCGGCGATCTTCATGCTCTGGATACTCTGGTCTGGAACCTACCTGCGCACCGGGCGCGGCCTGGTGATTTCGGAGAATTACGAGGAGGCGAAGCTCCAGTTCCAGTCGGCGCTCCTGCTCCGCCGGCGCGCGGCGGAGTGCCACGACGGCCTGGGCGTGGCGAGCCTTTTTCAGAGAAGATTCGAGGAGGCGCGCCGCCACTTCGAAGATTCCCTTTCCGGGGGCCCCGGAACGCTGTTCGAGCCCGGGGACATCTGCCGGCGGCTCATCGCCCGCGGCGACTACACGGCGTGCCGCCTCTACCTCGACTACCTCGAGGAGTGGCAGCCGGAGGACTCCCCTTACCTCCTCTACTACCGGGCCTATGTGCTCAACGCCGCCGAGGTGTACCTCGAGGCCGAAAAGCGGTTCCTGACGGTGGAGGACGACGCGGAATTCGGGGAGGCGGCGAAGCGCCACCTGCGCTACATCGCGTTCAAGAAGGCGAAGCGCCTGGCGCCGCGCTACCTCGACCGCCGCGGACGCACCGTGGCGGCGGAGAACTTGATTACCTCGCACCCGGTCTCGTCCGCTTTCGAGGTGCTTCCTCTCATCGGAAAACCCGAATGGCCGGGCACCCTGTGGGACGCGCTTCCCTATTTCGACCGCCGAAACCGCATGCACATGGCGCTCGATCTGGACATCGCCAAGGCCGCAAGCGACGCGATGGGGAAGCGCCGGGGCGCCCTCGTGGCGCTCGATCCGCGCACGGGTGCCGTCCTCGCCGCCGTAAGCCATCCCACGAAGTGGAGCACATATCAACCGCCGCTCAAGAACCGGGCCTTTTTCGACTTGCATCCTCCCGCCTCGACCGCCAAGCCGCTGCTCGTGGCCAAGGCCTTAGCCCTGGGACATCCCGTGGAGGCCCTTTTTCCCTGGACCTGCACGGCGCGCCTGCGGGCGGAGGGAGGAACCATCATCTGCCTCGTGGCGCACGGGCGGCTCGACACGCTCGACGAGGCGATGGCCGTCTCGTGCAACACCGTCTTTGCGCGCCTCGCGCTCGATATGGGCGAGCAGGCGCTCCGGGAGATGTGGCGCGAGGCGGGGCTCGGCCCCCGCATTGCGGTCTATCCCCTGCGCGGCGTCCCGACTGGCAAACTCGATGCGGAGCCGCTCGGCCCCTACGCGCTCGGGCGCCTCGCGCTGGGGCTCGACGGGGTGCGCACAAGTCCCGTGTATCTCGCGGCGCTCGCCGCGGGCCTTGCCATGGAAGGCGACGTTCCCGCTCCCTACCTTATACACCATAAGACGAATCTCCTTGACGAGGTCTACGAGCACGCGAAGCCGCAGGTCTGGCGGACGTTTCGCCCGAGGCAGGCGGTGCAGCTCGCGCGCGGCTCGATGCGCGCCTCGGTGGAGCACCGGCGCGGCACGGCGCGCGGCGCACGCGTGGAAGGGCTCGCGTGCGCCATCAAGACCGGAAGCTTCGGAAGTCCCGCTACGGGTAGCGCCTGGACGCTCGGGTGGGCGCCGTACGAGGAGCCGCGCGTCGCGTGGGCGCTCTTCGTCGAAGGGCAAGGCATTTCCAGCCGCAGCGCAGTGCCCGCGACCAAGACATTCTTGGAGAATCTTACCGCGCTCGGCTTTTTCGCGGATTAATGAAGAACAGAAAGCCGCTTGCCTGCCATGAATGAAGCCTACATCGTGGACGCCGTCCGCACCCCCATAGGAAAGCTCGGCGGCGCGCTTGCGCCGCTCACCGCGGCGGAGCTCGGAGCGCACGTCGTGCGCGCCCTTCTGGGCCGCGCCAAGGTTGCGCCGGAGGACGTGGAAGAAATTTTTCTTGGAACCGCGCGGCAGGCCGGAGGTGGCTCCGATCCGGCGCGGCAGATTCTTCGCTCCGCGGGAATTCCCAAGGATGCTCCCGCCCATACGGTCAATATGGCCTGCGCCTCGGGGCTCAAGGCCGTTGCGCTTGCGGCCGCCTCGGTGCGCCGCGGGGAGGCGCGATGCGTCGTGGCGGGCGGAGCGGAAAGCATGTCGAGCGTGCCGCCCGAGCCGGAGGCGCGCGGGGACCGTCGTCCAGGACGCCAAACACTCCCCGAGGGCTTCAGCTGTCCCATTCCCGATATGGATATGGGCGAGACGGTCGAGGCGATTGGAAAATCCCGCGAGGTCTCGCGCGAGGCGTCCGACGCTTACGCCGCCCGAAGCCAGCGGCTCTGCGAAGCGGCCCGCAAGGCGGGGCGCTTTCGGGATGAGATCGCCCCGATCGAGGTCGCGGCAAAAACGACGAGGGTCGAAGCCGACGAGTACCCGCGCGACGGCGTGACGCTCGAGTCGCTTCTTAAGCTGAAGCCCGTCTTCGCCGAAGACGGCCTGATCACGGCGGGGAGCGCCTCGGGGTCCGCCGACGGCGCGGCGGCCGTCCTCGTGGCGGACAAAGCGTTCCTTAAGGAAAAGGACCTCGAGCCCCTGGCGCGCATCGTGGACTGGACGCAAGTGGACGTACAGCCCGCGATGATCGGAATCGGCCCCGTTCCCGCGACCCGCCTGCTTCTTGACCAACAGAAGCTCGAACTCGACGACATCGGGCTTATCGAGCTGAACGAGACTTTCGCATGCCATGTACTCACCTGCTTGAGGGAAATCACCATCGATCCGGAGCGCCTGAACGTTCTCGGCGGCGGCGTTGCCCTCGGGCATCCCATCGGCGGCGCCGGGGTGCGCATCATGACGACGCTCCTCCATGAAATGAAGCGCCGCAGGGCGCGGCGCGGCCTCGCCACCCTGTGCGCGAGCGGAGGGCTGGCGATGGCCATGCTCGTGGAGCGGCCGTAGAAGGGCCGCGCTCAGACCCGGCAAGAAGAACCGCCGCGCCCGTCCTCTGCAGCCTGCCTGCGCGAAGGCGAGAGCCGAAGGGTAAGGTTTCGTTTTGACGCGGCAATACTTCTTTCGGAAAATTTTAAACGACGCCCTATGCCTTCTGCCTTCGGGCATGCTATGCTCTTCTGCTGACCCATGTCCTACCTCGTGCTGGCTCGCAAGTGGCGTCCGAAGACTTTCCTAGAGGTCGTCGGACAGCCCGTCGTGACGCGGACGCTCCAGAACGCCGTCTCCCAGGGCCGCGTCGCGCAGGCTTATCTATTCTCCGGCATGCGCGGCGTGGGCAAGACCACGATGGCGCGCATCCTGGCGAAAGCCCTCAATTGCGAGCGCGGCCCCGCGGACGGGCCCTGCGACGCGTGCGGGCCGTGCCGGGAAATTTCTTCCGGACGCTCGCTCGACGTCGTCGAGATGGACGCCGCCTCGAACCGCGGCATCGACGACATCCGCCGCCTCCAGGAGCACCTGCTCTACCGCGGGAGCCTGCGCCACAAGGTGGTCATCCTCGACGAAGCGCACATGCTCACGAAGGAGGCGAATAACGCGTTCCTGAAGACGCTCGAGGAACCGCCTCCCGGCGTTCTGTTCGTTCTCGCCACGACCGAGCCGCACAAAATCGAGGAGACCGTTCTCTCCCGTTGCCAGCATTTCTCCTTCCGTCGCATTGACGAGGCGGAAATCGCAAAGCACCTGCGCCACATCGCCGAAGCCGAGAAGATTAAAATTTCCGACACGGCGCTCGACCTGGTCGTGCGCGAGAGCGAAGGAAGCTTGCGGGACGCCATCGTGAGCCTTGACCAGCTCGTGGCGTTCGTCGGCACGGACATATCGGACGCCGACGCCGCGGCCGTCCTCGGAACCATCGAGCGCGAGGTGCTCCACGCGCTGATGGGCGCCGTCGCGAAGGAAGACTCTTCCGAGATCCTCACGCTCGTCCAGCGCCTCGCGAGCGAGGGCGTCAACCTGGAGCGCCTGATGGTCGAGCTGGTGTGGTATCTGCGCGAGCTCCTGGTGGTCAAGACCGTCTCGGAGCCGAAAGAGTTTCTTCGCCTCTCGGAGCGCGACCTGGAGAAGATGAAGGCCATGGCGAGCTTCCTGAGCGAGCCCGATCTCCTCCGTGCGCTGGAACTCGCGGCGCGCGCGGAGCGGGAGCTGCGCTGGAGCCGCCAGCCCCGGTTCCTCGTCGAGGCGACGCTCCTCAAGCTCGCGCACCTCAAGCGCCTCACGTCCATCGAGGAGGCGATCGAGCGCCTCCAAAGCGGAAACTTTCCGGAAGGCGCAGGCGGTTCCTCGGTCGAGGAGGAATTCAAGAAACTTTCCACGCCTCCCGCCAAGCCCAAGACGCTTTTTCAAAGCCCCGGAGAGAGCAGCAACCCTTCCGCCGCCAAAACCGCGAAGACGCCGACCGGAGCGGACTTACCCCGACCCGTCGCGGGCCCGCCCCCCAAGGCGGAGACCCCGCCGGCGCTCTCGGTCACGTCGCTCACGCCGGTCAAGACGACGCTGCGCGAGGCGCCGTCCTCAGAAGAACCTTCCGAAGACCTCACCCGGAAGCTCATGACGTACCTTGAAAAAGAGCGCCCCTCGCTGGCCGGTGCCCTGAGCCTCGCCTCGCGCTGGGACTGGAGCGACGGAACGCTCACCCTTCGCTTCACGCCGCGCCATGGGACCATCCGGGAAAACCTGGAAAAAACTCACAAGGCCGAGCTTCAAGAGTGCTTGAAAGAAACGTTCGGACAGTCCTACGAGCTGCTCTTTCTGTCCCTCGACCCCTCGGACAAGGACATCGAAGCGTTCGCGGGACTCGAGGACAAGAAAATTCAGGAGGAGCACTTGCGCGAAGAAGCCATGCAGGAGCCTTTGGTGCGGCGCGTGCTTGACTTTTTCAAGGGACGCGTCGTCGAGGTCGAGAAGCTGGAGTAATTAAGACGCTATGCGTCGTCCTGACCAGCAAAGAGTCCATGATTGCCCGCAGAACCTTCGGAACCTGTGATTCAATAGCATGAAGTTCCTTCAGCTTTTCGAGCAGGCGAAGGCCATCCAACAGAAGCTTCAAGAAGAGCTCGATTCCGTGGAGGTCGAGGCCTCGGCAGGCGGCGGCCTGGTCCGCGTGAAAATGTCGGGGCACAAAACGGTCACGGCGCTTTCGATCGACCCCGGGCTTTTTTCCGAGGGCGACCACGCCATGGTGGAGGATCTGGTGCGCGCGGCCGTCAACGACGCCACGCGCCAGGTGGACAAGACCCTCAAGAAAAGGATGGGCTCGCTGGGAGGCGGCCTCCTGCCGGGGCTTGAATGAGGGCCCTCGAGCGCCTCGTCGCGCACTTTGAAAAACTGCCCGGCGTGGGCCGAAAAACGGCGGAGCGCTTCGCCTATCACCTCCTGAGCCTTCCTCCCAAGGACATCGAAGGTTTTTCGAAGAGTCTTCTCGACCTCAAGAGCGCCCTCGTCGCCTGCCGCAAGTGCGGCGGCTACGGCGAGAGCGACCCGTGCGCCGTATGTTCCGACCCGGGGCGCGCGAGCGACCTCTTGTGCGTCGTAGGAAACGCGGGCGCCGCCGTGCTCATCGAGCGCACGGGGCGCTACCGCGGCCTCTACCACATCCTGGGCGGGCCCCTCACGCGGTCTTCCCGCAGTACCGGGCCGCGCCGGACGGAGCCCCGCCTCAAGGCGCTCCTTGCGCGCATCGAGAAAACGCCGCCGCGCGAGGTGTTACTTGCGTTTCCGGCTTCCGCCGAGGGAGAGGCGACGGCCGCCTCGCTCTCCCGGATGCTCAAGCCGCTCGGGCTGCGCGTCACCCGCCTCGGCGTGGGGCTCCCCGTGGGAAGTGAGCTCGAGTACGCAGACGAGGCCACGCTCGCCCGCTCGCTCGACAGCCGCCGGAAGCTTTAGCGCCGGTGCGACGAGGACGGCATGGTAGAATGGGAGTACAAAAATGTTCTGTTGCAAATTGGACACACCGACTCCCCATGAAGTGGAACTCGCGGCAAGCGACAAGCGTTTAAAATCGCCATGATTGAGGCCCAGAATCTCACCATGCGCTACGGCTCGGTGACCGCCGTAGAAGACGCCTCTTTCACCGTTCGCCCGAGGGAAGTCGTGGGCCTCCTGGGGCCGAACGGGGCCGGCAAATCCACCATCATGAAAATTCTCACGACCTACCTCTGGCCCACGTCGGGCACGGCGAAGATCTGTGGCAAGGACGTGCTCGACGAGCCCACCGAGGTGCGCAAGCGCATCGGCTACCTTCCCGAGTCCCTGCCCCTCTACATGGACATGGAGGTCGGCCGCTACCTCCGTTTCGTTGGCCACGCGCGGGGCCTTGACGGCGGCACCTTACGAGCGCGGATGGACTGGACCGTCGAGCGGTGCGGCATTCAAGAAGTCTACCGCAGGCCCATTCGGGAGCTCTCGAAAGGCTTCCGGCAGCGAACGGCCCTGGCGCAGGCCCTTGTGCACGACCCTGAAGTCGTCATCCTGGACGAGCCGACCTCGGGCCTCGACCCGCACCAAATCATCGAGATCAGGAAACTCGTGCGGGAGCTCGCGCGCGAGAAAACCGTCATCTTCTCGACGCACATCCTCCACGAGGTCGAGGTCGTCGCCGACCGCATCGTGATCATCAGCCGCGGACACATCATCGCGGACGGCACGATCGATGAGCTGCGCCAGAAGGCCGCGAAAACGCAGCGCCTTGAAATCGCCGTCGAGGCCGCGCGCGAGGACGTGGAGCAGGCGTTCTCCGGCCTCCTCGCCGCGAGGCGGGTCACGTTCCTGGAGCAGCGAAACGGAACCGTGTGGTTTCACCTCGAGACGGAGCCGAGCCAGGACACCCTTCACCAGATACGCGAATTCATGCATGAGCAGGGCTGGAAGATTCAGCAGCTTCGAGACGTTCCGCTCACGCTCGAGGAAACGTTCCTCGCGCTCACGGAGGCGGAAGACAGCACGGCATAGGGAGCGGCGTTTACGGGAAGGCGCACCATGAAGGAACTAGGCAGGGCGACCTGGACGATATTTCGGCGCGAGGCGGCGGCGCAGTTCGCCTCGCCGATGGCCTACATCTTCATCATCGTGTTCCTTCAGGTGAGCACCGGGCTCTTCCTGTTCCTCCCGCCGTTCTTCGTGTATCCGGTTGCCGACATGACGGCGTTCTTCGGCTGGATCGTGCCGGTGCTCTGCGTCTTCGCGCCCGCCGCCACGATGCGCATCTGGGCCGAGGAGCGCAAGGAAAACACGATCGAGCTTCTCCTGACGTTTCCCGTCCCCGCGCCAGCGCTGGTGCTGGGAAAATTCCTGGCCGCTTTCGCGTTTTACCTCGTCGCGCTTGCGAGCACGCTCATGGTCCCGCTGATGATAGCCTGGCTCGGCGATCCCGACGGGGGCACCATTCTGAGCGGCTACTTCGGCGCGGCGCTCATGGGCGCGCTTTTCATCGCCATCGGCATGTTCGTCTCCGGCTTTTGCCGCGACCAAGTGACGGCCTTCGTGCTTTCGTTTCTGGCGTGCGGGGCGGCGGCGCTCTTCGGGTGGAGCGTTTTCGTAACCATCCTCGAAGGAAGCCTCGGCGTGCTCGGCTCCTTCCTCCGCAGCATGCTGGGCATGACCGTCCACTACGTGCCGTTCACCCGCGGCATCGTCGAGACGGCCGACGTTCTCTACTTCCTCGCCTGGACGGCGCTGCTTTTGTTCCTCAACGGCGTCTACCTTGAGGGCCGCAACCGCCCCAACGTCCACATTAAATTCCTAGGCACTGCGGCGCTCGTGGCCGTCGTCGGCGGGCTGTTCAACCTCGTCTTCGTCGACAGGAGCCTGGCCCGCTTCGACCTGACTGAGAACAATATTTACACCGTTTCCGAGGCCTCGAAGGACATTCTCGGAAATCTCAAGGTGCCCGTCCAGGCCAACGTCTACATCAGCCCGAAGGACAAGATGCCGGCGGAGTTCAAAACCCTCGAACGTGACCTCGTGGACAAGCTCCGCGAGCTGAGCGTCGCGAGCGGAAGAATGCTCGAATGGAAAGTCGTCCACATGGAGGCGGCCAACGTGCTGGGCCCGACCAAGGAAGAGAAGAAGGACGACGAGGAAAAATCGCTCGAGGAGTGGCTCATCGAGAAGGGCGTCCGCCCCTTCTCCGTCCGCGCCTTGAGGGAGGACCAGGCCACGACGCAACTCATCTATTCATCCATCGGCGTCGCGTACAAAGAGAAGCCGGAAGAAATCATCCCCCAAGTCCTGCCGTCCCACCTTCCCGAGATCGAGTACCGCCTCATGAGCGCCGTCTTCAAGCTCACGCGCGAGAAAGAGCCTACCGTGGCGCTCGTCGCCCCCTACGAAGACGTCGTGATTCCCCCCCACATCATGCAGATGTACGCGCAAATGGGTCAAAGACCTCCCCAGCGGGATGACCCCTTCGTTATGCTGCAGCGGCTTTTGGAGCACGAAAAATTCACGGTGCGCCGCGTCAAGTTCACGAAAGACGAGCCGCTTCCGGAAGATTACGACACGCTCGTCGTCGTCAACCCCAGAAGCCTCGACAAGCGGCAGCAGTGGGAGATCAACCGCGCTCTCGTCGAGGGAAAACCCACGTTCCTCGCCGTCCAGAACTTTCGCTGGGACTACTCGGTCCGCGGCCAGGTGGCCAACATCTCGCGGCAGGACGAGTCGCCCGCCGTAAACGACATTCTGAGTCCGTCCGGCCTCGAAATCGCAAACGACATCCTCATGGACTCAAACCACCAGTCCGTGACCATCTCGAACCCCTCGAATCCGCTCGAGCGTCTCTTCGGTGGCGGCATCACGCTCAACCTGCCCATGCACATCTCGGTCAACCCGAGCTCCATGAACCGCGAGGTCTCGATCACGAACCGCGTCGGCCAGCTCTTCTATCTCTGGGGCAGCCGCCTTGCGCTGGACGAGGAGAAGCTGGACGAGCGCGAGCTCGAGGTCACGACGCTTTTCTCGACGAGCGACAAGGCATGGACGGTGCCCGCGAGCTACAGCCTGACGCGGACAAACTTTCAGAAGCCCACGGTCACCAACGCCTATCCGCTAGCGGTTCTGGCGCGGGGGCAATTCGCCGACTCGTTCGCGGGCCGGGAGCGGCCCGCTTGGCCGCCACCGGAGCAAAGCCCCGGCATGCCGCCCCAGGAGCTCGAAGCCTGGGACGACGAGCCGCCGGCTGCACCCCTAAGCCCCAACCCGGGCATGCTCATCCTCACGGGCTGCGCGGAGATGTTCAAGAAAGGCACTCTCATGCGCGGCAACCTAGACTTTTTCCTAAACAGCGTTGATGCCCTGACCCTCGGCGAGGAGCTCATCCACATCCGCTCGAAGAAGCCCCTAGACCGCACAATGGACAAGCCGTCGAGCGCGGCGCGCACGTTCTGGAAATTTATGGACATGGGATTCGCGACCTGCATCGTCATCGCCGCAGGCATCGGGCGCGCCGTCCTCGCGCGGCGCTCCCGCGAGCGCTACGCCGCGTCGCTTCGACGAAAGGACTAACCGCCGGTATGCTGTCGAAGAAACAGCTCGCCGTTTTGTGCGCCGTCGCGGGGCTGCTGCTCGTCGCCCTCCTCGTTCAGAAAATTCTCTCTCCCGAGCCGAGCCTCCGCGAGGAGCTCCGCCTCGAGGCGCTCGCCCCCGAAGATTTTCGCACTCTGGACGCCTCCCGGCTCGAAATCTACCGCGGCTCCAGGGAAGACGACAAGGTCGTTCTGGCGAGGGAGGGCGGCGCCTGGTTCGTCGCAACCCGTTACAACGCGCCGGCCAACGAAACCAAGGTCGGCGAATTCCTGAAAAAGATCAAGAACCTCCAGGGCGAGCTCCGCTCCGACGAGGAGGCCGTCCTCGAGGATTTCCGGCTGACGGACGAAAACGCGCTTCACGTCGCGGTCTACCGGGAAGGAAGCGAAGAAACCTGGAGCCACCTGCTCGTCGGCAGGCAGGAAACTTTTGGCCGCTCCTTCCTGCGGAGGGCCGGTGAATCCCGCGTGTTCGCCGGGAACGCGAACCTCGCCACGGAAGCTGGAATCCGGGACGAGGAGGCGGACAAGTCGCCCGAGTCGTCGCCGTGGGTCGAAAAAACCGTCGCGGACTTGGAGAAGGACCAGATCACGCGCATCGCCCTTGCGACGCCGGACTACACGTACGTCTTCGAGAAGCGCGCGACGGAGTCGGCGCCGCAGCCGGATGAGGCGGAAGCGCCCCAAGTGGCGGAAGCTTCCTGGGAATGGGTGCTCGCCGAGGGCGGAAGGAAGAAAACATTCAAACAGTCCGGTGTCGACGGCATCGTGGATAGATTCGATCTGCTCACTGCGACCGACGTGGAAGACCCGGCGAGAACGGCGGAGCTCGGCCTCGCGGAGCCCCGCTACCGGTGCAGCGTGGCCCTGGCCGACGGAAGCGAGACCGTGCTTCTCGCTGCCGCCCCCGAGGAGGAGAACGGAGACGCCTACCTGCAGGCCGAGGGCCGGGACACCATTTACCGGATCCAGTGGTGGCAGTTCGAAAAGCTCTTTCCCGAGCCGGAAAATCTGTTCGAGTGACCGCTGGCCGCCCGGCGCGGCTTAGCTGAGATACTCCCCCAGCGCCTGCTCCATCCGCATGAGCGGAAGGTCGGAAAAAATCTTCTCGTAGACGTCGAGGTTGACCGGCTCCTCCATGGTGACGAAATCCACCGCCGCGGGCGAAAGCGGAGGCTTGGGAAGATACTGCAGAAAGAAGCCCGCGAGCTTCATCAGGGGCTTCGGGTGCGGCACGACGGGGCGGCGCCTCTTGAGAGCCTTCAGAAGCGTCTCGACCACTTCGCGCATCGTCATCGCTGGGCCGCCCATCTCCACAATTTGATTGTGCGCCTCCGGGCGGTCGAGCGCGGCCGCGACGGCGCGCGCAACGTCCTTGACGTACACGGGATGCACTCGCTCGCGGCCGCTTCCGATGATGGGGACGAACGGAAGAAATTTCGCGAACGTCGCGAACCGGTTGAGGCTCCGGTCGCCGGGGCCGTAAATCCACGAGGGGCGGAAAATCGTCCAGGCGAGGCCGCTCTCCCTGACGGCTCGCTCGGCCATCTCCTTCGCCCGAAACCACGGCTCCGTCCGGCCCTCGCGCGTGCCCGCGCCGCTCAGGTAGACGAAATGCTCGACACCGGCGCGCCGGGCAGCCTCGACCTGGCGCTCGGCTCCGCGCCCGTCCACCTCGACGTACGTGCGCCCGCGCCAGGGCTGCTCTACGGGGTGGTTCGGGAACTGGACGGCGCTTACGACCGCCTGCGCTCCCGCAAATCCCCGCTCGAGCGACTCGGCGTCGCCCACGTCGGCTTCGGCCACCGCCACCTGGGAGGGAAATTTTCCGGCCGCGCGCCGGGGGGAGCGGCTCAGGACGCGGACAATCTTTCCGCGCTCCGCTAGGAGCCGCACAACGGCCGAGCCGACGAAACCGCTTCCGCCCGTGACTGCAATCATTTGGGAAACTTTATGAAAACCGAATAAATTTTTGTGACCTGCATTTCCTCCTGCACCGGAATCCCGTAAGGAGTCGCCCGCGCAGTTAAGGAATTTTCCTCTGTTCTCTTATGGTAGCCGAGGTTTCGGAAAAGTCAACCGAAATTATGTGCCGAGAGATACGATGCACCACCGTCCCTTGCGCCCTTGCGGTGAAACGAACGGTTGTCCAGCCGTTCGAATCTTTTCCACCCCCATGCTACACTGGAAAAATGCTCGGCCTCTATCTGCACGTCCCCTTCTGCCGCTCGCGCTGCTCCTATTGCGATTTTTACTTCGTCGTTGATACGAAGTCCGGCACGCGCGAGCGATTCGTCGCGGCCCTGCGGCGGGAAATCCTCGCCGCGCGCCGTGAGCCTCCTCTTCCGGCCAACACTGTCTACTTCGGCGGCGGGACGCCCTCGTTACTTGAGCCGGAAGAGGTCGAAAAAATTCTCGGCGTCTGCCGCGAGGCGTTCGCGCTTGAGCGGAACGCGGAAATAACCCTGGAGGCCAACCCCGAAGACCTCTCACCCGCGCGCGCCCATGGGTTCCGCGAAGCGGGCGTGACGCGCCTGAGCCTGGGCGTCCAGTCGTTCCGCGAGGACGCGCTGCGGCTCATGATGCGGTCGCACAACGCGGGGCAAATCGAAGAATCGTTCCGCGCGGCGCGGCGCGCCGGTTTCGACTCCATAAACGTCGACCTGATTTGCGGCCTTCCCGGCGAGACCGCCACTTCATGGAGCGGGGCGCTCCGCCAGGCGCTCTCCCTCAAGCCCGACCACCTCTCGCTCTACGTCCTCGAGCTCCACGAGCGCACCTACCTCGGGAGGAAGGTCGCGCGCGGCGCAGTCATCCCGCCCGCGGACGAGGCGACGGCGGGCATGTTCGAAGCCGCCGCGGCCGCCCTGGAGGCCGAGAATTTCGAACACTACGAGATTTCCAACTTCGCCCTTCCCGGCCACGCCTCGCGCCACAACCTGAAGTACTGGAGCGACGGCCCGTACCTGGGTTTCGGCCCCGCGGCGCATTCCTACGCGGAAGGCAAGCGCTGGGCGAACGCCGCGCACCTACGGAAATATCTCGACGCGGTGGAACACGGGCGCTCCCCTGCCCTTCCGCCGGAACCCATGTCCCGCGAGCGGCTCGCGGCGGAGCGCATAATCCTCGGCATGCGCAAGCTCTCGGGGCACGCCCTCAGCCCGGAGGATTCTTCCTACCTCGAAGGCCGCACGCGCGAAATGGAGCGTTTCCTCACTGCGGGACTCGTCGAGCGGGAAAACGGCCTCGTCCGCCTCACGCGGAAAGGACTCCTCGTATCGAACGAGGTGTTCGCGGCGCTCTTAGACAAAGAAGCCACTTCCGAGCGAACGAAAGAAAATCATGCCATCCAAGAAATTTGACGTGGCCGTCATAGGCGCGGGCCCCGGCGGATACGTGGCGGCCATCCGCTGCGGTCAGCTCGGAAAGAAGACGCTCCTCATCGAGCGCGACGAGCTCGGCGGCATCTGCCTCAACCACGGCTGCATCCCCTCGAAGGCGCTCATCACGGCGGGGCACCTTTTCGAGCGCATCGGGGGCGCCTCCGAGATGGGCATCATGGCCGAGCGCGTGCGCGCCGACATGAAGAAGGTGCAGGCATGGAAGGAAGGCGTCGTCTCGAAGCTCACGGGCGGCGTCGAAAAACTCTGCAAGGCGAACGAGGTCACGGTGCTCAAGGGGAGCGCGGCATTTCTCACCGCCCGCTCGCTGGAGGTGAAAACCGCGAAGGGGGCCTTGGAAAAAGTGGAGTTTCAGAACGCCGTCGTCGCCACCGGCTCGCGGAGCGTCGAACTGAGGGAGTTGCCCTTCGACCACGAGCGCGTCCTCTCGTCGCGCAGCGGCCTGCGCCTCAAGGAAATTCCAGAGCACCTCGTCGTAGTCGGCGGCGGCTAAATCGGCCTCGAGCTCGGCATGGCGTACCAGTCCTTCGGGGCCAAGCTCACGGTCATCGAGCTGACAGAGCAACTTCTTCCGGGCACCGACCCGGATCTGGTGCGCGTCGTCGAGCGCGCCCTGCGCAAGCGGGGAGCGGACGTCCATCTGAAGACGGTCGTGAAATCAGCCGAGAAAAGCAAAACCGGCGTCTCGCTCGTCACGGAGACCGAGGGAAAACCGCGCGAGATGAAAGCTTCGCACGTGCTCGTCTCCGTGGGGCGCCGCCCCTGCACGGAGGGACTCTCGTTAGAGAAAGCCGGGCTCTCGGTCGACGAAAGCGGGTTCCTGCCCGTCAACGAGCGCTGCCAGACGAAAATTTTCCACATCCACGCCATCGGGGACGTTTCCTCGCCGCCGCTTTTGGCACACAAGGCGTCCTACGAAGGCGAGGTGGCCGCCGAAGCCATCGCGGGCCATGCCGCAAGCGTCGATTACAAGGCGATGCCCTGGGCCGTCTTCACGACGCCCGAGGTTGCGGGCGTGGGCTTGAGCGAGGCCGAAGCCAGAGACAAGGGCCACGAGATATTCGTTGGGAAATTCCCCCTCGCGGCCTCCGGGCGGGTGCTCACGATGGGCGAGCCGGCTGACGGATTCGTTAAAATTATCGCCGACAAGAATTCTCACCAAGTGCTCGGCGTCGGCATGGTCGGCCCCGAGGTTTCGAATTTAATCTCCGAAGGAACGCTCGCGCTCGAGATGGGCGCCGTGCTCGAGGACATCGCCCTCACCGTTCACGTCCACCCCACCCTGTGCGAGCCGCTCATGGAAGCCGCCAAGCACGCCCTCGGCCGGGCGATTCACACGCTCAATCGGTAGGAGGTCGGGCTCGGCGGCAATTTCGAAGGGCGCCGTCGTTTCTACCCCTCGAAGGGCTCGTCCGCGCCCGCGCCGCTTTCTTCCCGCGCCAAGCGCCAGGTCTGCGCCATGGCATGCGTGGCGACAAGCATGGCCCAGAATCCCGTAAAGAGGACCCCGACGGCAAAAACAACGAATCCCACCCAGGCGAGGAGCTCCGCCGCGACGAGCACGAAGAGCAACAGAATATAATTCGAGAAGTGACTCCGAACGAAGTCAACGATGGTCTGGAATTCGAAAGCGGCCGCGAGATTCTCGGTGGCGCAGAATCGCATAAGCGCCACCGGGAGCGAAAAAAGAACCACCAGGCCCACCACCGCCGCGAAAGGCCACGAACAGCAGCAGCTCACGATGCGCACCGACTCGGCCGAGAGCTGGGAAACGGTGGAGAGCGCCTGCAGGAACGCCCACGGCCCAACGGTGACCGCCACTAGGGGAATCGAATAGGCGAACACGATGATGAATACCTGCACGCCGTCGGCCAGATAGTCGCCCGCCCGATCCCACTCGGGAAGCGTCTCCTTGCCCTCGAGCGCTACCCCTCGAAACAGCGCCTTGGCGTAGCCGAAAAGCACCAGGCTGCCTACGAGCACCGGTGCAAAGAGCACGGCGACGGCGCCAATAAGAAACTTCTTGAGCCAGTCCTTGTCCTCAAACGCGAACGTAAACGCCCGCCCGAAATCCACGTGCGAAGGAATCATTTTTTTCGCCCCCAAGGGGTAAACGCTAGCATAGCACAGGCGTGCAGAAGCGTCAAAAATTCGCTTGACATTCCCGAGAAGGCGAGTCATGCTAGCTGCGTAACCGAAACAGACCTTCCACCATGTCATCTTCCTTGCTTGTTTCAACGCAACGAGAGAACTTTGACTCCTTTCTGAGCATCGCCCGGAGCCAAGGGACGGGACTCGAGATCCAGTCTTTCACGAGTCCGGAAGTGCTCGACGACAACTGGAAGAGCCTCGTCAAGACCTACGAAAAGCGCTTGAAGGATTTCGAAGGCGGCGTCTCGCTCCACGGTGCGTTTTACGACTCTTTTCCACACACCCGGGACAAGCGCCTCAAGAGAATCGTCCGCGACCGCTACATGCGCTGCCTCGAAATCGGCAAGAGACTCGGGGCGCGCACCGTCGTCTTCCACGCCCACTTCAACCCGTTTATCAAACACTCCACTTACATCAACTCCTGGGTCAGGCGGCAGGTGGACTTCTGGAAAGAACTCGTGGATTTCGCCGAGCGGGAACAAGTGACCATTACGCTCGAAAATCTATGGGAGGAGAACCCATCCATGATTCAGAGCCTCCTGCGCGCGGTGCCCTCCGAGCGCTTCAAGGCCTGCTTCGACACGGGCCACGCCAACCTCTTCTCCCGCGTTCCCATCGAGCAGTGGGTCAAGGAACTCGGGAAAGACCTCTTTCACGTCCACCTCCACAACAACCACGGCGAGATGGACGAGCACCTTTCACCGCGGAACGGCACGCTGAAATTTGAAAAATTCTTCAAGGCTCTGGAGGCCCTGCCCCACACGCCGCAGATAAGTATAGAGGTGTATGAGGAGAAAGCCGCCGAGGAGGGCGTGGAGATGGTGCGCGCGCTGAGCCCGAGGCCGGACTACGCCGCCCGCTCCGGCTCCGCCGACTAGCGCCTGCGGGGATGCCCCACCTCAAGGTCCAGGTCTACGTTTTCACGAACACGAAGCCGCAGCGTTACCTTCTGCTTCGCTACCACGACGAAAAGGGCGGCTACTGGCAGCCCGTGACGGGCAGCGTCGAAGGGGACGAGAGCCTTCGCGACGCCGCCCTCCGCGAGGCGCGCGAGGAAACCGGCGTCACGGGCCGCGCCGGAGACCTGGTCGAGTCCGGCTACGCGTTCGATTTCCACTCCTACGGAAAAGACCGCCGGGAGAGTGTATTCGGCCTCCGCGCTTCCGCGGCCCGCGACGGCGCACCGCCGCCCGTGACGCTCAGCCGCGAGCACCAGGCGTTCCGGTGGTGCACCTTCGAGGAAGCGCTCTCGCTTCTCCGCTGGGACTCGAACAAGGAGGGCCTGCGCTCGCTTGCGGAGCGTCTCGTTGAAGCCCCCCGGCAATCCCGCGAGACGCGAGAGTAACGCGAGGCGTTAGCGCTTCTTCTTCACGACCGAGAGGCGGTCCTCGAGGCGCTCAAGGGCGGGGTGGTCGGGCTGCGCCTTCTTGGCTTTCTCGATGCACTCGAGGGCGGCGGGGCGCTTTCCGATCCGGATGCAGAGCCGGGCCAGACCGAGCAGGGCATCTATGTTGTCGGGCTGCATACTCAGGATTTTCTTATACTGCTCGTCGGCCTTGTGCGAAAGATTCTTGATGGGAAGCATCGCATTGGCGAGGCGCAGGCGGAAGCGGACGTTTTGAGGCTCAAGGCCCACCGCCTTCTGAAGGACCGGAACCGCGCTCTCGCCGCGTCCCTGCTGCAGGAGCCGAACAGCCTCGGCGCAGAAATTCTCCGCTTTTTCGTGGTCGTTCTTGGGCTCGGGAAAAGGCGGGCCCAAGGAATAGTCCGGCTCCTCCTCCACCTGCGCCCGTCGATCCGCATCCCCCCTCCGCCGATCCTTGCCGCTCCGCCGATCCAAGGAATCGATTGGCTGCACATACACCCGCCGGTCCGTCCCGGACCGCCTGTCCGTCCTCCCAGTCCGCTGATCCGCGGAGCCGGCAATCCGGTCGAAGGCCTCCACCATGGCTTCCAGTATGGCGTCCAGGCGTTTGTTGAAGCGCCGGTGCTGCCGCATCCGGTCGGGATGAAAACGCGCCAGAATCTCCCGGTAGGCCTTGCGGATCTGCGCGAGGGGCGCGCCGGACGGCACGCCGAAAAAGGCGAACGGATCGTCCACCAAAAGAGGGAATTTTTCTTCGAGCGCTCCGATCTCCCGCTCCAGCACGTCGACCTCTTTCCGCTCGTCCTGGACGCGCTTTTCGTCCACCAGCTCGAGGATGCCGCTCCGCTGGAGAACGTACAAAGTGCGTAGCGTCGTCTCGCGGTCAAACCCCGTGAGGCCCAGAACGCCCTCGATGGACGTCTGGGCGTCGAGGCGGGCGAGCACCATGCCCTCCTCGGGCGTGAGGAAATCGTAAGGGATTTTCCCCGCCCCCCGATATTGGCGCGGAATGAGAGAGAGATCCGAAAATTCCTCGGAAAGCTCCACGCCTCTAGCCTCCGCGCGAGCCCACCGAAGGGCTTCCTTGCTAGCCATCTAAAATAGTGTAGCAATTTTTCGAAAATTTGACAACGGGCGCGGCTAAGGCGGGAAGAGAACTTACGCGCCGTCGTCCGTGTCCTTCTTCGCCAGTTGAAGCTCTTTCCCGAGAAGAAGGGCCTCGGCGTTCGGGAACTGGCGGATGGCTTCCTGGACCTGGGGGTCATGCCGGGCGGCGGCCTCGAGACGCGCCGCCTCGCCGCCGAAATACGCCGCGGCGAGCTGCTCAAGGAGCTGCCTAGCAATGTAGCCGCCGTGCTCGCTCCACTCACCTTCCTCCGCCTCGACGCCTTCCTCCACGGCGAAGCGGCGAAACTGGAGAAGAATCTCGTCGTCCACGGAAAGCGTGTCTTTCGTGAAGGCTTCGGGATGGGTGTTGGCGCGGGAGGCGGCAAACCGGAAAAAGAGAGCGCCCTGGTGCAGGGCGATCAGGAACCGGTTTTCCACCCGGGGGCTCCTGACCTCCACGTCGGGGCCGATGCCCCCTCCTCCGTAAACGACGCGCCCCTGGTCCGTGCGCCTCTCGCGCTCCGGGTCGGGCGAATACGGCTCGTCACTGTCCCAGTCCTTTTGAAAGTACTCATCGACGTCCTCGTAGTCGCGCTGGATGAGGCGGCCGCTTGGGGTGTAATACCGCGCGGTCGTCAGGGCGAGGCCCGAGCCGTCGCGCAGGCCGTAGACGCTCTGCACAAGGCCCTTGCCCCACGTGCGCTCACCCACCACGAGTCCGCGGTCATGGTCCTGAACGGCACCGGCCACGATCTCAGCCGCGGAAGCACTCGAGCGGTTCACGAGCACGACGAGCGGCATCCCGGCCACGGGCGAGTCGCGCCGCGCCTGGAATTCCTCGGTCGAGCCGTATATGCGCCCCTTCGTGTGAACCACCTCCTGTCCCCTGTCCAGAAAAAGCTCGGCCACCTCGACGGCCTGCTGCAGAAGGCCGCCCGGGTTATCGCGCAAATCAAGAAGAACCTTTTTCATCCCCTGCGTTTTGAGCTCTTCGAGGGCGTCGGCCACCTCGGAGCCCGTAGCCTTGTTGAAGTCGCGGATTCGAACATAGCCGATGTCTTTAGAAAGCATGAAACGGGCCGCGACGCCGCTGGCCGGAATCTCCTCCCGCGTCAGGGCGAACTCCAGCATCCCCTCCACGCCGGCGCGCTCGACAGAGATGTTGACCGTGGTTCCTTTCGGGCCGCGGAGTAGATTCACGGCCTCGCCCATGCTCATATCGTCGGTCGGGCGCCCCTCGATGGCGGCGATGACGTCCCCCGCGTGCAGGCCCATGCGGTGGGCGGGCGTGCCCTCGATGGGAGAAATCACCGTAAGACGATTGGCGCGGCGCGAGATCACAATACCGATGCCGTAGAAAGAGCCCTCCTGGCGCTCCTGCATGTCGCGATAGAGATCGGGGGTGAGGAAGTTGCTGTGGGGATCAAGGGCATCGGTCATCCCGCGGATGGCGGCATAGAGAAGATCCTTCGGAGGAGGAGGGGAAACGTGGCGCGTCTCGATGACCGAGAGCACTTCGGCCATTTCCCCCGTGTAGGAATAGGTGCGTTCCGCCGTCGCGGCAACGCCGTGGCCGAGCACCTGCCCTAAAACGGCCCCCCCGAGGAGGACAGCGGGAAGCGAAAAAACCGTAAGCGGTCGCATGGGTTTACGTGTATTTCAGTATAGGGGGCCGGAGAAAAAATGTAAAGGTGCTGCATCTTGACGAGGGCGGCTTCAATCGATAGAATAGTAGGCTCAGGATATGCACAACTCCTTTCGACTCGGAATACGCAACTTCAAGGGAACCATGGCCTTGCAGGAAAGCCCGCCGGCCCCTGCCGCCCTTTGGCAACGGAGAGCAGACAGCTGACATGCCCATTACCGCCGAACGCCTGGACCCGGAAACTGAAATTCTCACTATCAACATGGGACCGCAGCACCCCGCGACCCACGGCGTGCTGCGCATGGTGCTGAAACTCGACGGCGAGACCATCGTCGACTGCGTCCCGCACGTCGGCTACCTTCACCGCGGCATGGCCAAGATCGCCGAGCACAAGACCTACCACCAGTTCATTCCCTACACCGACCGAATGGACTACATCTCGCCCCTTGCACAAAACATCAGCTACACGATGGCCGTCGAGAAGCTCATGGGCATCACCGATCAGATTCCGCGCCGCGCTCAATACTTGCGCACGGTGTGCTGTGAGCTCGCACGCATCTCTTCGCATTATCTATGGCTCGGCTGCCACGCGCTCGACCTGGGGGCGATGACGGTTTTCCTGTACACATTCCAGGAGCGCGAATACCTCTACGACATCATCGAAAACATCTGCGGCGCGCGCTTCACGACCTCGTATTCACGCATCGGGGGCCTCGCCCGCGATTTCTCGCCCCAGGTGATTCAAGAAATTTCCCAATTCCTGCCGCGCGTGAATCAGGTCCTGGACGAGGTCGAGGGACTGCTTACGCACAACCGCATCTGGATGGAGCGCAACCAAGGGGTGGGCGTCATCTCGACCAAGGAAGCCGTCAACCTAAGCCTTTCGGGACCGAACCTCCGAGCCTCGGGCGTGCGCTGGGACATCCGAAAGGCCCGTCCCTACAACTGCTACGACGAGTTCGACTTCGACGTGCCAGTCGGCACGAAGGGCGACTCCTACGACCGCTACCTCCTGCGCCTTGAAGAGATGCGCCAGTCAGCCCGCATCATCGCTCAGGCGATCGACGGTCTCCCGGAAGGCGATATCGGCGTGGACGACCACAAGATTTTCCTCCCTCGCAAGAAACGCGTCCTCACGAAGATGGAGGAGCTTATCCACCTGTTCATGGTCATTACGGACGGCATCAAACCGACGGGCGAGTGCTATTTCAGCATCGAAAACCCCAAGGGCGAACACGGCTTCTACCTCGTGGGCGACGGCGAGGTGCAGCCCTACCGCCTTCACGTGCGCTCGCCCTCGTTCGCGAATATACAAACGCTTCCGCATCTGGTGCGCGGCCGGATGATCGCCGACGCCGTCGCCTGCATCGCAGGCCTCGATCCCGTGATGGGGGATTGTGATCGGTAACATGTTTCCCGAAGCGCTTAAACAAGACATACGGAATCTGCAAGGCGAATTTCCCGAGAAACGCTCCGCCCTCATCCCTGCCCTCTGGCGCGTTCAGGAGGAGTTCGGCTACATCTCCACCGAGGCGTGCGAAGAGCTGGCGGCGCTTCTCGACTGCACGGCGGCCCACGTGAAGGAGGTGCTTTCCTTCTACACGATGTTCTACAAAAAGCCCATGGGCAAGCACCAGATTCGCGTCTGCAAGACGCTCTCGTGCTGGCTCCTGGGGGCCGAAAAAGTGACCGAGCACCTCAAACAAAAACTCGGCGTAGAGCTCGGAGAGGCGACGCCGGAAGGAAAATTTTCCCTTGAGGTGGTCGAGTGCCTCGGGGCGTGCGACCAAGCTCCCGTCGTCCACGTTGACAAGACGCAGTACGGCAAGGTGACGCCGGAGGCAGCCGAGAAGCTGATTCAGGAACTGAAATAAATGCAACCCGTCCTCACAAAAAACATCAACACCCCCGACAGCCACCGCCTCTCCGTGTACGAGGCTAACGGCGGCTATCAGGCCTTGAAGAAGGCGCTCACGCAGATGAAGCCGCAGGACGTTATCGACGCCGTCAAAGCGTCCGGGCTCCGCGGGCGCGGCGGCGCGGGCTTTCCGTGCGGCGTCAAGTGGAATTTTATGCCGAAGGAGAAGAAGGGGCCGCACTACCTCGCTTGCAACGCCGACGAGGGCGAGCCCGGCACCTTCAAGGACATCGTTCTCATGAACAAGGACCCGCACCTCGTCATCGAAGGCTGCGCCATCTCGTCCTACGCAATCCAGGCCGACACCTGCTTCATCTACATCAGGGGAGAATTCTGGGACGGCTACAAGATATTGAAAGAAGCCATCGCCGAGGCCGAGCGCGCGGGTTACCTCGGCGAAAACATCCTCGGCTCCGGCTACAGCCTGCGCATGATTCTTTATAAGGGCGCGGGCGCCTACATCTGCGGTGAGGAAACGTCCCTGATGGAGTCCACCGAGAGCAACCGCGGCATGCCGCGCTTGAGGCCGCCCGTCCCCGCCCAGCGCGGCATCTACGGCCACCCGACCACCGTGAACAACGTCGAGACCCTGTCGAACGTGCCCTTCATCGTCGAGCGCGGCGTCGACTGGTACAAGAGCCTCGGCACCAACGAGCGGAACACCGGCCCCAAGCTCTACTGCCTGAGCGGCCACGTCGAGCGCCCCGGCGTCTACGAGGACGAGCTCGGCATCCCGCTCCGCAAGATCATCGAAGAGTACGGCGGCGGCGTGCGCGGCGGCAAAAAATTGAAGGCCGTCTGCCCCGGGGGTACATCGTCGGCGTTCATGACGCCGGACCAGATCGACACGCCGATGGACTTCGACTCCGTCATGGAGGCGGGCTCGATGCTCGGCTCGGCGGCCATCGTCGTCCTCGACGAAACGGTTTGCCTGGTGCAGGCCGCCGTGAACGTCATGGAGTTTTACCACCACGAATCGTGCGGCCAGTGCACGCCCTGCCGCGAGGGCTGCGGCTGGCTGCTGAAAATCCTCCGCCGCATCGAGGCGGGCAAGGGCGCAAAAGAAGACCTGGATCTGCTCCTCGACATCATGGACAACATGAAGGGCAACACCATATGCGCCTTCGGCGACGGTGCCTGCATGGCCCCCGAGAGCCTCATCCGCAAATGGCGCCCGGAGTTCGAGGCGCACATCACCGGGAAGCGGTGCCCGTTCAACGGGCGGGGCGGCTAAGCTGCCCGCTTCACGGCGAGTGCCGCCTCAAAGCAAAACCGCCCCTCCCTTGTTGATACGCTTGCCGCTTTCCTATAAACTGATGCCTCGATGAACAACATCCGCGACATACAGGACATACGCGAGCACCTGCCCAACATGCCCGACCCCAGGAAGCTCGCCAGGGGCGTTGGCGGCTTCATCGGCGTGCTGCTCCTGGTGTTTCTCATCCTCACGGCCGCCTACACCGTGAAAGCCGAGTCGGTGGGCGTGGTGCTGCGCTTCGGGAAATACATAAAAACGGTCGAGCCGGGCCTCCATTTCAAAATCCCCTTCGGCGTGGACCGAGTCTACAAAGTGCCCGTGCGGCAGATCCGCAAGCAGGAATTCGGCTACCGCACCCAGGAAGCCGGCGTCCGCACCCAGTACGAGCCGGGCAAGCGCTACGAGGAGGAGATGCTCATGCTGACGGGGGACCTGAACATCGCCGAGGTGCAGTGGGCGGTGCAGTACCGGATCTCGGATTCCTACCTGTACCTCTTCAAGAACCGGAATCCAGAAGAAGCCCTGCGCGACGTGTCGGAGGCCGTGATGCGAAGCACCGTCGGAGACTACACGGCGGACGAGGTGCTCACGCAGGGACGCGCCGAGGTGTCCGTCAAGGTTCATGAGCGGATGCAAGAGATTCTCGACTCCTACGAGACGGGCATCCAGCTCGTGACGGTCAAGCTGCAGGACGTGCACCCGCCGGACCCCGTGAAGCCCTCGTTCAACGAGGTCAACGAGGCGCGCCAGGAACAGGAGCGGATGATAAACAACGCGTGGGAGATGTACAACAAGGAAATTCCGAAAGCCCAGGGAAAGGCCCAGCAGGTCATCGCCGAAGCCGAGGGCTACGCCACCGACCGCGTCAACCGCGCCCGCGGAGACGCCGCGAAATTTCTCTCCATCCACGAAGAATACCGCAAGGCGCCCGACGTCACGCGCCGCCGCATGTACGTGGAAACGATGTCCCAGATCCTGCCGCACGTCGAGGACATCTACGTTATTGACGAATCGCAAAAGGGGCTGGTGCCGCTCCTTCAGCTCCTGGGGCGCGAGGGACAGGCAAAATGAAGAACCCCGCGGCTATTCTCATCGCGCTCGTGGTGCTCCTGGTACTGGTGTTCGGGGGCTTTTTCGTCGTGTCGGAATACGAGCAGGCCGTGGTGACGCGCTTCCAGGAGCCCGTGCGCACCGTGCTCGAGCCGGGCCTTAAAATAAAAATTCCGATCATCGAGCAGGTGCTCCGCTTCGACAAGCGCATTCTCGAATGGGACGGCTACCCGGAGCAAATTCCCACGAACGACAACAAGTACATCTACCTCGACACCATGGCGCGGTGGCGCATCGTGGACCCGCTCCTCTTCCTGCAGAGCCTGCGCGACGAGCGCCGCGCCCAGTCGCGCCTCGACGACATCATCGACGCGGCGGCGCGCGACATGGTGGCGAGCCACGTGCTCATCGACGCCGTGCGCACGAGCGACCGCATCCTGGAAGTCCATCAAGAAGACTCGCGCTTCGATCTGGACCCCGAGCAGGTGGGAAAAATCTCCGTCGGGCGGGAGGAGTTGGCGCGGAAAATTCTGGAGAACGCGAGGGTTCTCGTGGCGGCCATGGGCATCGAACTCCTGGACGTGCGCATCAAGCGCATCAACTACATCGAGTCGGTGCGCCAGAAAGTGTACGACCGCATGATCAGCGGGCAGAAGCGCATCGCGGCGCGCTACCGCTCGGAGGGCGAAGGCAAGCACGCGGAGATCGTGGGAGGGATGAACCGCGAGCTCAAGAAAATCACCTCCGAGGCCTACCGCGAAGCGCAGGAAATCAAGGGCAAGGCCGACGGCAAGGCCACGCGCATCTACGCTTCGGCCTACAACAGGGCGCCCGAGTTTTATTCCTTCCTGCAGACGCTCGAGTCCTACCGCACCACCGTCAAGGGCAATTCCCGCCTCATCCTCACCACGGACAGCGACTTCTACAAGTACCTAAAGTCGGCCAAGCCCTAGGCGGCGCGCTTCGGCCCAGCGGGGCGCCCCCGCTCGGCCCGGATGCTTTTTCCTCAGTCCGCCCTTCCGAACGGCAGCGCCGGCTCCGCACCCGCTTCCTCAGGCTCGTACGTTTCCTCCTCCTCATCAGAAACGTCCGCAAAGCCGTATCGGGCGAGCACGGCGTCCGCCATCGCGCGGACGCGGCGCGTGTAGGCCTCCGGGGGCTGGGAGGCGCTCCCGTAGGCGCGGCGGTAGCGGGCCAGGAGGTGCGGGAACTCGCGTTGAAGAAACGAGAAGAAATGGCGCTTCGTGGTTGACTTAAGGGACAGGAAACCTGCGTGGACAAATACCGCTCCGGCATCCTGGGCGCGCGCTGCGAGGGCCTCCACGTTGGCGCGGTGGTCGGTCAAAAGAGGAAGCAGGGGAATCATATGGATGCCGGCATGGAGGCCCGCCCTGGCGAGTGTCTCGACGGCGCGAAGGCGCGCCTCGGGCGTGGGAGCGTTCGGCTCGAGCCGGGCGATTCTTGCGCGGTCAAGGCTGACGAGGGACAGGTACACCGTCAAGCTTGAACGACGGTCGAGCTCCCGCAGCACATCGAGGTCGCGTGTGATGAGCGTGGATTTCGTCGTGACGGAAACGTTCAGCCCCTCGTGCCGGGCGAGCTCCTTCAGGATTCCGCGCGTGATCTCGAATTTCCTCTCGGCCGGCTGGTACGGGTCGGTCGCGGTGCCGACGGCGATCCGTTTGTCCCGAACGCGCGGGGGACTGAGCGTCCGGCGCAAAACTTTCGGCGCGTTCCGCTTCACGTAAATGACGCGGGAAAAGTCGTTCGTGTCGAGGTGCTCCAGGAACTCGTGCGTGTAGCGGGCGTAGCAGTAGGCGCAGTTGAGCTCGCAGCCGCGGTAGGGGTTGACGGTGTAGCAGCCCTCAAAGGCGCCCTCGGCGGACCAGTTGAGCACGGAGCGGGCGTTCATCTGGACGTAGGTCACGTCGCGCGGCGCGAGCGTTTCGCGCGAGACGTCTCCTTCGGCTCCGCTCAGGACAGGTTTCAGGTAGCGGTGCTTCTCCGCGACGACGCCCCCGACGACGGGCGGCGGCATTACCTCGGGAATGAGGGGCTTCAGCGCTTCAGACACACTCAAATTCTCTTAATACTTGTGAGGCTGCAACTGAATTTCTTCTATGCTTTTTCTCGATGTCGGCTCAGGTTGTTCGGCGGGATAACCTACCGTTATGACAAACAGAACAAAATTCTCTGTCGGAATGCCGAGAACTTCCTTTATTTTTTCCTTCTTAACCCAACCGATATAACAAGTTCCCAAGCCCAATTCCGTCGCTCTCAATACCAAGAAAGAAGAGGCTATCGACAAATCCCTAATTGCACGAATCTTTCTAGGCGCATCCCATTCTTCATCATGCTCCGTGTATGCACCGGGTTCTGCACAACATACTATAATCGCCGGTGCCTTATAAACAAAAGCTTGCGCGAAAACTTTGTTCTTTCTTAATTTAGCCTTTGTCTCACCGTCCTTTACAATAAAATATTTCGACGGCTGAGCATTCCTTCCGGAAGGGGCCAGTCTTGCCGCATCAATCAATTTTCTGAGTAAACGGTCCGGTACCTCTCTTTTCTCATATTTCCTTACGCTGCCTCTTTCTTCTATTGCTTTTTTCACGTCCATGAGTTGACCTCATTTAGGGGTGTTTGCGGGCACTCGTGTCCTTCGGCTCCGCTCCCCGCTCCGCCATTGCACTCCGCGGCGGCGGCAGGGTCTCGGGGAGGAGGAGATTAATTTTTTCGATCAAGATACATCATCTCCTAAAAGTCACCATTGTCCCATCAGCAAATGTTCCTTTCTTCCGCACCTTACCATCTTGCTTTCGCGATGCAACTTCGACCTTACCATTATCCCGCTCCTCTTCTGCCTTTAAGACTCGGTTCCTGTGTTTTCGTAAAAAAGCAGTCTCATCTTCCACGTATTGGGTTACATCCCGCGCATTCACAGTTTTTCCACCAAATCTTGCTATCAGAATTTTTAACAAGGTCGGCACATAGCTATCATCAAAAAGGATGCTTTGATTAGGATCCGTAGCATCCGAGAAACGAAATTCACCCTTGGGATCCACTGTCCACATAGCCTCTTTCATCTTGACATGGCCAAGGCGATCGTTCGTCGCAAAAAACAGATAATACTGTGTTCTGTCTCGATGATCTTTCATTTCAAAATAACGCACAAATTTTGCTTGTTTCATGAGTTGTTGCTGATAAAGCTTTCGTAACGCAGTCCTCCTATCTCCGCTGGAGTGAGCAATCTCTATAACTTCTTCGGTGCCAAACGTCTCACTTATATGTCGAGCAATGCTTTCTTCTGGATGCTCAAGAAAACGATTTATTCCATCGACATTTAGGTTTATAAAAGCCTCGCAACTTCGGTGTTTTAATAAACCATGTACTATCTTTAAAGGAATACCAGAAAAGCCAAAAGGATCAATAAAAGCAAACGTGGGGGCTAATCCAAGCCCGTTTTTTTCCATGGATTCCAGCAAGGGTAAAAACTTCTCATGGAATTTCCCGCACTCTGGAGGCCTGATTGTAAAAGAATCAGGCCATTTCCTACTGGCAATCTTTTCCCTTAGATGAAGAATTCTGTCTTCATCCTCATCAATGAACCAGAAAACTGCTTCGCCCTTCAGACGCCTGCTATGAGGTTCTGCCGCCTCAAGGGCTACAATCGGCGATCCCTTTTCTTCTTTTTCATATTCTCCTGGCCCGCAAAATCCATCAACGTACATACAACGAGGAAATCTGCTTCCGACTATACCAAACCAGGCACCTAGGTAGCGGCGCAGGATCTCATGCTTTGCCTTAGTATGTGGTTCGATTTTCCAAATTTTTGTTGTCGGAACAGCCATGCTGGCAAATCTTACAGATGCAATTGAAACAAGTTTGGTGCCTGCTCATATCCTCCAACACGAGGGAGTTGATTCCAGTAACGTCGGTCTATCTTTCTTCCATTTTTCTTCTTATTAACCCCCCCCCACTGCTTAAAGAAAAACGGCACCTCGTAATCCCGACAACGGTCGCGGATCTGCCGCACCCATTCGGGACGCATGGGCCGGGCGCGAGGCCCCGATTCCCCTCCCACGATGACCCAGTGAATCCTGGAGAGTGGTAGTTGCGGAATAGGCCCCAAGAGCGGCTCGGCGGACAGAAAACGAACCTTGGCCGGCACCTTCTGCAAGTCATGAACGCGAAATGTGTATTTCGCGCTCTCCACGGAGACGCCCATCCATATGTTTTCCGTCCACTCGACGGCATGGCGGAGCTCAAGAAGGCGCCCGGAGCGCTTCGTGAGAATCTGAAAAATATGTTGTCGTGCCTTGTTCATGGTCGCAAACACGCGCTGGATGAATTCGAGGGGAATCTCTTCGTGAAAGAGGTCGCTCATGGAGTTGACGAAGATGGTGCGCCGTCCCCGCCAAGATAGAGGCGCTTCGACAATATCCTCTTGTAGCTTTACTCGAAAGCCGTTTTGGTAGCGGGGCTGGCCCATCAGCCGAAGCAGGTGCGCCATGCGCTCGGCGTAGCAATTCTTGCAGCCCGGGCTGACCTTGGTGCAACCCGTGACCGGATTCCAAGTAGAGTCCGTCCACTCGATGGAAGACCGCGTCGCCATGATGTCCATTATACGCCCCTTCCGCCCCGCCGGAACATTCTCCACACCGCCGTGACCACGCCCTGGATCCGCACGTCGGTCTCGTCGACGTAGATCGGCTCATAGTCGGCGTTTGCGGGCTCGAGCCGAATCTTGCGGCGCCCGGGGTCGCGGAAGAATTTTTTGACCGTCGCCTCGCCTCCAGAAAGGAGCGCCACGACAATCTCGCCGTCGCGCACCTCCCCGCGCGGCTCGACAAGCAGAAAATCGCCGTCGAGTATGCCCTCCCCTTCCATCGAGTCGCCCATAGCGCGCAGGGCGTAGGTCTTGTCATTGCCCGCAGGAAGCGGCGCCTCCTCGCGGTGCTCGACGGCGTCGAGCGGCCGCCCCGCGGCGATGGAGCCGAGGAGGGGAACTTGCCCCGGAAGGGGGTGAATGTGGTCGTCGGGCAGGTTCCCCGAATCCTCTGCATCCATTGTGAGAACTATTCCGCGGCGGGCGTTCCAGGCGCGCTTGAGATATCCTTCCTCAGCGAGCGCCCGCACATGCTTGAACACCGAATTCGTCGAGCGGTAACCGAATTCTTTCATGATCTCGTGGTACGAAGGCGCACAGCCCTCGCGCGCCATGTAGCGCCCAATAAAGTCCAGAACAGCCTTCCGCTTGGGTGTCATCACAAAACCCAGCATAGGTGAAAATAAAGTGAAAGTCAATAGGTAAAAAAATTTTTTCTCCCTGTTGAAAAACAAAAAATTCTTGTTGAAAACTACTCTAGAAAGACGACCGTAACTTATTGAAAAATAACTATTTTTTACCGAGAACTTCCACTATTTTTCGCGCAAAGGGCTCGGCGGCGTCCGGATCCCGCCCCGTCACCACGTCACCGTCCACGACCACGGGCTCGTCCACATAGACGGCGCCGCCTTTTTCGAGCTCGGCCTTCGACTCGGGCGTGGCATAGACGGCCGCCTTGCGGCCCTTCAGAACGCCTGTGATGGCGAGAACGGCCGGCGAGAGGCATATGGAGTGCGTCTGCTTGCCTTTTTCGCGGAACGCCTTGATGAGCGCGTGCAGGTCGCCGTTCCTCCACAGGTACTCGGGCGAGCCCAGGCCGCCCGGGATGACGAGGGCGTCGTAATCGTCCGCCTTCGCGTCGCGGATGGCAAGCTCCGCCGTCGCCTCCGCGCCCAGCATGCCCTTGCACGTGCCGCGCTCGTTCGATGCGACGGCCACCACGGCACCTTCCTCCCCGAAGATGCGCTTTGGGGTGAGGAGTTCCTCGTCGCGGAAATTTTCCTTCGCGATGGCCATCAGAATTCTTTTACCTTCGAGTTTTTTCGCCATACGAACCTCCTGTCTGGAAATTGCAAAAACCACACAAACAAAAATCGGATTTCACCCTAGGGTAGCACACAGCCGCGCAGCGCTCAACACTTTTCAAGGCGCTGCACTTGACTCGCCTTCCGGGCCTTGGTAGACTGTTTCTCCAAAAGGAAAAGCAATGTTCAAGAAGCATTCCAGCATGCGCGGAGAAGGAAAGACCGGCGCGGTGATCGCTCTCTTCATCGCAGTGGCCATTCTGTACACCGCTTTCAAGGTCATTCCCGTACTCGTTAAAACGTACGATTTCGCGGAAAAGGTCGAGACCCTGTCACGCCGGGGGGCATCCCTGGGCCAGACGACGGAGGATGACATACGCAAAAGACTTCTCAAGGAAGCGGAGCGTCTCGATCTTCCCGTTCGCGGCGAAGACATCCGCATTCGGCTGACCGCCAAGCGTCTCAAAGTCGAGGTCAAATACGCGGTTCCCATTGACTTGGCAGGGTTCGTCTACAACCTGCAGCGCGAGCACAAGTTCGAGGGTCATCGTTTCCGGCTGTAGCCCCCGGGATGCCCGCAAACGAGAAACGCCACTCCATCGGCTATGTGGAAAAAGCGGTTGGGCTTCCCCGCTCTACCCTCTATTACTACGAAAGTCAGTTTCCGACGTTTCTTCGGATTGAAAAGACGGCGGGCGGGCATCGCCGTTACACCGACTACAACATCGAACAGTTTCGATACCTCAAAGAGCAGCTTCACGAGCAGGGTCTTTCCCTGAGCACGGTGCGCGATGCGCTCATGGCGGACAATGACCCTCAACGTATGCGCAAGGATCTCGATTTGCTGCTCAAGGTGAGCGAGGAGCTCGCCAAGGACAACAAGATGCTCAAGGCGAGCCTGGGGCAGGTGGGCAAGCGCCTGCGCCATCTTGAAGAATTCTGCGCCAGCCGATCGAAAAAGAAATTCCTAAAATGGTTCGAATGAACGGGAAACCAGGGCGGTCCCAGGCCTCGCTTCTCCTGTGTAAGCTTCCTCGCCGGCAAGCTTGTCCTAGCGCCTGCCCCGGCGAGCAGGCCAGGGGACATGCCAGGAACCGTACGGAGAGCCTTACAAGTGAGGAGGCTACAGTCCCTCGAACTCGCTTGCCTTGATTCTTTCGACCTTGACGTCGGGGGGGATTTCGAGAAGGAACGCGTCGCGCAAATCCACGTTGCGTTCCGTGTGATCGAGCGTGATGCGCAGGAGGTCTCCCGCTTCCTCAACCATCTCCACGCGACGGGGCAGATAGGTTTCGCGGTCCACCCAGAGGCGCGCCTCGGCGACGCGTTTTTCAATACGGCGCTTGCGCGGCGTCATCTCGAGGTAGAACGTACCGGGCAGGGGGTTGCCTTCCTTGACGGCCACATCAAAGAACTTGGCGATGTGATCGCTCGCCTCGCCCATGCCGAAGTACCGCATAAAACGCTTGAAGACCCTGCGGTTGGGAAGTCTTGTTTCCTGCGCGATCTTGAGCTCGGGGTAGTAGACGAGAAGGCGGCCGTCGGTCAGGAGATAGTAGGCCGGCTTCGGCTCCTCGTAGTAGAGAAGGAGACGGTTGGGCTTCTCAAGATAGAACGTGCCGCGGGACACGTCCGTCTCGCTCTTTGTCAAGGAACACCGCTTCTCCTGCGTAAAGCGGACACGCAGCGTGGTCGTGCCTCGCTGCGCCGCGTCGAAGCGGAAGAGGATATCGGAGGCCCGCATCGTCCCGTCCGGCTGCGCCGCTTCGACACTTCGCGCAGCCCCCAGGAGGCCCACGACCAGCGCAAGCGGCGCAAGCAGGAAGATCCTGCCCATCAAGAAGCGCAAGCCCCACCATCGAAGGTGCCGATTCGAACGCATCCTATTATGCATCTGCTTTCCAACTGACGTTGTCCGGAAAAGATACCTTTTGAGCGCCGTTAAGTCAACGGCGCACGGTTTCCTGCCCCCCTTCGGCGAATCAATACAAGGTCTCACCATTGAGGTCAGCATCGTAGGGGGAGAATCGGATGGAAAGCGTTCCCGATTGCACCAGCTCGGCGTCCTCCGGCGGCACGTAACGGGCGAAGAATTTCAAGATGGCGCCTTCGATGCGCACGATGTGCCGCTGCTCCCATCGGAAAACCTTAGAAAGGCGCATAAACTTCCCCCGTTTATCTAGGTGGAATTTGTTCCGGTCGGCAAAGAATCGCCTGGTCTGGTTTTCGAGCTGGGCATCCAGGCGCTCGGCCGTATAGGCTTCCTCACGCAGCGTTGGGCCGCCGAGCGATCCACGGCACAGCGCGAAGCCGACGCGCGCATCTTCTAATAAATATCTGACCTCGTCGGCGAGGTGCAGCGCGGAGGTGTGGCGGCCCCCGATGCGGGCAACGCGCTGCTTGTAGAAATCGGGAATCCGCTCCACGCTCGAAACGGGATAGTGCTTCAAAATATGGGCCACGACATGCGCGTTGTATATGTTAAGCCACATGGCGGCGCGCTCCTTTTTTCCGAGCTCACGCGCGGCCAAAAGATTGATGCAGTCCCAGGAAGCCAGGAATTTCTTGAAATTCGCTTCCTCGGCTATGGCGCGGTAGTTCACGATGCCGCGCCGCACGTGCGCCTTGACGACCTTGTCCCAGAGCGTCATGTCGGGGGTGGTAAGGCTGTCACGCTTGGCCTCGGGGCAGACGGGATTGACAAGACGCTCGTCGGCCATGGGCTGCTCGTCTTGAAGACGGTCGCTCTCAGCGGCTTCCCGCCCGGCGGGGACGCCCTCGTCGGGATCCGCCGCCTGGACGGCCGCTCCCGCCGCGAGCCATATCGCCGCAAAGGCAAAGAACGCGCGCTTCAGGGCAAGGCTCATCTTTCCATGATAACCCAAGAACCCGAAAAAAGTTCAAAATACCCGCATTGCCCATAAAGAAGCCCTTCCTTAGATGATTTTTACGCGCGATTCGGCTAAACTATGCTGAAGGCACGACATGATAGGTATTCTCATCATCACACACGGCGATCTGGCGAAGGCGCTCCTCGAGTCGGCTCAGAACATTGCGGGTGAGCCGCTTCCCTTCAAAACCCTCACCATCGGATGGAACCGGCAATTTGAAGACATCCGCCGCGAGGTGGGCGAAGCCATCGATGCGGTCGATTGCGGTGACGGCGTCCTCGTCTTGACCGACCTGCTCGGCGGCACGCCCTCCAACGTCGCGCTTTCCTTCGTGCGCAAGCGTCCGAACATCGAGGTCGTCACGGGCGTGAACCTGCCCATCCTCGTGAAACTCGCAACGCATCAAAATCGAAACGACGCCACGGTGCGCGACATCGCGCGCTCCCTGGTCGACAAGGGCGTGAACAGCATTCATCTACTTTCCGAATACGACCGCAAGCAGCGCTCGAAGCCGCAATCGGGAAAGCCCATGAGGAGCAAACCGCATGGTGGAGCGTGAGGTCGAAATCGTCAACAAGCTGGGGCTGCATGCGCGGGCGGCGGCGCGGCTGGTTCGGCTCGCGAGCCAATTTGCTTGCGACATTTACCTCTCGATGGACGGCGAGCGGGTGAACGCGAAGAGTATTTTGGGAATCCTCTCCCTCGCCGCCGCCCATGGCTCGAAGCTCTCTCTTCTCTGCGAGGGAAGCGATGCGCAGGAAGCCTGCGACTCCCTCGCGGCCCTCATTGCAAACCGATTCGAGGAGGCGGAATAACGCCGCCATTACCTAGCTGAGAACATGCATGGAAGCCGAAAACCTCTCATTTTAAGAAAAGAGGTTCACTCATGAGCACGCGGCTTGTGGCGCGCGGTATTGCCGCCTCGGGCGGCGTCGCCTACGGGAAGGCGTTCCTTTTGCGCGACGAAGAAATTTCCATCTTCCACGTAAGCCTCCACGAATCCGACGTGCCCCTCGAAGTCAAACGCCTCCAAAACGCCGTGGCTTCCTCGAAGCGGCAGCTCAATGTCATTCGGGAAAAGGTCACGAAAACGCTCGGCGAAAACCACGCGTATTTCCTCGATGCGCAAATTTGCGCTCTCGATGATCCGCTTCTTGTCGAGCGCGCGGCCTCGACCGTCCGGGAGCACCGCGTGAACGCCGAGTGGGCCATCCATCACTCCGCGGGTCAGATTGCGAGGCGTTTCGCCGAGATGAAGGACGCCTATCTCAGCGAGCGCGCCAAGGACATCGAGGATGTGACGCGTCGGATTGTCTGGAACCTCATGGGCGCCAAGCCGCGTGACCTCTCGACGCTCGAAGAGCCGCACATCCTGGTGGCCTCGCGGCTTGCGCCTTCGGATGCGATTCAACTCCATCGCGACCGCGTTCTGGGCCTTGTGCTCGACGTGGGCGGCATCACGTCGCATACGGCCATCATCGCTCGCTCGCTCGCCATTCCGGCCGTCATCGGCCTCCACAACCTGAGCGCCGCCGTCGTGGACCAGACGCCCGTTCTACTGGACGGCGACGAAGGACAGGTGATCCTGAACCCCTCGGAGGCGGACGTGAACGCCTACCGGGCGAAAAAGGCGGAGCTCGCGGACCGCTCGCAGGCTTACCGTGCTCTGCGGGATGTCGTTTCCGAGACGCGGAGCGGCGAACGGGTGCACCTCGCCGCCAACATCGAGTTTCCCTCCGATGTCGAGGGAGCACTCGAACACGGAGCCGAAGGCGTGGGGCTTTACCGCACGGAACTCCTCTACCTCAACAAATCGCCCAATCTTCCCACCGAGGAGGACCACTACCAGGCCTATAAGGCCGTTCTGGAAAGCATGGGGGAAAAACCCGTCGTCATCCGCACGCTCGACCTGGGCGGAGAAAAGTTCTTCCACAGCATCCTTCAAAAAGATAATTTCAATCCCGTGCTCGGCCTCCGGGCTATCCGCTATTGCCTGCAAAACGAAGCCGTGTTCCTGCCCCAGCTCCGGGGCCTCCTGCGCGCGAGCGCGCACGGTCGTTGCCTCATCATGGTCCCCATGGTGGTGAACCTGGACGAAATTCGGCGCACCAAGGCTCTCCTCGAGAGCGTCCGGAAAGACCTGCGTCTTGAAGGAAAAACCGTGGCCGAGCGCATCCCGTTCGGAATCATGGTCGAAGTGCCGGCCACGGCGCTGGCCGCGGATACATTCGCGCGCGAAGCGGATTTCTTCAGCGTCGGCACAAACGACCTCATCCAATACACCCTGGCCATCGAGCGCGGAAACGACACGGTGTCCTATCTTTACGAGCCGCTACACCCATCCGTTTTGAGATTGCTGGACAGCGTGGCCCGCGCCGCACACACGGCGGGCATCGACCTCCACCTTTGCGGAGAGATGACCAGCGATCCCGCCCTCACGGAACTCCTGGTGGGACTCGGGTATCGGAATCTGAGCATGAACGCGCGCCGCATCCACGAAGTCAAGGCCGCCGTACGCCGCATCCGTATCTCGGACGCGCAGGCGCTTGCCCGGGAGGTTCTTTCCAAAAGCGACGCTTCGGAGATTCGCGCCCTGCTTGCCGAAAGGGCCTCGGCCGCCGACGGTGCTCAGCCCGCCCCTTCAGGGCCCGGAGCGGCCCGGCCGGGGACGGCGGGCGTCATCCCATGAAAAAAATCGAAAAGCCCTGGGGCCACGAAATCCTTTTCGCCGAGACGCCGCATTACGCGGGAAAAATTATGGCGGTGCGCAAGGGAGAGCGCCTGAGCCTGCAGTATCACGAACGCAAGGACGAAACCCTCTACCTATACTCGGGGCGGCTGATGCTCTACCTCGGCGCGGATGAACAAGGCGGAAGCGAAATGGAGATGTCCGCCGGGGACGCCCAGCGCGTCGCGCCGGGCGAAGTGCATCGCATCACGGCGCTTGAAGATTGCGTGCTTTTTGAGGTCTCGACGCCGCACCTCGACGACGTGGTGCGCCTTCAAGACGACCACGGCCGCGCCGAGAGGAAAAAGTCGTAGCGTCCCCGTCCAGCTCGACAACCCCGTTCCCGCATCCCCCCTTTTCGACCGGTCAGCCTGCAAAAAAACCGCGAGGTGGAACCGAGGTGCAAAAGCACCCTCAGCGGAAACGCGTCGTCCGGACTCTCTTTACGGACAGATCGACCCGCTGACTCGCGGGGCGCCGCTGGAATCGTTCCCCAAGGGACCTT